>JAZNFF010000075.1:0-14667 GCA_045588995.1 Acutalibacteraceae bacterium
GAAATCGTTACAGGATCTGCAATAAATACCCAATTAGGATAAATCTTTTTTAAAGTGCGCAGAGATTCGCGGTAACTTTCGGGGAAGGATTCTAACTGTTTCTCAAAATCTGCCGATAAATCTTGATCTGAGAAGAACTTAAGGTAGATACCGTAAATATAACCCGAATAGGTACTATCTAAGGTCGAAACCTTATACCAGGTAGTATACCCTTCGTTGACCGGCTCGCCAATAACTTCTTCGTGAACAACCACATTAACCTTGCCAAGTTGAGTAACAACGGAACTCGCGACATTAGGCCCTTCGCGCAAATTAACACCATCGGCGATAATATAACCTTGTTTAGTTTCACCATCAGCCAATGACGTTATTGAAAACACGGATATAAAGAGCGTAAAGCAAAGCAGGAAGCTAATTATCTTTATTGTTTTCGACATATTCAAACTCCATTTGAAAATTTATTACACAATGTTACAATTAATTATATAACTAAATAAAATTACTGTCAACCACCAAGATTTGTATAAAACAATCAAGACACTTTACAATTATAGCAAAGTGTCCCGAAATTGTTATTCAGATATGGTGAAAATCACACCGTCAATCTTTTCGATTTCTTTTCGTGCTTCGGCGCATTTCTCAACGTCTGATGTAGTTATAAAAATACCGAGGTGGCCATCGGCGCCGCTTTTAGATGGCAAAACTTCCAAAATACAGTCATTATCAAATAACTGTTTGATTTTATCGGTGATTTCACCTGAAGCCGTTAAATCAGAAATTTCTATGTAAAGATGCGCCGCGGTTTTTCTTCTTCTTTCAATTCTTGTGAGAAAAGCCGCAGTAAATATACAGGCAATCATAGCTATAAGCGCGCCACTGTAAAATCCCATTCCGAGAGCAATGCCAATAGCCGCAGTAGTCCACATACCCGCAGCGGTAGTAAGACCTGTTATTGTATTTGTATTTTTAACAACAATCATACCGGCCCCCAAAAAACCGATTCCGGAAATAACTTGAGCAGCAATTCTGAAGGGGTCACCGTTATATCCTAATATCTCCGTTGAAAACAGACCGGCCATAGCAGTCATAGCGGCGCCAAGACAAACCAAAATATGCGTTCTCAGTCCTGCCTGGCTACCGTGTTTTCCGCGTTCATTACCAATAATTCCGCCGAAAACCCCCGCCAAAACTAATCTTAAAACAACTGTGAAAATATTTAGCGAACTGTCAATTAATAAAAAATTTTTTAATATATTTTCCATAAAACCTCACACTTTAATATTTTACGGCAAAATCGCAAAAGTACCGCTGGTTTTATATGCTACACCTAAATCAATTCTGCCGTTATATGCCATTAACATTTCAGGTACGGTAACAAAAGTATATCCTTCTTTTAATTTATTGTCAATATATTTAAGCGATGCATCCACAGAGGCCGACTTTACGTGCAATAAAACAATACTCCCCTGCTCAACAGACATCAAATCATCATATATGTCATCCGCAGATCTACTGCCATCTGCATCATTAAACCCGATATTAGTATCAACTAAAACCAAATTGTTGTTAATTGATATAGATTTCGCATCGTATTTTCCATTGCTTGCGTTGCCGCTACCGAATTTCGCATATATAAGTCCGGGTACACGAAGGAGAAAATCATTATATTCGAACTTACTTACTAAAATTTCTGAGAGCTCCAAAACATCCCTATCGGGGTCAAGTGGAGTTACCCTATCGGATTTTGTAGCATGATATAACGGCATATGTGACATCGAATGATTACCTACAATATGGCCTTCATCAATCATTCTCCTAATGAGAGCCGCATTTGAATCATTAATCTCATTACCGATAATAAAGAAGCAAGCGGAAGTATTTCTCTCTTTAAGACCGTTAAGCAAACGCTCAGTGTCAGAATTCGGCGCATCATCATAGGTTAATGCAACCAATTTATCGTTCTTGCTAAAGGCGTATTTTGCCCATTCATAAGCAGCAGAAATATCACCATTCACGCCATTTTTAACCGATTCTCTGCCATATTTAATCAGCAAATTGTGTGTATCATTGCAATATGTAGTAAGTTTCTTATTATAATCGATAAGCCAATCCAATTCTTCTTTTGCCGTTTTACCGAAATATTGCGAATATTCGAATTTAGAATAGGTCTTACCAAGTTTCGTTATAGCAAATTGATATTTAGCAATTTTTTCCTCAAGTGTATCATTTTTGGCTCTATAGAATTCAATTTCATTATTAATCAAAAAATCATCCCCTTGCCAATAAGCGTCCAATGATGTTTCGAAAAAATTTACATTATAAATTATACACTATATCATGTATTAATGTCTATAATTTTTTGAATAAAAATAAAGCGATCAAATGACCGCTTTATTTTTCCGTTATTATTGCAAAACCATCTCTTTGGACAGTTATTTTGTTATCCAAAAGCTGACCACCAAACGAATCAACTTCACTGCTGAACATACCCCCCAAATCAAATTCAAAATTGCTATTGCTTCTATTAACAATTGTAACGGCATTTTTTTGATCGGAAGAACGGGAAAAAACCAATACGCCGTCACTATTATAAATAACTTCAAATTTTCCGTTCTTATAGGCAACACAATTACGTCTGATATTACCAATTTTTTTATAAAAATCCAGTATTTCAGCATCCTCACGCCCCCAAGGGTATGCCCCTCGGCAAAACGGGTCGCCAAATCCCTGCATGCCCGCTTCATCACCATAATACAAAGATGGAACACCAGGTAAAGTGTATTGTAATACAGCAGCAATAAACAAATATTTCTTAGCCAAGTTATACTGATGTTCGTTAAGGCGCACGCCCGACTCTTCGGCCCTTTTTGCAGAATTGCCGTCACCTAAAACAAGTCGTGTAGTCACACGAGCCGTATCGTGAGTACCGATATGATTCATTAAAACATCGGTAACAAATTTCGGATAGTTTTCTAAAATTTCTAAAACCGTATCAACTAAAAACCGTTGGTTACCCGAGCGCACATATTCGATGATGGCGTTAGCGAATGGATAATTCATTACCGAATCCAATTGCCTTCCCCTTATAAACCTGCGGCGCACACCGTAACTGATTTTATTAGTGGCATCTTCCCAAACTTCACCGAGTAAAAAACCGTCTTTATCCTCAGATTTTATTGCAAGGCGCACATTATCCAAAAATTCATCGGGAAGCTCATCTGCAACATCAAGTCGGAAACCTTTGACCCCTTTCTTCATCCAATGGCGGATAACGCCATTTTCTCCCGTAATAAACTCTGAAAAATCTTCGTTATTTTCCTCAACTTCAGGCAATGTCTTAATACCCCACCAAGAAGCATAATCATCTCTGTTATTTCCGAATTTATACCACTTTCTGTATGGAGATTTTTCATCGAAATACGCGCCACTTTGACCGTATCTGCCTTTGCGATTAAAGTAGACACTATCATCGCCCGTGTGTGAAAAAACACCATCAAGTATGATATAAATACCATAATCTTTTGCTTTATCACATAACTCTTGAAGGTCGTTTTCGTTTCCAAGCATTGTATCTATTTTCATATAATCCGCCGTATTATAACGATGATTAGAATGCGCTTCGAAAATAGGATTCAAATATATGCAGTTAACACCCAAATCACTTAAGTATGGCAATTTTTCTATTATACCTCTGATATCGCCGCCATAATAATCATTACCCAGAGTACATTTATCACCATTTTGGCGATATTCCGGCTCTTTAAACCAATCGTTATTTATAAATCTATCATCGGGAACATTGGTTTTTTCAGTACCTGAATTATAAAATCTATCGGGGAAAATTTGATATATTATGCCGCCTTTTATCCAATTTGGCACTTCATAATCCCTATCATAAACCGTCAATTGCCAAGGCGCTCCCAATTCTTTAGAAAAAACTCCAAAATTCGTTTCGTGTTTTGAAACAAAAAAATCGCCGTAACAACTTGTATATTTAAAACAATAAAAATATAATCCTTCTTTCCGTTTAATTTCACAGTCATAGAAACGATAGTTATCTAAGGTCTCTTTTGGCGACATTTCAATATATGTATAATCGGCATCTAAATCGTTCTTGATCATAAGATATACATTGTGAACATGGGCGTCAAAATGCAAAAGCACTCTAAGCCGCAGAGTTTCCCCTGCGGCAAGAGCGCCCATTTTGGTTTTATAAAGTTTATTTCTTGAATCAAAAGGATAATATTCCATATCTACTTAACGGGATCGATATGCCAAATATTTTTCGCATAATCATCAATGGAACGATCGGCTGCGAAAACACCTGATTTAGCAATATTAATGAGTGACATACGATTCCAAGTTTCCTTATCTTTATAAAGTTCGTTGGCTTTTTTATGAGCGCTGCAATAATCGGAAAAGTCGGCAAGCGCCATATATCTGTCATAATTTTTGAGGGTATTATAAATATTATCAAACGGTTTGCCATCAATACCTTTGCCAATGAAATCAAGGGCATTTTTAAGTTCGGAATTATTATTATAGTACTGAAGCGGTGAATAGCCCTCCCTCTGAAGTTTTAAAACTTCGGGAGTGTGCATACCGAAAATAATAATATTGTCATCCCCAACCGCATTATGAATTTCTACATTGGCTCCGTCCTCTGTACCCAGAGTTATGGCGCCGTTCATCATAAACTTCATATTACTGGTACCTGATGCTTCGGTGGATGCAAGAGAAATCTGTTCGCTGATTTCGGCCGCCGGGATCATAAGTTCTGCCAAAGTTACCTTATAATCTTCCAAGAATAATACCTTCATTTTATCGCTTATCATTCTGTCATTGTTAATGACCTTTGAAAGCTTATAAATCATTTGTATGATTTCTTTGGCGAAAAGATAACCGGAAGCGGCTTTAGCGCCGAAAATATAGGTTTTAGGCGTAAAATCAGCATTAGGATTATTGGAAAGATAAAGATAATCGTTTATGATATGAAGAGCATTCATATGCTGACGCTTATATTCGTGCAATCGTTTTACCTGCATATCAACAACGGAATTCGGGTCGATATCCATACCGTAATTATTCTTGATATAATTTGACAAACGCACCTTATTTGACAATTTAATTTTTTGGAGTCGTTCAAGGACGGTTTTATCATCTTTAAATGCCAACAATTTTTCAAGTTCGGCCGCATCTTTGACAAAACCGTCACCGATAAGTTCGCCGATAAGCGCGGAAAGTTCAGGATTTGCCTGACAAAGCCATCTTCTATGGGCAATACCGTTAGTTACATTAGTGAACTTTTCGGGAGTGAGTTTATAGTAATCATTAAATAGTTCATCAGTTATAATTTTACTGTGAAGTTTAGAAACTCCGTTTATAGTATGACATGTCGCCACACAGAGATTAGCCATTCTTACAACGCCATTTTGAATAATAGCAGTTCTTTCGGCTAAATCAAAATCACCGGTTACGGAAACAATATGCTCACGGTATCTACGGTCAATTTCCTTAACAATCTGATAGATTCTTGGCAATCTTTCTTTAAAAAGTTCAACCTGCCAACATTCCAAGGCCTCAGACATTATTGTGTGATTAGTATACGCAACAGTTCGGGTTACTAAATCCCACGCCTTTTCCCAACTATAGCCACATTCATCAAGAAGCAAGCGCATAAGTTCGGGAATAGATAATGTGGGATGGGTATCGTTGATATGAATTGCAACCTTTTCCGGAAGATTGTCAAGTGTATTATATCTTCTCATATGACGGTGTAATATATCTTGAATTGAGGCAGAAACCAAGAAATACTGTTGACGAAGGCGCAAAGATTTTCCTTCGATATGGTTATCTTCGGGATATAATATTTTTGATATTGCTTCGGTCATCGCTCTTTGCTCAAGTGCGCGAACATAATCTCCTTGGTTAAAGGCAGACATATTGAAATCCTGACACTCAGCACTCCAAAGCCGCAAAACATTAACGGTTTTTCCATCTTTACCCGCAACCTTAAGATCATAAGGGACGGCCTTAACAGTATGATAATCCTTGTGTTCAACATAATGATATCCGTTTTCCCAGCGTTCATCTATTCGGCCATCAAACAATACATCAACGGCAGATGATGGGCGTTGTTCAAGCCAAACGCTACCGCCCGGCAACCAGAAATCAGGCATTTCGGTCTGCCAACCGTCAACCAATTTCTGACGGAAAATACCCAGTTCATACTTTATGCAATAGCCCATAGCGGAATATCCGCCCGTGGACAAACCATCCAAAAAGCATGCGGCAAGACGGCCGAGTCCGCCATTACCAATACCTGCATCGGGTTCAAATTCATAAAGATTATCAAGTTTTACCTTGAATTTTTTGAGAGCCGTTTCCATAACTTCGGTAAGTTCTAAATTGTAAAGGTTATTCTTAAGAGAGCGGCCCATCAAGAATTCCATACTCAAATAGTAAACCGTCTTTGATTCTTGCTCATCGACTTTTTTCTTAAACTCTGCCTTTCTTTCGCCCATTATCTCGAGTAAAACCATAACGCAGGCCTTATAAAAAATTTCATCTGATGCCTGTTTAGGTGAAACTCCGAAATTATGAGATAATTTTCTCTCAATCATATTAGCAAGTTCGGTTGCAGTATACTGTTTCATTTGAACAACTCCGTTAATTAATATGTAATTTTATTATCTTCTATACTATGATACAATATTCTGCGCCTTTTTTCAAGTATTATCAATAAGTAAATTTTTGTCTTTTTTTGAGCATATTGCACAATAATTGAAATATTTTTTTTAAAATAGAAAAAATTAATAAGCAAAAAACACAATAAAATACATTTTTGTAAATATTGTAATTAGAAAATTATTTATAAAAAATTTAAAGATTGATACATAAAACATTTTGTAGTATAATGTAAAAAGTATGTTCAAAGGGGCATTTTATGGCAAAGAAAAAATTTTTAAAAGGTATTGTTGACGGTTTCCCTATATGCATCGGCTATTTTTCTGTGGCCTTTGCCTTCGGGATTTTCGCCGTTTCAAAAGGACTTACTTCAATCGAAGCACTGCTCATTTCCATGACCAATGTAACCTCCGCGGGACAACTGGCAGCCGTTCCCATCATAGCGGATGGCGGAACTCTCTTAGAATTGGCGGCAACACAGATTGTTATTAATCTTAGATATGCCCTTATGTCAATTTCTTTATCGCAAAAATTCGATAAAAATATAACCCTACCCCACCGATTCGCAATCGCGTTTGTTAATACCGATGAAGTTTTTGCCGTTGCATCATCAAAAAAAGGCAACGTTGACAAATTTTATATGTACGGGCTAATTGTCACCCCGTTTTTAGGTTGGAGCGCTGGAACAATTATTGGCGCCGTTGCGGGTGATATTTTACCCGCAATCATTACAAATTCGCTAAATATAGCTATTTACGGTATGTTTATCGCTATCGTTGTTCCCGAAATTAAAATTAGCCGTTCTGTTTTTGCTTGTGTTTTAATATCGGTTGCCTTAAGTTGCGCATTCTATTTTTTGCCCTTCCTATCCAAAGTTCCCGGTGGTTTTTCAATAATCATATGCGCATTGGTTTCTGCTGCCATTATGGCTGTTGCTGCTCCGATAAATGTTGAGGAGGATGATAGCAATGTTTAAACCATCATTTTTAATTTATCTCATCGTTATGGCCGGCGTGACATATTTGATCAGAATGTTGCCCTTGGTACTTATAAAACGAAAAATTACTAATAAATTTGTTCTTTCACTATTGCACTATATTCCCTATGCGGTTCTTAGCGCTATGACAATTCCTGCCGCGTTTTTTGTTACTGAACATATTTTAGCGGCGGTTGTCGGCGTAATTTTAGCAATACTGCTCGCCTTTAAAACCAAGAGTTTAATTTTGGTAGCTCTCGGCGCCACCTTCGGAGTATTAATATCCGAAATTATTATTACACTTATTTAGGATCTAAAAATGCCTTTTTTACCGATTTCAAAAGAAGAAATGTTAGATAGAGGTTGGTTTTATCCCGACTTCGTTTTAGTAACGGGTGATTCTTATGTTGATCACCCATCTTTTGGCACGGCTATAATTTCCCGTGTACTTGAAAAAGAAGGTTTTAATGTCTGCATATTGTCGCAACCGAAATGCGATGATGACTATCTTCGCTTTGGTAAACCGCGATATGCCTTCTTAGTAAACGGTGGTAACATCGATTCAATGGTTGCCCACTACACCGCTGCTAAAAAAAGAAGGACTGATGATGCCTATACTGCGGGCGGTAAATCCGGAGGAAGACCTGATAGAGCTGTTATCGTTTACTGTAAAAACATTAGAAGATTATTTGGTAATGTCCCCATTGCCATCGGCGGTCTTGAAGCTTCCCTTCGACGTTTTGCTCATTACGATTATTGGGATGATAAAGTAAGAAAATCCATATTAATCGATTCAGATGCAGATATATTGATGTACGGTATGGGCGAAAAGCATATCGTTGAGATCGCAAATCGTCTTAAAAACGGTGAAAAAATTAACGAACTCACCGATATTAAAGGCACATGCTATAGTGTTAAAACCACTGAATATAAGCCGATGCCTGTAAAAGAATGCCCAAGTTTCGAATCAGTTTCCGCAAATACAGATGAAGGCAAAAAACAATATGCAAAATCTTGCAAAATCCAGCAAATGGAACACGATTCCGTAAGAGGAAAAACCGTTATTCAACGCCACGGTGATAAAATTGTGGTGCAAAACCCACCCCATTCACCGCTTACTACCGAAGAAATGGATAATGTCTATTCCCTTCCATTTATGCGCAATTATCACCCATCATATGAATCTTTAGGCGGAGTTCCGGGTATTGAAGAAGTTAAATTTTCAATTATCCATAACCGCGGGTGTTACGGTGCTTGTAACTTCTGTTCACTTGCATATCATCAGGGCCGTCAAATAACTTGCAGAAGTCACGAATCCGTTATTGATGAGGCAATAAAAATTACCGAAATGGATGATTTTAAAGGTTATATTCACGATGTAGGCGGTCCAACCGCCAATTTCCGCGCACCTTCTTGTGAAGGGCAATTAAAAAACGGACTTTGCGCTGAAAAAAAGTGTCTTGCTCCCGAAATTTGTCCCGCAGTTAAGGTCGATCACAGTGATTATTTATCTCTTCTACGGAAACTTCGCGCACTCCCTAAAATTAAAAAGGTATTTATTCGTTCGGGTATACGCTTTGATTACCTAATCGCCGATGAAGATGAATCATTTTTTAAAGAACTTGTTGAGCATCACACAAGCGGTCAGTTAAAAGTCGCCCCAGAACATTGCTCCGAAAATGTGCTAAAATTTATGGGCAAACCGCCAATCAGGATTTATAACCGCTTTAAAAAGCGGTTTTATGAGTTGACAAAAAGTATCGGTAAGAACCAATTCCTTGTTCCCTATCTTATGTCATCACATCCCGGCAGTACCATTAATGATGCAATTGAACTTGCCATTTTTCTTAAAAAAGAAGGGTTGCATCCGGAACAAGTGCAGGATTTTTATCCTACACCCGGAACCGTTTCTACCTGTATGTTTTACACGGGTTTTGACCCTTTTACACTCGAAAAGGTTTATGTACCTAAAACTCCGCAAGAAAAGGCAGAACAAAGGGCTCTTTTGCAATACTATCGTCCCGAAAACAGAAAACTCGTAATTTCTGCGCTCAAGAAAGCGGGTCGATATGATTTAATAGGAACGGGCAAAAATTGTCTAGTTAAGCCCGATAATCAGCCAAAAAATCATAAAGTTCAAAACAATAAATTTAGAAAAAGAAAATAAAGGTCTGGTAATTTGAAATTTTTAAATTTCTTAAGGGGATTTGCGCTTTTAGTTTTGGGAATAATTTTAATAACCTATTGGTATTCCGCCCAAACAACGGCTCAAACCATTCCCACCTATTCTGTAGAAACCATACCCGAGGAGCCGACGGTCAATTTCACAGAAATTTATAATAAAATCGATTCGCTCAAAAATAACAATAACGATGCAGAAATTAAATCGGTTATTAATTCATATCTTTCAAAAAGCCGTGCGGACTCTCCAAAAACCGCTTTTTTAACTATGAATTTATTAACCAGTGAATATATCGCCCATAATATTGATACGAGAATTACGGGCGCCAGTGTAATAAAATCTGCATATTGTCTTTATGTTCTAAACCGAGTAGAATTAGGCACCGCCTTTCTTGATGAAACACTTACTTACGAAAAAGACGACAAGAGAAAAGGTACGGGAATAATTCAAAATATGGAATTTGGCTCAGAGTTTTCCGTAAAATCGCTTATTTACCTTTCTATAACCGAAAGCGATAATGTGGCACATAAAATGCTTGTTGATAGATTCGGCCGCAGAGAATTCAATGTGTTTTTGGACAATTTAGGCATTAAAAGTATGCATTTATATTCAGGCGGCGAAGTTGAATATTATAATAATTTATCCGCCCGTGATTTAGCACGGCTTTTCACCAAAATTTACGAAGAATCGTTAAAAAACGAGATTTATAAATGGTATCTCGATGTTATGTGTGGCGCCAAATATAATCGTTTTGTGTTATCTACAGATTACCCCGTTGCACACAAAAGCGGATTTATGAAAGGTGCATTTCACGATGCAGGTATCGTTCTGGCACCTCAACCCTATATAATCATTGTTTTGACAAACGGCAACGTTGGAGAAACGGAAGAAAATTACATTAAAGATCTTTCGACAATTCTATGCAATAAAATGGAAAAAATCCTTGAGGACTAACTCAAGGATTTTTTGTTATAACAAGATTAATTATTTCAGGTTTATTGTTAATACGAGGTATCAAATGCGGGTTTCCAAGACCTCTGCTAACTATCAACCGACCTTCTATAAGTCCGGCGGTATATTTTGGGAAAATACCCTGACCGGGCGCAAAAATACCGCGATTAAATATCCGCCATTGGCCGCCGTGAGCATGACCGGACATAGTTAAATCAACATCAAATTCTTTGATATACTTCGGAAAATATTCGGGATGGTGACACAATAACAACTTAAACCCATTTTCACTACTGAATTTCCTGATAAAATCAATATCGGGAACTCTTGCATTGGCCTTCCTATCTTTACGTGCTCCTTTTTTAACAGCCGAAGATAAGCCACCAATTTTTATTTCATCATATTCTACCCAAATATTATTTAAAACGGTAGCGCCAGTTCTCTTAATTTGGGGCATCATATCTTCATCAAAACAAAACTCATGATTGCCAAGCGAACAGTAAACGGGGCGCTTTTTTGATTCATTCCGAAGAAAATCCAGACCGCTTTGATAATTATTTATATCGTGTATAAAATCGCCACCAACTAATATCGCTTCGGGACTTATATCATCAATTATTTTGAGAATGGGCGCATTAGCACAGCCGTGCAAATCAGAAATAAAAACAAAATTATATTCGCGGCTTACATCTCCATATATCCGATAATCAGTTACCTTCATCTTTTACCTCGCAACAATCAGAATTTTCCGCACCATTGGCTTTCTTTAAGGCGAGTTTTTTATTAACAATTTCTGAAAGTATGACATAAATCACCGAACTTAACGGAACGCCAATGAGCATACCGGGCACCCCTGCGAGATTGCCGCCAACTGTAACTGCCGCCAAAACCCATATACCCGATAAACCGATTGATTTACCAACAACCCTCGGATAAATAAGGTTATTATCAATTTGTTGCAATATGATTATGAATATGATAAACCAAAATGCTTTAACAGGATTTTCTAAAAGTATTAAAAATGCGCCTAAAGCGGTGCCAATGAAGGCGCCAACCATTGGAATAACCGTTGTAAAACCGACTAAAACAGAAACAACAGGTGCAAAAGGCATATCAAGAATAAGCATACCGATAAATGTCAGACATCCGAAAATAACGGCTTCGGTTAACTGACCGGTAACAAATTTTGCAAAAGTAGTATGGGATAGTTTTGAAAACTTAAAAATTTTATTAACCGTGTTTTCCTTAAAGAAAGCATTAAAAAGTTTTGTAAACTGAATACCCAGTTTTTCTTTTTGCGCAAGAATATAAACAGAAAATGCGACACCGAGGAATATATCAACAATAACCGAGAAAACAGAAGCAGTGAAGTTAACTGTGCTGTTAACAAGGTTTCCTCCTTTATCCGCTAAAAACGCACCTATTTTAGAAATAATTTCTTCTTCATTAATATTGATTTCGGGAAGGACAACAGAAAATTTATCAAAGAAATTAACAACTGCATCCCACCAAGAATCTAAATTATTGAAGTAGTTGGGAAGTTGGCCAACAAAAGAAGCAATATAATCTACAAAATAAGGAATTACAATAAAGCAAACTGCAAAAATAACGCCAAATACAAGTAAATAACTTGTTAATAAACAAATCGGCCTTTTAAGTTTGCCATCCGCAGTTTTTGGCTTCTTTTTCCAAATTTTTGACCATAATTTTTCGAGTGGATTTAATACCGTATTCAAAATAAAGGCAATACAAGCACCCAAAACAAGCGGACCAATTACTTTATAAAATCCACCTATCAGCGTTAAAAATTTGGATACATCGTTAAGCACCCAAAAAAGCAACATACCAAAAGCGATAAGAAAAATAATTTTTTTAAATGTGTTTTTATCCACTTGATTTACTTCCTTTAAGTTTTTTAATAATTATACCAAGATAATCCATTTCAGTCAAGAAAACTGATAAAAGTAATTGTAAATTTTTATCATTTGTAGTATTATAATACATAATCCAAAAAATCATTCGGAGGCATTGATGAAATCTATCAAAGAAACCTTTACAATAAAACTGTTTGAACAAAATACCTTTTTAGAAAACAGAAGCAGTAAAAGTGTGCAGCTTGATGTGATTATAGCGCTACTTCCCGCCGCTTTTTACGGATGCCTTTTATTTGGGTTCCGTTCCGCCTTGATAATGTTAATATCGGTCGCAAGTGCATTTGCTTGTGAAATAATTTGGGATTTGATTTTCAAAAGGAAGTTTTCTGTTCAAAGTTATTCTTCTATTATTACAGGACTGCTGTTGGGCATGAGTTTTCCTCATAATATACCGCTATGGATTCCTGCAGTGAACAGTTTTATCGCAATAATACCCATCAAAAAATTAATAGGTGTTTTCACGAAAAATCCGGTGAATCCGGCACTTGCTTCCTGGATTTTAATGTTCATCATTTTTCATAAACATATGACCGCATTTTTAGACCCCTTTACCGATGCCGTAACAATGGCTACACCCTTACTGCAAGAATCAACGCCAACATTTAAAAATATGTTTTTCGGCCAACATGCAGGTTGCATCGGTGAAACCTCCGCTTTCTTGCTTATAATCGGCGGTTTATACCTAATATTGCGCCGCGTTATATCACCTATTATCCCTATATTTTTCATTGGAACAATGTGCGCCTTATCCGCCATCGTTAAGGTGGACATTTTATCTTATACCTTTGGTGGATCATTAATGTTAGGGGCATTTTTTATGGCTACCGACCCAAAAACTTCTCCTAAAAAGGTTATTTTTCAAATTCCTTATGCCATTGGTTGCGGCGCACTCACCTTCTTAATAAGAAAATTTACACCACTCCCAGAAGGAGTTGCCATAGCTATTCTCACACTTAATCTTATAACTTGCTATATTCACTTAATTCCATTTAAAAAAATTAAAAATGTTTTCAAAAAAGACAAAGCGGATTGCTGATTGCAATCCGCTTTTTAATTTAATCGTTAAGATAAATCGTACTGTGATTTCGGTGCATATAAACACTTAAAACCAAGCCAACGCCAAAATAAAGACATAAAAGTGATGTTCCGCCTGCGCTAAAGAACGGTAGTGTAACGCCGATTACGGGTAAAAGCGCTACACACATTCCGATATTAATAACCATCTGAGCGAATATCATAGCAAAAAATCCGACGCAAATAAATTTACCCGTAGGTTTTTTACAGATTCGAGCCACTTTCAAGCTTCTCATACAAATGGCGCCTATTAAAATAATAACCGCCAAGCAACCAAAAAATCCCAGTTCCTCGCCAATACTTACGAAAATAAAGTCATTTTGTCCTTCCGGAACGAAACCCGATTGCGTTAATTTGCCATTAAGTAACCCTTGGCCGAAAAGACCGCCGTTTGCAAGAGCCATTCTGCCGTAATACTGTTGATAAGTTGCGCCTAAAATATCCGCTTCAATATCAAATAAGTTAATAATTCTGGAACGCTGGTCATCATTCATTATGAAGAAAAAAACAATGGGTGATGCGACGATAATTGTTCCAAAAGCCACTGCAAAATATTTCCATGAAACACCCGCCGCCCACATCATACATAGCATCATAACGGCGAAAACCAAAGCCGTTCCGTCATCACCTTGAAAATGGATTAAAATTACGGGGAATGCGCCGTGTAATAATACGGGCAACAAATATCGAGGTTTGTTTATTCTATCCTTGACCTTATCAAGATGCATAGAAAAAGTAATAAGGAAGGAAATTTTTAAAAGCTCTGAAGGTTGAAAAGTGGTGAAACCTAAATCGAGCCACGCTTTATCATCGGTGCCGTTAGGAGCATAACCGATAAAGAATGTGAGAATAACGGGAATAAG
>JAZNFF010000076.1:0-43331 GCA_045588995.1 Acutalibacteraceae bacterium
TTCATAATTGACCTCCTATGTCTTTAATGCTTGTGGTTGGCAGACCTTTTGCATTATATCATAGGAGCTCTTTTTTTACTCATCGGCAAAAGCCTCTCTGGAACCACACGCTTAGCGTGTGGTTTTCGTTATACAACAAAACATCGGCAATTTCTTGCCGATGTTAGAAAAACTATTTATTTTCATCTTTGAAAATTTTATTATCGTTTTTGTTCTGATTATTATCTTGTTTATTCTTGTTTTCGTTGTTCTGTTTATTCTTATTTTTGTTATCCATAATATAATTCACCCCGCTTTCACAAATAGTATTTGCTAAAGCGGGGGATTTATTCTATAGATTGAATAGTTTGATGGCGTTCTTTCTTGTGGTTTTTAAAATGCACTCATAAGAAATGTTTTTTAGTTCCGCAATTTTTTTAGCGGTGAGGGTAATGTATCCCGAATGGCATAATTTACCTCTGAATGGCTCGGGCGCAAGATATGGACAATCAGTTTCAAGAAGCAAACGGTCTTCGGGGATTTCCATTAAAACTTCGGGTAATTTGCGTGCGTTTTTAAAAGTAATAACACCGCCGATACCGATATACATACCAAGTTTAATTATCTCTCTTGCCATTTCAACGCTTCCTGAAAAGCAATGAACAACACCCTTAGGTTTATGTTTTTTAAGAAGTTCTAAAACATCGCCGTGGGCATCGCGGTCGTGCACAATAATCGGCAGACCTAATTTATTGGCTAGAATAATTTGTTCTTCAAACACTCTAATCTGCTCAGCTTTATGCTCGGTATCCCAATAATAGTCAAGTCCTATTTCGCCGATAGCAACGCATTTTTTATGCTTTGAAAGATTTTCAATTTCCGTAATTTCAGTGTTACTTTTAAGGTTTTCGGGATGAATACCGACCGCCACATATAGATTTTCGTATTTTTCTGCAAGAGATAGGTTGTTTCCAGCAGAAAAAACGTCAACACTGCAAGAAATAATGCCGCAAACGCCACTGTTAAAAAGTTTGGTTAAAAGTTCTTCTCTTAATCCGTCAAATTTTTCATCATCATAATGGGCGTGACTGTCAAAAATTTGAGGCGAATCAAGAATTAGCGATTCAGGATACTCAATCATCGAATTTTACTGCCTTCCGGAATATCATCAACAAATATTACCTTAACCTCATCGTTTGGACAATCTGCGGCAAGTATCATGCCATTTGATTCAACGCCGCAAAGGGTAGCGGGTTTTAAATTTGATACAACGATAATATTATGTCCTATTAAATCCTCGGGTTTGTACCATTTAGCAATTCCCGAAGCAACAGTTCTCGGAAGGGCGCTACCATCATTAAGGGTTAATTTTAGCAGTTTTTTGGCCTTTGGAATGGGCTCACAAGCCATAATTTTTGCAGTTTTAAGTTCAACCTTGGCAAAATCATCGATGGAAATTTGAGCAACGCTCACAACGTTTTCTGCTTCGGATTTTTTAGTTTTTGCCTCTTGTTCCTCGGCGATTTCTTTAAGTACCTTTTCGGTGTCGATACGGGCAAATAATGGAGTTGCCTCACCTACGGAATATTCAGTTACCTTACCAAATTCAAGTTCATCGCAATCGTTATTTAATTGTTTGGCAATTGAGGAAGAACTTTCGGGGATAATAGGTGAAAGCATAATGCCAATCATTCTGATGCACTCAAGCAAATTGTAAAGAACGCTCGATAAGCGGGGGAGAGTTGCCTCGTCTTTTGCTAAAATCCAAGGTGTAGTTTCATCAATATACTTATTGCATCTCTTAGCAAGGTTCATAACGGCTTCGCAAGCGCTCGTGTTATGATAACTTTCCATATTGCTATAAAAATCCTCAACGGCCTTTTTGGCGGTATTGATAAGGTCATTATCAAGGTCATCAAACTGTGAAGGAGCAGATACTTTGCCGCCAAAATATTTATTTGTCATAGCAACGGTACGGTTTACGAGATTTCCAAGGGTGTTTGCCAAGTCAGTGTTATATTTATTGATAAAGGATTCGTAAGTAATTGTGCCGTCTTGCGCAAAGGGAATTTCAGATAACAAATAGTATCTAACCGCATCTGCAGAAAATCTTTTTGCCAATTCATCAGCATAGATAACATTGCCCTTAGATTTGGACATTTTATCTTCACCAACAAGCACCCAAGGATGACCAAGCACCTGTTTGGGTAGCGGCTCACCGAGTGCCAAAAGGATAATGGGCCAATAAATTGTATGGAAACGAACAATATCCTTGCCGATTACGTGCAAATCTGCAGGCCATAGTTTTTTGTAAGTTTCAGAACTTCCTTCTGTATCGTAGCCAATACCCGTAATATAATTGGAGAGTGCATCTATCCAAACATAAATAACGTGGCGGGCATCAAAACTTACGGGAACACCCCATTTAAACGAGGAGCGGGAAACACATAAGTCAGCAAGTCCCGGCTTTATAAAGTTATTAATCATCTCGTTTTTTCGAGATTCGGGTTGGATAAAATCGGGATTCTCTTCGAAATATTTAACTAATTGGTCTTGATATTTGCTGAGTTTTAAGAAATATGCCTCTTCCTTTGAATCAATAACCTCTCGACCGCAGTCGGGACATTTACCGTCTACAAGTTGGGAAGCGGTGAAAAATGATTCACAAGGTACACAATACTTTCCTTCGTATGTGCCTTTGTAAATATCGCCTTGTTCATAAAGTTTCTTAAAAATTTTCTGAACCTGTTTTTCGTGATAATCATCGGTTGTACGGATGAATTTATCGTAGCTTGTGTTTAAACTGTTCCAAACCGCTTTGATTTCTTCGGAAACATTATCAACATACTGTTTTGGTGAAATCCCCGCAGCATTGGCATATTCTTCGATCTTTTGACCGTGCTCATCAGAGCCCGTCATTAAATATACATCATAACCCATCATTCTCTTATAACGGGCAATCATATCGGCCAAAACTATATCATAAGCGTTGCCAATATGAGGTTTTCTTGAAGTATAAGCAATAGCCGTGGTAATATAAAACTTTTTATTTTCATTCATAATAATTTCCTCCTGAAATTAGGGCTTTTTAAATAAATACAAAATATAACTGATGCCTAAAGTTGCCGCGCTGTAATATAGCGGTATGTTGGTCATTGGGTGGGTAGTATTGCCGGAAAATGAAGAATATACAAATAAAAGTATTCCCAAAATGGAAAATATAACGTAAAGAACAGTTAACAACGAATTGGATTTCTTCATTCTTGAGGCGCTATTTATTATAGAAATAAATGCCAAAGGCGAACCTGTAAATGCAGCGGGTGCAGAACATTCTTCGGTGTATTTTGAAACGGTACGGTACATATGAACGCCTGCATTACTCATAATCTTCACCGAATCGTCATATAGACCCAGATAATCGCAAATCATTTCTTCATTGATATTCGGATCACTGTTTTCTACTAATAGTGTAATGCCAAGTTTACCAATTTCTCTAAGTTTTCTGACAACGTTTTCATCAGCGTTATATTGAATAATGATTAGAGCGCAGGCCTTGTGTCCGTCGGCCACATAAACTGGGAAATAACCATTCTGCAAAATTCTTCTATCTACTTCAATGCTTGGCACATCGATTTCGTGCGCCTGCATAAGCGTACGGTTTCCTATAAATAGGAGTTCATTGTCAACCCAACCGGAAATACCCATTCTATCCTCGTATTTTACGGTATCGGAATCGGGAATTTTATAGGAAGTGTTAGTTTTGGCAATTTGTTGAAATATAGGAGCAAGTGTGCTTACGACCGCTTTTGTCAGGGAAGCGGCTTTCATTATTATATTATCAAAATTATTTTCGGACAGCACCTTAATATCGTGCAATGTAACTGCGCCTTCCGGAAAAATATCGCACGAGGAAACAACAGCGGCATTTGCAAGTTCAATTTTTTCTGCGGCGGTATTGCCCGCAATCATTGCCTTTTCTTTCGAAAGTCGTCTATTTGCGGAGAAATAGGGAAGATTTCCAACTAAAAACAGGGTAGGAATAGATACTGTAAGCATTATTGAAGCGGCAGAAATAAACGCATAAAAGATATTATCATAATAGACATATGCCATTACACCGCACAGTAAGGATAAGATGGTTGTTATAACCGTAATAGCACCGAGTTTCCCAAAAACCACCGAGCCAAATCCCGTATATTTAATGTAATCATTTACAAAATCAGTTTTTCGCGGTACTGCAACCAATGCATCGCCCTCGACGGAATTTTTAGCCATAGCAAATGTGGTAGCGTTATCGGTAATAAGACCGACTGCCGTGAGTTGCTTGTTTACGGCGATTTGCTTAAATCCCGAAAGAACAGATGAGTGGTACCAGAATTGCGATAGGGAACGTATAAACAAAATTAATCCTAACATCAGTGTTAATTCGTATGCAGAGTTTTCTGTCAAAATAGCACAAACACAGGAGCAAAGCGTAAAAACTGAAGCGAGGGCTACGGGGCCGTCTGCAGTGCAATTTTTGGTAAAGAGTTTGGAAAAAGATGCAAACATTCGGAAATTAAATAAAATATCAATTAACAATAATATTGCGAAAATTATTGATGTTATCATAGTGTGCGAAATCGTTAATTGATTTAATGTCGGAATTAAAAAGGCGCTTAAAATTATTAATATAAATCCGGAAAAGAAAGCGGAAATAAAACCGGCGCGCTTTTTGATAGAAAAACTTCTAATGAATTTTTTATTCTGTTTCCTAGAAGTATATTCATTTTTTTCCACGTATTGTTCGAAGGCCGATTCTTCGAGGATAGTTGTGTTCTTATCATCGGTAAATGTTTGTTTATCGAAAAATTCGCCACCTAAATCCAAAGGTTTCGTTGTGCTGCTTATTACAATGCTGTTCGTATCAAATTTTTCATCTTTAATGGGTGTGAATTTAATTGTGCCGGTGTTTGAAATTTCCTCATCAGGATTATGCAATTTAGCAGTATCGATATCAGAAATATCGGGAATGCTGGTTTGAAACTCTTCAATTTCTACTCCGCGCTCTTGAATTGTTTTAACGATATCGATCTCATTTTCCTTTTCTCTGGCAACAGAATCAGCAACCATTTTATCAAAAGCGGTGATTTTGTCGGAAACGGAAGTGTTGGATTTAATATCATTTTCATTATCTTTTGAATGGTTTTTACCTAAATCATCAAATGTTATATTATATTTCTGTGACATATCATCAAGAGCAGTTTGACCTTCCGCATGCAGAATTTCTGCAATAGATTTAAGACGATAAAGGGGAGGCCGATCATTCGAAATATCTCTGCCTGATTCATCAACGGTATATGCTTTACATTTTTCCAAAAGCGTTTTTTCTGAACCTGTTTCTTCGATATTCGTGGATTTTACGGGTTGTTCCTCTGCTTTTTCCGAATGCTCAATACTATTGGATTTCATTCTTGATTTTAACGCTTCCAATGGCGAAGCGGAGGATGGCTCAATTGTATCTTCGATAGCATTAGAAGCATCGGTTAGAACTTCATTTGGTGTTAAGGCATACGGCGCATTGTGAATGGGCGCGTTTTCTAATGAAATATCATCCGATTCACTGCTAAAATTATCTTCCAATAACTCAAAGAAGTCATTGTTTTTATTCTTTTTTGAGAATATACTCATATATTTGTCCCCTAAATTGATTTATCTTTTTCTGACAACTTCGTACATTAATGCACCCGCTGCAACAGAAGCATTGAGTGAATTAATTTTGCCTTTCATGGGCAAGGAAATAATAGCGTCGCACTTTTTGGCAGTCAATGTGCCAATACCTTTTCCTTCATTGCCAATAACAATAGCACAAGGAATATCGTAGTCAATTTGCGTATAGGGTTGTCCATCCATATCTGCGCCAAAAACCCAAATGCCTTTTTCTTTTAGGGCATCAATGGTATTGGATATATTGGTAACACGGGCGACCTTCATATATTCGAGCGCTCCTGCCGCAGTTTTAGCAACCGTGGCGTTAAGTGAAGCAGAACGTCTTTTTGGAATAATAATTCCGTGAACACCGCACGCTTCAGCAGTTCTGATAATAGCGCCGAGATTATGAGGGTCTTCAATCTCGTCACAGATTATAATAAATGGTTTTTCGCTACGCTCTTCAGCGGTTTTTAGAATATCTTCAACCGTAGAATATTCTTGAGAAGCGAACATAACCGCAACGCCTTGGTGGTTTGCACCACCACAGTAGTAATCCAGTTTTTGCGGACTGATTTCCTTAATCAGTATACCTTTAGCAGAACATTTAGCTATAATTGCCGAAACAGTACCACCGGTAGCGCCGTGGGCAACGTATAATCTATCAATTTCCCTGCCTGAACGCACAGCTTCAAGAACAGGGTTCCTGCCGCAAATTATATTATTTTGTTTTTCTTCTGTAAAAGTGTTGTTATTCATATAGGCACTATACTCCAATTTATTAACTATACAAAGTTAAGTATAACATACATATATAAAAAAGAAAAGAGCAAAATAATAAAAATTTTAAAAAAAAATTTGGAGGAATTCTATGAAAATTTCTGAAGTATACGGTATAGAACTACTGGATTCTCGCGGTAATCCAACAGTGGCAGCGGAAGTAATTCTTGAAGATGGCAGTACGGGTTTTGCCATAGCGCCATCGGGAGCGTCTACGGGTATGTATGAAGCCCACGAATTAAGGGATAATGATGCAACTCGGTACTTAGGTAAAGGAGTTAAAAGTGCCGTCGATAATATTAACAACGTGATTTCTGCAGAAATACGAAATAAAAATGCTTTCTTTCAAAGAGAAATTGATGAGCGGATGATAGAAATTGATGGAACGGAAAACAAATCGAAACTTGGCGCTAATTCCATTTTGGCGGTATCTTTAGCAGTGGCAAAAGCCGCCGCAAACTCAAAAAATATGGGTCTATATCAATATATAGGCGGTATTAACGCAGGTGTTTTACCTCGACCTATGATGAATATACTAAACGGTGGGGCACACGCATCAAATAACATTGATATACAGGAATTTATGATAATACCCCTGGTTGCAAATGGATTTTCTGACGGAATTAGAAAATGTAGCGAAATTTATCACAATTTGGGCAAAATTTTAAAGAAAAGAAATCTTATGTGCGGCGTAGGTGATGAGGGCGGTTTTGCGCCTAATCTTCAAAGCGATGATGATGCATTCGAACTGATATTAGAATCCATTAACGAGGCGGGTTATACTGATAGAGAAATAAAAATAGGAATAGATGCCGCGACAAGCGAATGGTACTCGAAAGATGGATATATAATGCCAAAAAGAAATAAAAAGATGAGCGACGAAGATTTAATTAAATATTATGAAAAAATTGTTAAAAAATATAATGTTATTTCTATTGAAGATGGTTTAGCGGAAAATGATTGGTCGGGCTGGAAAAAACTAACTAATACTCTTGGCAACACAACGCAACTTGTTGGCGATGACCTATTTGTCACCAACTATAATCGTTTGCAAAACGGTATTGAAAAGAATGTTGCAAACACTATTCTTATAAAACCAAATCAAATCGGCACCCTTACCGAAACTTTGGATGTAATTAATCTTGCAACAAAAAACAATTATAAAACCGTTATCTCACACCGCTCCGGAGAAAGCGAGGATACTTCAATTGCCGATATTGCAGTCGGGGTAAATTCGGGACAAATTAAGACAGGTGCTCCTTGCAGAAGTGATAGAGTAGCAAAGTATAATCGTTTGATGGTTATCGAAAAGAAAATTAAATGTAAAATTTAATCTGTTGACATTTTTTGATATTAAATATATAATTTGGTTGGCGTTTTGCTAACCAAATTATTTTTTAGAGGTCAGTTTTATGTCAAATGTCAGAAATTATGATACCGTAATTATCGGCGGTGGAATCGGTGGACTCATGGCGGCATACCGCTTAAGAAAAAATTCACCTGAAATGAAAATCGCGATTACCGAGCGTGGAAATGAACTTGAAAACAGAAAATGCCCTGCCAGTAAAAATAAAACTTGCGTGCACTGCAAAATTTGCAGTATCACAAGCGGTTTTGCGGGCGCAGGTGCTTTTTCCGATGGTAAATTTAATTTAGGTACCGCATACGGTGGAACTTTAGGCGAAGAATTGGGCGATGATGTTGCCAATAAATACATAATGGAAGTTGACAATATTCTTAATGAGTATTGCACTTCAGGTGTACCTATTGTTTACAAATCAAACGAGTATTTAAAATTAAAATGTTTGCAAAATAATCTTCGCCTTTTAGATATGAACGTAAAACATTTAGGCACCGACAATAACTATATTACTATGCAGAATCTAATTAGTGCTATAGTAAAATCGGGAACGGAATTATTTTCTTTCTATAACTGCATCAATATTGTACAAAAAGACGGCAGATATGAACTTAAATATGAAAACGGTGAAGTTTTATATGCAAAGCATATTATAATTGCAACCGGCCGGAGCGGAGCCAATTTTGTTAATGATTTTTGTAAATCAAACGGCGTAAAAATGCGCTCTAACCATATTGATATCGGTGTAAGAGTAGAAATGAAGGATATTATTTGGCGAGAATTTTCTTCCAAAATATATGAGCCAAAAATTCTTTATAAAACAAAGACATTTGAAGATAGATGCAGAATGTTTTGTTTTAACCAGGGCGGTCTTGTTTCAGCGGAAAATAATCACGGAATTATTACTGCTAACGGCCATTCCTATGCTCAACCTGAAAAGAAGACAGAAAACTGCAATTTCGCAATACTTTCAAGCATCCGTTTTACCGAGCCCTTTAATCAACCGACCGAATATGCAGAAAGTATTTCGCGCCTTGCAAATATGATTGGCAACGGCAGTGTTTTGGTGCAGAGATTCGGCGATTTAATCAGAGGCAGAAGAACCAATGACCATCGTTTGGGACAAAACACCGTTACCCCAACACTTAAAGCAACGGCAGGGGATATATCTCTTGTGTTACCCCATAGAATCCTTACAAACATAATTGAGACAATATATGCGCTTGATAAGGTCGCTCCCGGTACCGCAAATGATGATACATTGCTTTATGGTTGCGAAAGTAAATATTATTCAATTCGGCCTGTGTTTATGAATAATAAATTTGAGTTGATAGATAATGTGTTTATTATCGGTGACGGTAGTGGTATCTGTAGGGGACTTTCTCAATCGGGTGCCATGGGTATTTACGTGGCCGATTGCATTACAAACAGCATATAATTGAACGAAAAGCAGCAACTTTTTGAGTTGTTGCTTTTTTTGTTTACTTTTATATTTTTTAATGCTATAATGATTCTGTATAATATTTGTGAAAGGTGATAATATGGCTGATTATCAATTAAGGGCACAAACCATTTTATATAAAAATGATACGGATGCACTGTTAAAATCGGTTGTATCGGTTGCTAATGCTGTGAAAAACAGTGTAGCTGCAGACGGTTATATTAAAAAAATCCAAATTGCTTTCGGCGACGCCTCACCCGAACCAATCATTGATGACAGTTTTATTAATAACCTTAATTCAAATTACGGCGAATATGTTTCAGTTTCATATCAGTATTTTGGCTTTAATTCGGGAACATCCAAGGGTCAGAATATTTTATTCAGGGAGTGCTCTGCAGAATATCTGATGATATATAATCCCGATATCGTGGTTGCTCCTGATTATTTTATAACTATGATGGAAAGATACTTAACAGATGATAAAGGTAAAATCGGAATGATTGAAGCGCGACAAATGCCGATTGAACACCCTAAAAGTTACGATTCATCTAGTTGTGAAGAACTTTGGGGAGCAATGGCTTGTGTTATTATTCCAAGCGAAGTTTACAGAGAACTTGGTGGCCTTGATGAGGAAAATTTCTTTATGTATTGTGATGACGTGGATTTTTCTTGGCGTGTTCGGTTAAGCGGCAGGAAGGTCATCTATTCGCCTAATTCACCTGTATTCCACGGACACCGTCTTGATTCTTTCGGTAAATTGGTCGCCACCGAAGCAGAGCGATATTATTCTGCCGAATCGGCCTTGTTGATGGCATATAAATGGTCTAATGAAAAACGATTGAAATTCTTGATTTCTGTTTGTCAAAGAGGCGATGAATATCAAAGAAAAGCCCTCACTTATTTTAATAAAAGAAGAGATGAAGGCACTTTACCTCAACAGTTAGACAAGAATCATAAAATAGCCAGTTTTACCGCCGATGGCTATTCTAAAAACAGATATTAAGGTAATAGCGTAATGGGTATAAATATGAAAAACAATATCATCAGAGAATATTTCGAAGAAGTTAAAAATGCTATAGGTGAAGATAATCTAAACGAAATATTATCTTCCGATTGCCGCGATGAAGATGGCTTATTTTTAAGCGTTATTATGCGTACACAAGGCAAACGCATTTCTACATTACAAGAAGTATTATTGTGCCTTCAAGCGCAAACCTGCTATGACTTTGAAGTGTTGCTTTTAGGTCACGATGTGAGCAGTGAAGATAAGCTTAATATAGAGAAACTTATAAAGAGTTTTCCGGATAATTTCAGAAGCAAAATTAAATATCACGATGTTATTGGCGGCACTCGTACCACGCCATTAAATTATGGTTTTGATAATGCAAACGGCAGATATATCTCCATACTTGATGATGATGATTTGGTATTTGATAACTGGGTAGAATCATTTTATGAGGCATCAAAAAAGCATAGCGGTAAAATTTTGCACGCATATGCCGTAGGCCAAGATTGGAAGTATAATGAATCTGGTCCTGTGTCATTTTCATCATTTAATAATGTTTATTGCCGCGACTTCATTATGAATAATCAATTAATGTATAATAATTGCCCTATTATGTCCTTGGCTTTTCCCGCATACTCGTTTAAAAAATTCAATATACGCTTCGATGAAATTCTTAATACTACGGAAGATTGGGATTTTCTTATGCGCACTGCTTTCTTTTGCGGAGTAGGGGATATTGATAATGCAACAAGCATTTATCGTCACTGGAATAATATGCAAAACTCTCAATCGTTACATAACGAAAAAGAGTGGAAAAAGAATTATAGAAATATCCAACGCAACTTTAGAAAGTATGCAATTCCACTGAAAGTTTCCGATATACTGGATTATTCACTTTCAGTTTCTCCGCATTCAAATTTGTATGAAAAAATGGTTTCGGAAGCGGAAATTTTTATAGATAACGGTAACGGCTTTAACTCCGGAAATAAGGCAAAATTCGATATGATTTTTGAAGATAACAATTTAAAGATAAGCATCATTGAGCCCCATATCTACGGTAAAATTAAGTCCCTTCGTTTCGACCCAAGTAATTTCGGTATGATTAAATTATCCGAATTTGACTGTATTGCCCTTGATTCCAACGAGAAACCGATTAAATTTAAGGTGGACTTTGTTAATTCGAATTATGTGAAAAACGGAAAATCTTATTTATTTTTAGAAGATGATCCTCAATTTAAAATAAATTTCGATTATGAATGTGATTTTTCTTCTGTGACATTTGTTTTTAATATAGAAGAGCATTTGTCTTGGAAGTTAATATCGTTTGTTACACCAAAATTAGTTATTACAAAAATTATCAGAAAGGTCGCTATGTTCGGAAAACGCTTTTTCCGTTAGCGAGTAAGGTTATGTATTCGGCATTTAATTCAGTGTTTTATATTCTGACGTATTTATTGTTGTTTAGCGCCTTCATTTCGGTTAAAAAAAGTGATAACAAGCTGAATTTTGTAGTGTATATGCCAATATATATTATGCTAATGATGCTATTCAGCACTTTTTTTGCAGGCATAATTGATATCATTGGTATACCCGTTAATCTGGTTACCTTGGGAATCGGTAATCTTATATGCACCATGTGTATTTCACTTTATATTTTAAAAAAAGGGGAAATACAGGCGTATTATTTCAAGATTTATGATTTGATTTCTATAATCATCATTACTATCATCATTGGATTTGTTGCAAAAGAGCAATTTGGCGTTAATTTAATGATGAATTACGAAACCACCGACCCTACAAGACATCTTCGTATGGCGCAAGAGCTTATTGAAAGCGGAAAGCTCGGTATTATGTACTTTGCATCGCTTAATAATGCAACTATTATTTCGGTTGGCTTAGGTTTTTTAAAACCATTCTGGTCTTATAAATTATTTGTTTTAGCCGATATTATTATGCTTTGGCTTTCGGCGACTTTGTTATTCAGCATATCCGATTTTTTCGCCAAAAAAACTTTTGCAAAAATAATTTCCCTGGTTTTGATTGTTTTTTATGTGTTGGGATACCCGTTAAACAATATGGTTTTTGGGTTTGTTTATCTCGGTATGGGCGTTTCCATTTGCGCCTATTTGATTTTTGTTGCTAACAATTATTATAATGGCTTCATTAAAGAGGGAATAGCTATCGTTGCCATGATGCTTGGTTGCTTCGGCATAATTAATTGCTATTCATTATTTGCACCGTTTGTTTTCATTTCTCTTGCTATTTTCATAGCCATAAAATTTATAAAAAATAAAAAATTATTCTGTAAAGAGTTTTTTATAACAGAATTTAGCATTTTTCTTATACCAACATTATTTGGGTTATATTACAGTTTCTTTAGGTTGTTTGAAGGGGGAGTTTCCGATGTTGGAAATTCACTCTCTGTAGAGGGTTATATATACCGCGACCTATATTCAAGTTTTATCATAATTTTACCTGCTGCAATTTATGGTTTGATAATTGCCTTTGCAAAAAGAGAGATAAAAATTCACCACATTTTGCTACTTGTTTTTGGCATCTCGACGGTATTTATGTTTGCCTTGGGTTTGCGCGGTATTGTTTCATCGTATTATTTTTATAAAATGTACTATATGCTTTCCTTGCTCTGTTTCGTTACTGCAATAGAGGGGATATGTGACCTTTGCAATAAGTCCGTTAGTTCAGTTATTAGTTACTCACTCGTTTGGGTTTTTATGGCAATAATGAACTTTGCTTTTATCGATGATAGAATAACTCAGAATAATGTTTTAATGTCGCCAAGTTCGTGGCATTCCGGCGCATTCTTTTCGATATATGAGTTTAACCTTAATGCTATAAAAAGCAGAAATATGTCTTCCGCAAAAGTTGAATTATACGAAAAGGCCTTTGATTTAGTTAATGACGACGAAGCAGTAACTTTACTAGATACCACCGAACCGATTTATTGGTTCGAGCCATTTATTCAGAGAGATTTAAGAGAATTTTATTGCTATAATTTCGATGAGTGCGATTTAGATGATTATCGGAAAAAATTAGAAAAATGCAGTTATTTAGTGGTACCTTTAAATTTTGATGATCGTTTTATCGATTTTATCGAAAAAAATGAATGCGTTTTTGAAAATTCCGAAGGATATATATATATAATTAGTTAAAAATATAACGATTTTTCTTTTTTTAGGGAAAATCGTTATTTTTTTGTTTACTTTTTAACAAAGTAGTGTTATTATATATTCGTATGAGTTTGTCCAAGTTAGGATTTCTCGCACATAAATATTTTAAGGAGGAATTTTTCCATGGCCAGAAAATTTAAGACGATGGATGGTAACAATGCTGCGGCACACGTATCATATGCATTTACCGAAGTTGCCGGTATTTATCCCATTACTCCGTCTAGCCCTATGGCTGACTACGTTGACCAGTGGTCTGCTCAGGGTCTCAAAAACATTTTCGGAACTACCGTTAAGGTTGCCGAAATGCAGTCCGAAGCAGGTGCTGCAGGTACAGTTCACGGTTCGTTAGCAGCCGGTGCTCTTACCACCACTTATACCGCTTCTCAGGGACTTTTGCTTATGATCCCCAATATGTACAAAATTGCCGGTGAACTTTTACCCAGCGTTTTCCATGTGTCTGCTCGTTGCGTAGCTTCACATGCTCTTAACATTTTTGGTGACCATTCAGACGTTTATGCTTGCCGTCAGACCGGTTTTGCAATGCTTGCTGAAACCAATACTCAGGAAGTTATGGACCTTGGCGCTGTAGCTCATCTTGCTACTATTAAGAGCCGCGTTCCTTTCATCAACTTCTTTGACGGTTTCCGTACTTCTCACGAAATCCAGAAGATTCAGGTTTGGGATTTTGAGGATCTTAAAGAAATGTGTGATATGGATGCAGTTGCTGCTTTCCGTAAGCGCGCTCTTAACCCTGAACACCCCGTTATGCGTGGTTCTCACGAAAACGGCGATATCTTCTTCCAGCACAGAGAAGCTTGTAACAAGTATTATGATGCCGTTCCTGCTATCGTTGAAGAATATATGGATAAGGTTAATGCCAAAATCGGCACTAACTATAAACTCTTTAACTACTATGGCGCAGATGATGCAGAGCGCGTAATTGTCGCTATGGGCTCTGTTTGCGACGTTGCAGAAGAAGTTATTGATTATCTTACCGCTGCAGGTGAGAAGGTAGGTCTTATTAAAGTTCGTCTTTACCGTCCTTTCTCTGCAGAAAAGTTTGCAGAAGCAATTCCTGCTACTGTTAAGAAAATTGCTGTTCTTGATAGAACCAAAGAGCCCGGCTCACTCGGTGAACCTCTTTATCTTGATGTTGTTGCCGCTCTTGCCGCAACCGGCAGAAAGATTGACTGTGTAATCGGCGGTCGTTATGGCCTCGGTTCAAAGGATACTCCTCCTTCAAGCATTTTTGCTGTATATAAAGAACTTGCTAAAGATGCTCCCAAGCACAACTTTACAATGGGCATTAACGACGATGTTACCAACCTTTCTCTTCCCGAAGAAGAAGCACCCAACACTGCCGCTGAAGGTACTATTGAGTGTAAATTCTGGGGTCTTGGCGGTGACGGTACCGTTGGCGCTAACAAAGACTCTATTAAGATTATCGGTGACCACACTGATAAGTATGTACAAGCTTACTTCCAGTATGACTCTAAAAAGACCGGCGGTATCACCATTTCCCACCTTCGATTTGGCGATAAGCCCATTAAGAGTCCTTACTATATAAACAAAGCTGACTTCGTTGCTTGCCATAACCCCTCATATGTAATTAAGGGTTACAAGATGGTTAACGATGTTAAACCCGGCGGTGTGTTCCTCATTAACTGCCAGTGGTCTGCTGAAGAACTCGATAAGTATATGCCCGCAGAAGCAAAGCGTTATATTGCTAAGAACAATGTTCAGCTTTATACCGTTAATGCTATTGACCTTGCCGCTCAAATCGGTCTTGGTAAGCGTACAAATACCGTTCTTCAGTCCGCTTTCTTCTCACTTTCTAAAGTTCTTCCTGCAGAAGATGCTATCGCATACATGAAGGAAAAAGCCCAGAAGTTTATGAAGAAGGGTAAAGAAATCGTTGAAATGAATGAAAAAGCCATCGATGCAGGCGCTACCGCCTATGTTAAGATAGATGTTCCTGCTGCTTGGGCCGATGCAAAGGATATCGATAATGCTGCTTCCGATTCCAATACTTCCAAGCTCGTTAAGATGGTTGATAGCATTATGAAACCTGTTGGTCTTATGAACGGTGATGCATTACCCGTTTCCGCGTTTATGGATCACGCAGACGGTACATTCGAGCAGGGCGCATCCGCCTTTGAAAAGCGCGGCGTTGCTGTTATGGTGCCCGAATGGAATAACGAAACCTGTATTGGTTGTAACAAGTGTTCCTTCGTATGTCCCCATGCCACAATTCGTCCTTATGCGCTTTCTGCAGATGAAAAAGCAGCCGCCCCCGCTAATATGAAGGTTGCTACTAAGGAAAAACTCGTTACTAATAAGGGTTATTCTTATGTAATGACCGTTTCTCCTCTTGACTGTATGGGTTGTGGAGTTTGCGTTGGCGAATGTCCTACCAATTCACTCAAGATGGTTCCTCAGGCAACTCAGCTTGCTGAACAGGATGTATTTGATTATTGCGTTGCTAACGTAACTGAAAAGAATGATGTAGCTTCTGACGCTAACGTTATCACTTCTCAGTTTAAGAAACCCTTGCTCGAGTTCTCAGGTTCTTGCGCAGGTTGTGCAGAAACCGCTTATGCTCGCTTGGTAACTCAGTTGTTTGGCAATAGAATGTATATTTCTAATGCTACCGGTTGTTCTTCAATTTGGGGTGGTCCCGCAGCAACTTCTCCTTATACCACTAACGCAGAAGGACACGGTCCCGCTTGGGCAAACTCACTGTTTGAAGATAACGCTGAGCACGGCTATGGTATGTTCCTTGGCCAGAGAGCTATCCGTGAGCGTCTTATTGGTGACGTTAAGAACATCGTAGCTTCTGATAAGTGTTCCGCTGAAGTTAAGGCAGCTGCCGATGAGTATCTTGCTACCGTTGATGATGGTGCTAAGAACACTGCCGCCACCAACGCTTTAGTTGCAGCTATCGAAAAAGCAGGCGCTTGCTGTGATTATTGTAAGGATGTCCTTGAAAATAAAGAATATCTCTCCAAGAAGAGCGTATGGATCTTCGGCGGTGACGGTTGGGCATACGACATCGGTTTCGGTGGTGTTGACCACGTTCTCGCTGCTGGTAACGATGTAAATATCATGGTATTTGATACCGAAGTTTACTCCAATACCGGTGGTCAGGCATCTAAGGCCTCTAATATCGGTCAGGTTGCTCAGTTCGCCGCTGCAGGTAAGGCAATCGCTAAGAAGAGTCTTGCAGAAATAGCAATGTCCTATGGTTATGTGTATGTTGCCCAGATCGCTATGGGCGCCGATATGAACCAAACCCTTAAGGCAATCAAGGAAGCAGAAGCTTATAATGGTCCTTCAATCGTCATCTGCTATGCGCCTTGCGAAATGCACTCAATTAAGGGTGGTATGGTTAACTGCCAGAAAGAAATGAAGAAAGCGGTTGCATCAGGATATTGGGATATGTTCCGTTATAACCCTGCTCTTAAGGCAGAAGGCAAGAATCCCTTCTCTCTTGACAGTAAACCTGCAACCGAAGATTATAAGGAATTCATTCTTAATGAAGCCCGTTATTCTTCGCTTACACGTTCGTTCCCCGATCGTGCTGAAGAACTCTTCGAGCAGGCAGCAGAAGCTGCAAAAGCACGTCGCGCTCATCTTGAAAAATTGGTTGAGCTTTACGGCAAATAATTCCAAAATAGCAAAAGATTTCCGTCATAAAAAGGCGGAAATCTTTTTTATTGCATAATTTTGGCAGCAATAAATAAAATTTGTAATAATTTTGTAACTATTTTCAATATTTCTCTTGAAAAAATGTCGGTTATTGTGTAGAATAGTTATATATGTAATATTAATTATAGGATGTGTAAATATGTCAAATCGTATTTTCCAAAATGTTATCCAGCAAATGAAGGAAGTTGTGGACAAGACCTTTGGTGTAGTTGATGAAAATTATACTATTGTTGCTTGCAGTGATCAAAGCAAAAGGGGAGAGCAGATGCTCATCAACCGTTTTAATGACGATGGTGCATTCACTTCTTTTGGCTATTCTTTTAAAGAAATTAATGATGGAAACGGTCAGGATTATTACGTTTTCGTTGAAGGTGATGATGTTGTTTCCGGTAAATATGCCGCTATTATTGCAGTCGCTCTTACCAATATCAAATACTATGACGATGAAAAACATGATCGAAGCAATTTCGTTAAAAATATAATTCTTGATAACATCCTTATAGGTGATATATATTTAAAAGCTCGTGAACTTCATTTTAACAGTGATGTGAATCGAGTGGTAATTCTTATCAGAAATTCTGAAGCAAACGATATTTCTGTTTTCAGCGTTTTACAGAATCTCTTCCAGGAAAAGAATAAAGATTTCTTAATTAATGTTAACGAAACAGATATCGCTCTGGTTAAAGAAATTGATCATGATATCTTTTCCAGAAATATTGAAGAACTTGCTTCCACCATCGCTGATACCGTGTCCGCCGAATGCTATACCAAGGTTACTATCGGCATAGGTACCATTGTTGATAACCTGAAAGAACTCGCTCGTTCCTTTAAGGAAGCGCAAATTGCTCTTGAAGTTGGCAAGGTGTTTGATACCGATAAAAATATCATTTCTTATGATAATTTAGGCATTGCCCGCCTTATCTATCAACTTCCCACAACTCTTTGCGAAACTTTCCTTCGTGAAGTGTTTAAGCGTGGCTCTATTGATAGTTTAGATCAGGAAACATTGTTTACAATTCAAAAATTCTTTGAAAATAATCTTAATGTTTCCGAAACATCCAGAAAGCTGTTCGTACATAGAAACACTTTGGTATATCGTCTTGAAAAAATCAAGAAGATAACCGGTCTGGATTTACGAGAATTCGACCACGCAATTATATTTAAGATTGCTCTGATGGTTAACAAATATCTTAAAAACACACCTATAAAATATTAATGAAAGAGTGATATTTTCAAATGCAAACCGATACATTTGAAATTAATAATTTAGACCATAGCAAACCGGTAATCGAGTTTAAAGGCGTTTCAAAAACCTATGCGACGGGTACGCACGCCATCGAAGATGTTAACATTCGCATCAATAAAGGCGAATTTGTATTTATTGTTGGCTCCTCGGGCGCTGGTAAGAGTACCTTTATGAAACTCATAATGCGCGAAGAAAAGGCAAATACCGGTTCAATTATGGTTAACGGTTTTAATCTTACAAAGATGTCCAGAAAACAGGTTCCTTTGCTTCGCAGAACTATGGGAATAGTTTTTCAGGATTTCCGTCTCATTCCTACGATGAATGTGTTTGATAATGTTGCCTTTGCAATGCACGTTGTAGGCGCTTCCAGCAGGGAAATTAGATTAAAGGTTTCTAAGGCATTAAGCAAGGTTGGTCTTGGCGATAAAGCTCGTTCAATGCCTATGCAGCTTTCCGGCGGTGAACAGCAGAGAGTTGGTCTTGCTCGCGCTCTTGTTAATTCGCCCGATTTAATTATTGCAGATGAACCTACAGGAAATGTTGATCCAAATATGTCTTACGAGATTGTTTCGCTGCTTACGGAGATTAATAAACGCGGTACAACTATTCTTATGGTTACTCATGATCATAATCTTGTTCGTGATTTCCAACACCGTGTAATTATGCTTGATTCGGGTAGAATCGTTGCTGATAATGCAGCAGGAGGTGCCGAATAATGAAGATGCATAGCGTTAAATATCTCGTTAAAGAAGGATTCCGCAATACCTGGGCAAATCGACTTATGTCATTGGCGTCTATCGGCGTTTTGATTGCTTGTATGGTTGTTATTGGCCTTGCGATTTTAATCTCTGAAAATGTAACTATGGCCCTTGGCAAGCTTGAGCAACAAAATGTTGTGATGGTTTATATGAAGGATTATAACTGGGCCTTGTATGGTCAAGAGGATAAGGCCGATACTTCTTCTGAAGATACTTCATCCACCGACAATACGTCTTCGGGTGCTGCTACTTCCGATACTTCTTCCGAAGATGCTCCTATGGATGATGGCTCCGATGAAAACGGTATTAAGGATACCGACTATATAATTCATAACGATAATGAGGCAAAAGCTCTTTGCGATAAAATAAGCGAGTTAGATAATGTGGCCGATGTAGAATATATTTCAAGCGAAGAGGGACTTGAGGCCGCTAAAAATACAATGCTCCAAGGACAAGCCGAGTATTTCACATTCCTTGACGATGAATTCGGCAATCCCATTTCCGCTGCCGCTAAAGTTACTATGGTGGATATGGAAAACTATGATAATACGGTAGCAGAAATCAAAAAGCTTGAAGGCGTTGACACTATTCAGTCCAATAGTGATTTGGCAGATAAAATCAACGCCATCAAAAGCGGTCTTACCGTTGCCGGTATTGCAATTATGGCGATTCTCGTTGTAATTTCTCTGGTTATCGTTTCTAATACAATTCGTGTTACAATGTATAACCGAAAACTCGAAATAAGCATTATGAAGGCAGTTGGCGCTACAGATTCTTTTGTAAGAATTCCGTTTGTTGTTGAGGGTGTTCTTATTGGAATAATTTCTGCACTAATTTCGGAAGGTTTGCTATATTTCTGCTATAGAGTTGCAACTGAAGCTATTGCCACCACTCTTGGCACTAACGATATAATCGCTTTTGGAGAGATTTCATTACCGTTATTATTAATCTTTGTTTGTGTTGGTTTATTTTCCGGCGCACTCGGAAGCGCAATTATGATTGGTAAGTACCTTCGTAAAGAGGGTAGCGAATTTGCGGCAATATAATTTCATATAAGGATTTGTATAATGAAAACGAAAAGAATTATTTCCTTAATTCTGGCTTTTGCATTGATATTTTCTTCGATGTTTGCCATTACCGCTTTAGCGGATGATAAACTCACCGAAGAAGAAAAAATCAATATTCAGAATCAGATTAAAGAACTTGAAGAAAAATCTAAAGAACTGGAAAAGGAAATTGCAGGCCTAAAAGCACAAAAGGCGGACCAGCAAAAAATTGTTAATGCAGTTCAGAAAAAAATTAATAATACCGAAAGCCAAATTTTAGCTTGTAATAAAGAAATTAACCGTATTAATACAAAAATTTCCGATAATAACGCAGAAATTAAGGCAATGAACGAGGAAATTGCCAATGATAAGTTGCTCTTTAAAAAGCGTTTACGCGCCTCGTATATGTCTTCTACCAATAATTCCTTGCAGTTGATTTTGGGCGCAGATAATTTTGCCAATTATCTGCAACTCAATCAATTAATGAAATCTGTTTCATCACACGATAAAAAATTACTCGATAAATTAGCAGCTTCTATTGTTGTGCTTAATCAGAAAAATGAGGAAAACAAAAAACTTATCGAGGATCAGGTTTCTGTTAAAGAGACAATTGCTCTCAAACAAAATACTCTCCTTGCAGAACGCGCAGAGGAGCAGAAATATTTAAATTCTATTACCGCTGATACTAACAGTGTTATAGCCGAAAATAAGGCGATTGAGGCATCCAAACGCCAACTTGAACAATACTTCCTTAATATGACGGAATCCAATAACATTGTTTTATCATCAGAGTATTTCATTTGGCCCGTTCCCGGATATTTCGGTATCACTCAACATTACGGTAATGCAGGTCACACCGGTATAGATTTGGCCTCCAGTGGAATTGCAGGTAAACCCGTTGTTGCTATTGCCGACGGTCAAATAGAAACAACCGTAAGCAACTGGACTCCGTCAATGGGCTATTACGGCAACGCAAGTTACGGTAATTACGTCGTTATTAACCACGGTTCCCGAAACGGATATAACTATATGGCTTGGTACGCTCACCTTATGAGCGTTATTGTAAGCCCAGGTCAAACTGTAAGACAGGGACAGACTATTGGTTATGTTGGAACTACGGGAAGAAGTACGGGTTATCATTTGCATCTTGAGCTCAAGCGTAAAGCAATTGGCTCTAACTACTATACCCGTCTTAATCCGTACGGATATATTACACAGAAGGTTAAACCGTGAGGATTTTTAGAATCGTTTCAATTGTTTTGCTGTTTGCTTGTTGTGTGACAATTTTCTGTTTTTCATCTCAAAATTCCGAGAGTTCAAGTGAGTTAAGCAGCGGAATTACTCATTCTGTAATTTCCGCAATATATCCACATTTCTCGGAATTAAGTGCTGATAAACAAGATAAAATTATAAATATCGCTACATTAATTATCAGAAAATCTGCGCATTTTGGAATTTTTATGATACTGGGCGTTTTTTCGCTAATGAGTATAATTTCTTACAACCGTCCTCAAAAAACTAAAAAGCTGCTTATTTCAAGCGTTTTTTGCCTACTATATGCCATTAGTGATGAAGTTCATCAACTGTTTGTTTCCGGCAGAAGCGGGGAAATAAGGGATGTTTGTATAGATTTTATCGGCGCAATTTTGGGTATAGTTTTATGTTCGATATTATTTAATCGTATTAAATTTCTTAAAGTATTTGTTGGAGGTAAAGATGCGTAAAAAAGATTTAATTAATCAAAATATTATGCTTTTCGAACAACTCAGAAGAGTTGAACTGGAAAACACCTCCCTTAAAAAAAGAAATAATTTATTAGAAAAGGAAATCTCCGAGCTTAAATATACGATTGAGCAATTTAGTCACCAAAAAACCGAAGAGGTTATGCCTGAAATTGAAATTATTGAATCAGTTAACGAGACATTTATTGACGATGCGATGGCCTACGGCTCTGAAATTATCGGCAAAATCGTTCTTAAAGCTACCGAATTAAACGGTGAGTTGGGATTGAAATCTTCTCCTGATAGTTTAACGCTAATTAATCTGATCCTAGGAAAAACCGAAATTTCTAAATCCGAAATTTTGACAATTATTTCTGATGATTGCAGTTTTGAAACTAAAAAAAGCAAAATTGATACGGTGAAGAATCAAGTTTTTGAATATTTTGAAAGCGTAATGGCTCAAATCGATTGAGGTGATTTTTTATGTTTGACGGAAAAAAGAAGATTGTTACTTTCAGCTATGATGATGGCATAACCCAAGATCAGCGATTTATTAAATTGCTTAACAATTATGGTCTAAAATGCACTTTTAATATCAATTCTGAACTTTTAGGTCAACCCGGCTCCTTAATTAGAAATAATGTTACAGTCTCCCATGTTAAGCCAAGGGCAGAGGAGATTGCAAAAATATATAAAGGACACGAGGTTGCGGCACACACACTAACTCATCCTTTTTTACCTAATTTAGATGATGAGGAGATAATCCGTCAGGTCGAGCAAGATAGAATTAATTTATCCGAACTTGTTGGATACGAAGTTGTGGGTATGGCGTATCCTTGCGGCGGCGAAAATAACAACGATAGAGTTGCTAAAATTATTAAGGAAAATACCGGCGTTAAATATGCCCGTACTATCGTGAGTTCCCATAGTTTTGAACCGCAAGAAAACCTTTATAGATTTAATCCCACCGTTTATCATATGCAACATGAAAAGATGATGGAACTTGGTAATGAATTTATAAATCTCCAACCGGACAGTCCAAAATTATTCTATATTTGGGGTCATACATATGAATTTGATTCCGTTGATGGTTGGGAAAAATTTGAAGATTTTTGTAAACTTATAAGCAATAGGGAAGATATCTATTATTGCACAAATAAAGAAGCGTTCGGCTTTTAGTTAAAAACAGCGAAAAACTTTGTTTTTTCGCTGTTTTTTAACAAATTATTCATTATTTATATATTGACATATTTTATATGTAAAGGTATAATGTTAGTAACCTAACAATTTGGAGATACTTATGATTTGTAAAAGAAGAATTGGCTTTGAAATCAGAAATTTAAATAATCTGATAAAGCGAGATATAGAAAAAACGCATCCCACTGAGCTTGATAGAGCGAAAGGTGTTCATGGATTGGCAATTCGTTATTTTTATGAAAATTCCGATAAAGAAATATTTCAAAAAGATTTTGAAGAATTTTTTTCTATTCGTCGCTCAACTGCAACCCAAATCCTGCAACTTATGGAAAAAAACGGTCTAATTATTCGCGAAAATTGTGCAAATGATGGAAGAAAAAAGAGAATAATATTAACCGAACGAGCCGTAGAAATACATAAGTTAATAGTAAATGATATTGAAAAACGCGAAAATAGGATGAAGCAGGGAATTAGTGAGAAAGAATTAGAATCATTCTATAAAACTTTAGATAAAATTAAAGCAAATCTGGAGGCAGAAGATGTTACGAAAATTAGCTAAAAGTATTCGTGAATATAAAACAAAAAGTATTTTATCTTGCGTTTTTATTGCAGGTGAAGTATTTATTGAAGTTTTTATACCATTTTTAGTTGCAGATATGATTAACGCAATTAAAGCAGGCGCGTCTATGGACAATATAATTAAAACGGGTGTATCACTCGTAGCGCTGGCATTGGTTTCCTTGTGTTGCGGAACCGCATCTGCAATTTTCAGCGCTAAAGCTTCAACGGGATTCGCCAAGAATCTGAGGAATGACTTATTTTCAAAAATACAAAGCTTCTCTTTTGCAAATATAGATAGATTCTCAACTTCTTCACTTGTAACTCGACTTACGACCGATGTAAACAATGTTCAACATTCGTATATGATGATTATCAGAACGGTTGTCAGGAGCCCACTTTTGCTCATTTTTTCAATAATAATGGCGTATAGAATGGGCGGAGCTCTTGCTACGAGTTTTGTTGTGGTAATACCCGTATTGGTTTTAGGTTTAATTTTTATTAGCAGAAATGCTATGCCTGCTTTTCGCAGAGTTTTCAAAAAATATGATAAATTAAATGAATCTATTGAAGAGAATGTTCGTGGAATGCGCGTTGTTAAAGGATTTTTCAGAGAAGCGTTTGAAAAGAAGAAATTTGCTAAAGCAGCAGATGAAATTACGAATGATTTTACAAAAGCCGAAAGAATAATTGCCTTTAATAGCCCAATTATGCAGTTTTGCATCTACTTCAATACAGTTTTTATTCTTTTAATTGGTTCTTATTTAGTTATTAAAAACGGTGGAACTACTATTGATGTAGGTCAAATTTCATCCATGTTAACATATGGTATGCAAATTCTTATGTCACTTATGATGATTTCTATGTTTTATGTTATGATAACTATGTCTATGGAATCGGCTAGAAGAATTTGTGAGGTTTTGGATGAAGAGCCAACGATTGCCAATATTGATAATGCGGTTAAAACCGTTAAAGATGGTTCTGTTATTTTTGAAAATGTATCATTCAAATATTCCGAGAATGCTAGTAAAAACGCTCTTGAATCGATAAATCTTGATATAAAATCGGGAATGATAGTTGGAATTATTGGCGGAACCGGGTCAAGCAAAACAACGCTTGTGCAGTTAATTCCTCGGTTATATGACGTAACCGAAGGTAGTGTTAAAATTGGCGGAATTGACGTTAGAAACTACGATTTGGAAGTTTTGCGCGATAATGTTGCCATGGTGCTTCAAAAGAATGAATTGTTTTCGGGAACAATCAAAGATAATCTTCGTTGGGGCAATGAAAACGCAACCGACGAAGAAATTATAAGCGTATGCAAACTCGCTCAGGCCCATAACTTTGTTGAGTCATTTACCGATGGATATGATACCTATATTGAGCAAGGCGGCACCAATGTATCCGGTGGACAAAAGCAACGTCTTTGCATCGCCAGAGCCCTGCTAAAAAAGCCGAAAATTCTTATTTTGGATGATTCGACAAGTGCTGTTGATACAAAAACCGATGCGTTAATTCGTAAAGGTTTCAAAGAGTATATTCCTGAAACCACAAAAATCATTATAGCCCAACGCATTTCTTCTATCGAAGATGCAGATATGATAATTGTTATGAATAACGGCAAGATTTCCGCCGTTGGAAATCATGAAGAATTACTTAAAAATAGTGAAATATATTCAGAAGTATATGAGCAACAGAAGATAGGAGGCGATTTTGATGAGCAGTAAGCCCAATAATATGCCTCAAGGCCCGGGAAGAAGAGGACCCGGTATGCAAGCGCCTCCGGGCAAAAAACTAAATGTCGGCGTATTTAAACGGGTTTTAAAAATGCTATTTAATGAATACCCCGTATTATTGCCAATTACTATGTTTTGTATTGTTTTTTCCGCCATCTGTTCTTCAGTACAATCAATTTTTTCACAACGTATTATAGCAATTATCGAAAAGTTTTATATAAGCAGAAACTGGGATGCAGCCAGCAAGGAAGTTTTCAGTAATATATTATTGTTAGTAACTATTTATGTGCTTTCTCTTGTATCGTTTTTCATTCACACGCAACTTATGGCCATCATAACTCAAGGATTTTTAGGCAAACTGCGTAAACGCCTCTTTAATAAAATGCAAAGTTTACCCATAAAGTTCTTTGATACCCACCAACACGGTGATATTATGAGCCATTATACAAACGATATAGACACTTTAAGACAGCTAATTTCCCAATCTTTACCCGCACTTTTACAATCGGGAATTATAGTTATTACGGTTTTCTCAATTATGCTTTGGTATAGTGTATGGATGACTTTGGTTGTACTAATCGGCGTTATTTGTCTGATAACCGTTTCGCGAAAGGTTGGAGGTGGCTCCGCTAAATACTTTATTCGTCAACAAAAAGCCGTTGCTAAAGCCGAAGGTTATGTGCAAGAAATGATGAATGGTCAAAAGGTTGTTAAGGTTTTTTGCCACGAAGATAAAAGCTATAAAGAGTTTGAAAAAATTAATGACGAACTGTTTGAATATAGTTCAAAGGCAAACGGATACGCCAATTGTTTAGGACCTATAAATATGAATATAGGTAATATCTTATATGTTCTTGTTGCCACAGCCGGCGGTCTGTTTTTAGCATCATCTATTCAAAATTTCAGTATTTCAGGAATGGCTTTTCAAATTAGCATCATAATTCCTTTCTTAAATATGACCAGACAGTTTACCGCGCAAGCAAATCAAACAACACAGCAGTTAAATTCCATCATTATGGCTATGGCAGGAGCCGAAAGAATCTTTGCTCTTATGGACGAGGATCCAGAAGTTGACGATGGCTATGTCACTTTGGTAAATGCTAAGTATGACGAAAACGGCAATTTAATTGAATCTGAAAAGAAAACTGGTATTTGGGCGTGGAAACATCCCCACGGCGATGGAACAATTACCTATACCAAGGTTTGTGGCGATGTTCGACTTAACGATGTAGATTTTGGTTATACGCCTGAAAAATTAGTTCTGCACAATATTGCTATTTATGCGGAACCCGGACAAAAGGTTGCTTTTGTCGGTGCTACGGGTGCGGGTAAAACAACCATAACCAACCTAATTAATAGATTTTATGATATTGCCGACGGTAAAATCAGATATGATGGTATAAATATTAACAAAATCAAAAAGGGCGATTTAAGACGGTCTTTAGGAATAGTTTTACAAGAAACGAACTTGTTTACAGGTACTGTTATGGAAAATATTCGTTACGGCCGACTCGATGCCACAGATGATGAGTGCATTGCTGCTGCAAAACTTTCGGGCGCAGATGATTTTATAACCCGTTTGCCTATGGGATATAATACTTTGCTTGAGAACAACGGCGCTAATCTATCTCAGGGTCAAAGACAGTTAATTGCCATTTCCCGCGCTGCCGTTGCCGATCCGCCCGTAATGATACTTGATGAAGCAACTTCAAGTATTGATACAAGAACTGAAGCAATTGTTCAAAAAGGTATGGATAGTTTAATGAAGGGCAGAACGGTTTTTGTTATTGCACACCGACTTTCAACCGTTAAAAATTCCGATGTAATTATGGTTTTGGAAAACGGTAGAATAATCGAAAGAGGCAATCACGACAAATTAATCGAAGAAAAAGGAACCTATTATCAGTTATATACCGGTGCCTTTGAATTAGAATAATTAAAAACGCCGTAAAATTAAGATTTTACGGCGTTTTTTCGTTGACTAATCATATTTGCTGTGTTATCATAAAGTTGTTAAATTAATGAAATTCAGGTGATATTATAAAACTTCTGTTTGCTTCGGATATTCACGGATCTGCATACTATTGTCAAAAATTAATTGATGATATTTCTGCTGAAAATCCTGATAAAATCGTCCTGCTTGGCGATGTTCTTTACCACGGGCCGAGAAATGATTTGCCAAAAGATTATAATCCAAAATCTGTTATATCAATGCTCAATAATATATCCGAAAAAATCATATGTGTTAAGGGTAATTGCGATGCAGAAGTTGATCAAATGGTGCTTGATTTTGTCCTAAAAGAAAACTATATTGAATTGACAGTTGATAATCTAAAATTTTTTGTAACACATGGTCATAAATACAATACTCAAAATCCACCACCAATGGATAAAAACGATATCTTGATTCACGGACATACACATATCAGCACCTTTGAAACATTTGGCAATAACAATTTATATATTAATCCGGGCTCGGTTTCCATACCGAAAGAATCTACGCAAAACGGATATCTTGTCTATGAAAAAAATAATTTAATTTTCAAAAATCTCGATAGAGATATTATAAAAACACTAAAAATTTAGGTGATGCTATGAAGAAGACAATTTACTATGCTAATGAAAACAATAAAATGAATTACGTTGTATATACAAAAGAAAACGCAGATATTTCTGAAATGCCATTAATCGTTTATCTGCACGGTGCAGGGGAGAGAGGTCTTAAGGTTGACCATTTATCCCGTCATGGTATCCCAAAATTTTTAGATGGAGGAAGAGAATATGATGCCGTATTTCTTTGCCCTCAGTGCCCTTGTGACAGAGTTTGGGATAATGTTGTAAACGATGTTAAAGAAATAATAGATAGAGTTGTGGCTCAATTTAATATAAAGCATGATCGTATTTGTATTACTGGCTCAAGTATGGGTGGATTTGGTACTTGGATGATGGGGCTCACTTTCACAAACTTTTTTGCCGGTATTGCTCCTGTTGCAGGTGGCGGAATGTCCTGGAGATGCGGTAATTTGAGAAGCACACCGGTTTTAACATATCACGGTGATAAAGACACTGTTGTTCCAATTACATATTCTGAATTGATGGTAAATAGAATTAAAGGTTTTGGCGGAAATGCCGAACTAATTGTCCTTGAGGGCTACGGTCACAATGATGGTATTAACGAAGCGTATGAAAAAGAAGAATTGATTTATTGGCTTTTAAAACAAAGAAGAACCGATTTTTCTGAAGTTCCCGAGGCGGTTAGCGATTGTTTCTAAAATTAAACCCGATGCACATTGAGGCATCGGGTTATTTTATACTATATTACATATCCACCGTTAATTCCAAGTATTTGACCTGTAATGTAATCTGCTTCATTTGAAGCAAGAAAGTAAACCGCTGCGGCAATTTCATTTGGATTTCCCATTCTTCCAAGCGGTATATCTTCAACAAAGGCGCTTAAATCTTCTGCCGATATATCGTTATTCATTGATGTCTCAATAAGTCCCGGAGCAATCGCATTCACAGTTATTCCGCTGGGAGCAAGTTCTTTTGCCAGGGCTTTTGTAAGACCGATAACACCGGCTTTTGAGGCGGAGTAAGCAACTTCGCAAGAGGCACCAACCTGACCCCACATAGAAGATATATTGATTATTTTACCGTGTTTTTGGCTTACCATATGAGGAGTAACCGCTTTACAACAATTAAAGACGCCTTTTAGATTAATATCAAATATTCTATCCGAATCATATTCATCTGTATCATCTATCGTTCCTATGAAGGAAACTCCTGCGTTATTTACCAAAACTTCTATACCGCCAAAACGGTCAATCGTTTCCGAAATCAACCTTTGAACATCTAATCTATTGGCAATATTGGCTTTTATTGCAACTGTATTGCAACCTCGCTCATTGAGAGAACGAGAGAGCAGGGAAGCGGACTGATAGGATTCGTTATAATTAATAACAACGTTATATCCTTTATTGGCAAAATAAATTGCAGTCGCGGCGCCAATGCCCTTTGAAGCGCCGGTAATAATTACTGTTCTTTTCATAAAATACTCCCAAAAACAAATTTCTTTAATCATTATAACATAATTTATAAAAAAATAAAAGAGCCGTTTCACTATAAATTGCGGTAATTTTTCAGTTAAAAAACCATATATAGTATGGTTTACATAAATAGTTTACATAACATTTTTTAGTTAAAAAATTATGTTGACATAAAACTTTTTTTGTAGTATAAATAATATAAAGCTTTTATAAAACGCTTATTTTCAATGACTTTTTTCTATTTAACAACGCTTGATTCTGTTTTCAACGAATTTCAGCGGTTGTTTTTTTATCGCCATTTAGTTAACATAAACCGATATTTTTACTACATATTGTGGTTTTGATAAACTTTAAACTAAATATTGAACTTTTTCATATCTTGTCCTTCTGATGCATATCTTTTAATCAGTAAGGAGTGTTTGAAATGAAGAAGGGAACGATTATCAACCTGAATAAAAATGATTTTCTAAATTATTTTAAGCAAAATAAAATCGTTTTTATGTTAACTGTAACCGTAATTTCGGGTATACTGGTGAGTTGCTTAACCTTTAATAAAAGTGATATCATCATTGATTTGGGCGAGAGAAGCTTTGATTTTATAATAAATAACCGACACGAGAAAAGCTTCATTAATATTTTTATTCACTCTTTAACAATTGATTTTCTGATTTTGCTTACATATTTTTTATGCGGAACATCAATTATGGGTGTCATTTTCGTGCCTATGCTAAGTTTTTCTTGTGGTTTTTTATACGGCACCGTTTCATCGTATGTGTGCCGAACTTTTCTGCTAAAGGGCATTGCTTTTAACGCGCTACTACTTTTACCGCCATTTGCAATTATTATAATCGTGCTTTTGGTCGCAGGGAAAAAATCTATTAAATTTTCCTTTGAGTTCATTAAACTGACTATGCCTAATCAAAGGGCGATTAATTTGTTTTTGCAATTTAAAGAGTATTGCACATATTATCTTATATATATTTCGGTGTGTGTGATTGTCGCAGTAATTGACAGTTTGTTATCAAAGACATTGATTCCATTTTTTGACTTTATTTAAATATTTATAAAGGAGGTGCATTATGAAAGATTACATTGATGGTTATAAAGCATATCTAAGGGATATAAAAAGAACTTCTAATAATACTTTAGAAGCGTACATTCGCGATGTTACGCAATTTGTTTCATATTGCACCGATAATAATGTTCACAGCATTGGAAAAGTTAACGAAGCTCTGATACGAAAATATATAGAATTCTTGGATTTTCTCGGCAAATCCGAGGCCACAAAGACCAGAATCATCGCTTCAATCAGATGTTATTTCAAATACTTAATAAGTGTTGACGCTGTAAAATTAAATCCAACCAGCGCAATTAAATTCAAAAAAGCAGAAAAGAAATTACCCGGAGTGCTTGAGGCAGGGGAGATAGTTCTTCTTTTATCACAACCCGACACAAGCGAGTATAAAGGAATCCGCGATAAAGCTATGCTCGAATTACTTTATGCCACGGGTATAAAAGTTTCTGAACTTATTGAGTTGAATATTTCTGATATTAATACGCAGGTTGGCATTTTACATACGAGAAGTTCGAAAAAAGAAAGAATAATACCCATATACCCAGCCGCCGTAAAACATATAAACGATTATATAACTATGGTGCGTTCTGCCATAGTTCAAGATGATACCGAGACCTTATTTACAAACATGAACGGACAACCTATGTCCAGACAAGGTTTTTGGAAAATTATTAAATATTATGCAGATAAAGCGGGGATAGACAAGGAGATTACTCCTCACACATTGAGACACTCGTTTGCGGCGCATCTATTAGAAAACGGTGCCCAATTAAAAGATATAAAAGAGATGCTTGGTCACTCAGATATATCTTCAACACAAATTTATGCCAACTTATTAAAGAGTAAATATATTAGTTCTTATGCAAAATTCCATCCGTTAGCAAAAAAATAACCGCGTACTATTTATGTACTGCGGTTATTTTTATTACTTAAATTAGATATTGTTTGAAAAAGGGGGCTCACATTTTCGCCCCTGAAAATTTTATATCCAATTATACAAAATGAATAACGTTTTGTTTAATTCAATTATGTGAATAGAAAAAGCCCACCTCAACAAAAGAGGTGGGCTTTTTTGTCTATTATCAGGGGGTCACCGCCTCGACCTTGGAGGGACCCATGGGCTCTGCCTGATAAGTGATATGCATCGCACATCGCAGCATCCTCATTATAGCAAAAGCGATGGGCTATGTCAAGAAAATAAAACTAATGTTCTCTTGCTTACGGAATCGCATTGAGCAGCGTTCCCCTCAAAGTTTGAGGGGCGGAGGGGAGTTTGACCTTTTTTGACCTATGCGACTTATTTTGTCAAGGGTTAAGCCCCAGCTTAATTTATCGCAGACCCTTGACAACGGTAAGGGAAATAAAATCAAAGGGAGCATTAAGGCGGTATGCCTTAATGCCTAATCGCTTCCCTTTTGCGCTTTAGCGCAAAATTAAAGAAAGGGCGGGGCGAGGAACGCTGCCCCCTAAATGCCGAGACCCGAAGGGCACGGCATTTAAGCCCCGCCCTTTCGGAGCGCCGCCGCCCATTACTTAGCAGTTATGCTGCCAAAAAAATCTAGGCGGGGGAGCGAGGCAGAGAATAGCGGGGATTGGAGCGATTGCAAGGGGGCCGAAGGCCTTTATCTTGACCCTTGCAATAAGACGGAAATCCCCGCTAATGAGCAACGAAGCGCGGGGCCGACTAAAGCGGGACGGCATAGGCGCGGGCGCGCAGGAGCGAAAAAATGCGCGGGCGCCCTCGCCCCGAAGCCCGCAGGGGCTTCGAGACATTTTTTGCGACGATCGGAGCAAAAGGGGAAAATAGCCCAGTGGGCTATTTAAGCGATGACAAAGGAAATCGCGCCCCCTTTTGAGCGCGCATTCCTTTGATTTGGTTCTTTGCGAATAGGCGATATCATAGGGTGGTCCCTCGCCCGTTTAATGATTCGCCGTTAAGAGTAAAGAACGCCGATATTTTTTGAGGGCATAAGCCGTTGGAAATGGAACGGCAGTTGCCTTCCTAAAAATATCGGCAAGGATGCGATAAAGGCATTAGCCGTACAAATTAAATTCAAAAAAAGAGGGATTTTTATGTTTAAACTTAAAGAATTGAAATTTTTACACGATATTTTAGCAGTTTTTTGCGTTTTAGAAGTTCGCCGTCTATTATCTGTAGAGGATGAGAAACTTCTATTTTCTATCCGTAGCAAAGTTACAAATAAGCTCTTGGAGGATATGACAAATGAAAGAAATAAATAGTTTCATCCTCTACTACGATTGGCAACTACTTTTTAAGAATTTTACCCTTGAACAGAAGGGATTACTTTTTGACAGTATCTTCAACTATGTTTCCGGTAAGATTACTTCTTCAGATGTTGATATAAGCGTGCGGGATGTTTTCGACTATATGATAACCTACATTGACAGAGATAAGGAAAAATATATCGAGAAATGCCGCAAGAACGAGGAAAACATCCGCAAGCGTTATGAGAAGAAGGAAGAAAAGAAAAAGGCGGGCGGTTTTGCCGCCTATGATATGGATAAGTTCGAAGAAATTTTAAATAGTGACTAAATTCCCATCGCATTGAGCAGCGCCCCCCTCGAACTTCGAGGGGCGGGGGGGAGTTTGGCTCCTTTTCTTCTGTAATTCTAATTATAATATAAATTATAATTTTAGTTATAATTTTAATTGTAATTATAAGTATACATTCGTATACGACTGTATACGACCGTAGATTTTTCCGCGAGTATTAACACTGATCACCTTAACAAAACCCCTACAAACCGCTTTATTATGCGGAAAAATGTAGGGGTTTAAAATGAGTTAACACTTTTTGGAAAGTTAAAAGGAGGTGATAATTTGCGTAGTGAGTGGAAACCAAAGGGTGAGATAGTACATATACTAGCTTCTCTTTACCCTGAAAACCGCCTTGCTTGTGAGGTATCTATGATTACGGGATTACGTATAAATGACGTCCTGGCTCTCAAAAGCGAACAGGTTAAAAAGCAGAAGTTTACCGTCAGGGAAGAGAAGACCGGGAAGACCAAAAAAATATATCTTCCGAAGGAAATCCAAGACCGTTGTATCGCGTGCAGTGGTCAACATTATGTTTTTGAGCACCGCTTAAACGGCAGAAAGCACCGCACCCGCCAAGCCGTTTTCAAGGATTTAAAGAGGGTTGCGAAGGCATTTAATGTTAAAGAGAATATCACTCCGCATAGTTTGCGGAAGGTTTATGCCGTTGAGGAATATGCCAAGTGCGGCAATTTGAAGAAGATTCAAAAGCTTCTTAATCATAGTGACGAAGCTGTGACTATGCTTTACGCCATGGCCGATGTGGTCACCAAACGGAAGAACTTCAAAAATTTACGGTAATCCGTAATGTTTGACAAATGCCGCTTTTGGAGGTATAATATACTCGTTGAGGTAATTTTAAAGCCGAAAGGAGTATAACCCTTGAATTTAACAAAACAGGCATTTTGTAAGCAAAATTGCTATCCCTATGGGCAAGGGAAAAATAGACCTTTGCGAGTAATTGACGGTAGGCAAGATTTGTCTGCCGCAAAATAAAGGATAGTCAATTATACAAAATGGATATTTTGTATAATTGGGGGTAGGGGTAAAATAGAAAATTTGCCTAAAGTTGCTATTGCTCGGTCTTTGCTATCCACTAAATAACACTATATATTATATGTGTTTGAATCAGCAATTGCAATTAATTATTTTTCCTTTACTTCGATTTAATTATTTTTATTTTAAGTTAACTAGTGAAATATTTTACTTTAATTCGTCATTTTTACCTTATCGTTAAATAATTTTATATTCTGCTTAAAAAACAATCTCCCTCTAATCGAATCAGTTTTTTTCTGACATATAAAGCATCGTTTAGAAAAAAGTTATTCGATGGCAATTTTAATTATCAATTAATAATTTGATATTTTTGTCAGCAATACATTTATATATTTCATGTGATAGTTTACACGATCATAGTAACTCAGTTTTCAATTTTAAAAAACAAAAATCAGCATATCCTTGCCTACTTTATAAAAATAATTAAATTTACTATTGACTTTAACGCTTTAAAGTGATATAATGCCAACATATCAAAGTAAAAAGAATGATTTTGTTAAATTATTCACAAATAGGAGGTACTTAAAAAATGAAAAAAATTATTGCTTTGGTTTTGTGTTTGTGCACAATTATAGGATGCTGTTTCTCATTAACTGCATGCGGTGGAAATGATGGTAAATATACTATAGGTATTTGTCAGCTTGTTACCCACGATGCTCTCGATGCTGCAACTAAGGGCTTTAAAGAAGCTGTTATTGCCGCTCTTGGTGAAGAAAATGTAGAATTCATCGAGGTAAATGCAGCAAACAATCCTGATACTTGCGTTACCGCTGTTAACGATTTTGTATCTAAAAAAGTTAATCTTATAATGGCAAACGCCACCCCTGCCCTTCAGGCCGCTTATAATGCAACAGAGGAAATCCCGATTCTTGGAACATCTGTTACTGAATACGGTGTTGCGCTTGAAATCAAAGATTTTAGTGGTACTGTTGGCGGAAATGTTTCCGGTACCAGTGACCTTGCTCCACTTACTGAACAAGCTCAGATGATTCTTGACCTTGTGCCCAATGCAAAGACAGTCGGTATGCTTTATTGCTCAGCAGAAGCTAATTCCGGATATCAGGTAAAGGTTGTTAAAGAATATCTTGAAGGTAAAAATATAACCGTTAAAGAGTTCAAATTTGCAGGTTCTGAGGACGTTGCACAGGTTGCAGAAGCTGCTGCAGGTGCTTGTGATGCTCTGTATATTCCTACGGATAATACCGCCGCTTCGTGTACCGAAACCATCAACGGTGTTGTTGCACCTAAGAAGGTTCCGATTATTGCAGGTGAAGCAGGAATTTGTTCCGGTTGCGGTATCGCTACCCTATCTATCAGTTATGAAGAACTTGGCAAAACAACCGGTGAAATGGCTGTCAAAATCTTAAAAGGCGAAGCCGATATTTCAGAAATGGCTATTGAATACGATAATAACCCTGTTAAGAAGTATAATAAGACACTCTGCGATGAACTTGGTATAAAAGTTCCCGATGGCTACGAGCAACTTTCCTAAAATACTTGCTTTTAGTTTAAGTTTATAGTAATATATTCTGTGCCGCTGCACAAAAAAAGTAGCGGCACATTTGCTATAATATTTGATTGCAGGAGAATAATTATGGATTTTTTAAATTGGCTTAATGCTATGCCGGGTGCGGCGGCACAAGGTATGATTTGGGGTATTATGGCGATTGGTGTCTATGTTACCTTCAAAATTCTTGATTTGGCTGACCTGACGGTCGATGGTTCAATGGTTACAGGAATGGCAACCTGCGCTATGCTAATGTCTGCAGGTTGGAATGTTTGGCCCGCGATGCTAATTGCTTGTATTGCCGGTATGTGTGCAGGTTTAGTAACTGGTCTATTTCATACTGTTATGGGAATTCCTGCTATACTTTCCGGTATTTTAACGCAACTGATTCTATGGTCAGTAAATCTTAAGATTATGGGCAAAGCGAACCAAGCACTACCCGCCAGAACTTATGATGTGTTATTGACACAACTTCGTAAATATGAAGCTTTAGTTTATTTATTCTTGATATGTGTCGTACTTATTGCGGTTCTATATTGGTTCTTTGGTACTCGTTACGGTATGTCTATCAGAGCAACCGGATGTAATGAAAGAATGTCTCGCGCACAAGGTATTAACACAAATTTCAACAAGGTAATCGGTTTGGCAATTTCTAATGGAATTGTTGCCCTTTCAGGTGCACTACTTGCACAATATTCGGGTAAAGCCGATATTTCCGACGGTCGAGGCGCAATTGTAATTGGTCTTGCCGCTGTTATAATCGGAGAAGCTATCGTTTCTCGTATGGGACAAAGTTTCGTAATTCGGCTAACAGGAGTACTTATCGGCGGAATCATTTATTACATTGTTTATCAAACGGTTATTTTCTTAGGTCTTGATACCGACCTACTCAAAATGCTCTCCGCATTAGTAGTGGCCGTGTTCCTTGCTATTCCCTATCTTAAAAAGACCTATTTTGCTAAACCTACGGTTAGAAATTCGCAGGAGGCGGCGTAAATGTTAGAAATTAAAAATGTAACCAAAATATTTAATGCCGGCACCGTTAACGAAAAAGTAGCATTAGATAATGTATCAATAACGCTTAAAGACGGCGATTTCGTAACCGTTATCGGCGGTAACGGAGCCGGTAAATCCACCCTTCTTAACTCAGTTGCAGGTACATATCCTGTAGATGAAGGAAACATTATTATCGACGGAACAGATATAACAAAACTACCGGAATATAAAAGAGCAGCATTTATAGGCCGTGTTTTTCAAGACCCCATGACCGGAACAGCGGCAGATATGTGGATCGAAGAAAATATGGCTATAGCAATGCGCCGCGGTCGCTCAAAAGGTCTTGCTTGGGCCATAAATGATGCAGACCGTAGATTATATAAAGATATGTTAAAACGGCTCGATTTAGGCCTCGAAGAGCGCCTTTCCACTAAGGTTGGTTTACTTTCGGGCGGTCAACGCCAGGCCATAACACTTTTGATGGCATCTATGAATAATCCCAAACTCTTACTTCTGGATGAACATACGGCCGCGCTTGACCCTAAAACCGCCGCAAAGGTTCTAAGTATTACCGATGAAATCGTTAATCGTGAAAAACTCACAACATTGATGATTACACATAATATGAAAGACGCTATCGCCTACGGTAATCGCCTTATAATGATGAATAATGGTAAAATTATCATCGATATTTCAGGTGAAGAAAAGAAGAAATTAACAGTAGAAAATCTACTTCAGCTCTTTTCAAAAGCAAGTGGCGATGAATTCACGAGCGATAAAGCGCTTTTAAGCTAATTTTTCACTTAATTTTCTTGACAATGACTGCTCATTGTGATAAATTATTATATATTATTATATAGGGTAACTTATATATTAAAGAAAGAGGTTTTTAAAATGAAGACAATCGCAAAAATTTTGTCCATGGTTATGGCGATTTGCTTAGTAGCATGTTGCTTTACCGGATGCGGCAGTAACTATACTGCCGAAAACACCGAATTTGTTATCGGTGTAAGCGGACCCCTTACCGGCGGCGCCGCTGTTTATGGTGTTGCAGTTCAGAATTCTGCACAGATGGCCGTTGATGAAATCAACGCTGCAGGCGGACTTAACGGTGTTAAGTTTAAACTTATGGCTACCGATGATATGCACGATGCATCCAAAGTTGCTGCTAACTATGCAAATATGCTTGAAAGCGGTATGCAGGTTTCTTTAGGTACCGTAACTACTGCCCCCGGTCTTGAGTACACCAAGCTTTCCAAAGAAGACAACGTATTCTTCCTTACCCCCTCTGCTTCCGGCGATAAGATTCCTGAATTCGATAACGGATTCCAGATGTGCTTCGCTGATGGTAACCAGGGTAAAGTTGCAGCTGACTATGTAAACTCTACCGGCCTTAAGAAGATCGGTATCTTCTACAAGTCAGACGATGCTTACTCCAACGGTATCTTCAAGCAGTTCAAAGAAAATCTTGATTCTTCTATAACAACTGTTGAAGCTGTATTTACCGATGCTAATGCTACCGACTTCTCTTCTCAGATCACAACTCTCAAGGATTGCACATTTATCTTTATGCCCATCTATTACGGCCCCGCTTCTGTATTTTTAACTCAGGCAAAAGATATCATTGCTAAAGATGCTGTTTATTATGGTTGTGATGGATTCGATGGTCTTGCAGGTCAGTTTGAAGATTTCAGTGTAATTCCTCAGGAAGTTTCAATGCTTTCTCACTTTGATTCCAACGCCAAAGAAGGCGCTGCTGCTGAATTCGTTAAGAAATATACCGATAAGTTTGGTACCGAAACCCTTAATCAGTTTGGCGCTTCTGCATATGACTGTGTATATGCTATTTACAATGCTATGAAAGCTGCTATTGATGCAGGCGAAAAAATTGACGTTACCATCTCAGCTTCTGACCTTTGCGATATCCTCAAAGCTCAGTTCACCGGTGAATTTACATACAGTGGTGTAACCGGTACTGATATTGCTTGGGAAGACAACGGTTATGTTTCCAAAGAAGCAGTTAAATACACTCTTAAAACTGCTAACTCTGCAAAATAATTTTAAAAAACAATTTAAATGATACTTTGGCGGCGCAGTTTTCTGCTCCGCCAAATTGTCGTATAATTAGTAGGAATTTTTATGAAATATATTGAAACCTTAATTAACGGCCTCAGTATTGGCAGTACCTACGCAATGATAGCTCTTGGCTATACTATGGTTTACGGTATTGCAAAGATGCTTAATTTCGCCCATGGCGATGTTATTATGGTCGGCGGATATATGATATTCGTTACATTATCAACCTTAGGTAATCCTTTGCTTGGATTACTTGCGGCTGTTGTTTTTTGTGTTGCATTAGGTGTAACCATCGAAAAAGTTGCATATAAACCCTTAAGAGGTGCTTCTCCCCTTGCGGTTTTAATTACCGCCATTGGTGTAAGTTATCTTTTGCAATCAACTGCTCAAATCGTTTTCGGATCCGCTCCGAAAATGGTAAATGTTGCCGATCTTGGCAATGTTTCCTTTGCAGGTTTAACTATACCTGTTTACATTCTTGTAACTCTTGGTTGCTCAACAATTATTATGCTTGCCCTCAGTCTTTTTGTAAAATACACCAGGACGGGACGAGCTATGATTGCTGTTTCTGAAGACAAGGGCGCGGCTCAACTGATGGGAATTAATGTTAATAAGATTATTATGATTACATTTGCTATCGGCTCGGCTCTTGCAGCATTTGCCGGATTCTTTATGCTTATGAAGTCACCCAGTCTTACCAATACTCTTGGCGCTATGCCCGGTATTAAGGCCTTTACAGCGGCTGTTATCGGTGGTATCGGCTCAATTCCCGGTGCTATGCTTGGCGGCGTACTTATGGGTGTCGTAGAAGCAATTTCCTTAACCATTCCTGCAGTTGCTCCTTATACCGATGCTATTGAATTTATGATCCTTATTATAATTCTTTTGGTTCGTCCTACAGGAATTCTTGGTAAAAAAAGGAGGGAGAAAGTATAATGTCTGGTTCTAAATCATTAAAATTTAAACATTATATCAGTTATATTGCTATCTCAGTTTTCACCCTCGTTTTTGCTATTTTAACTTTTTCCGGTGGTATGAAGAGTTCCGATATTTATATGCTTGAAAAAATAGCAATCTCTATAATGCTTGCCGTTTCTTTGAGTGTTGTTGTCGGATTTTTGGGTGAACTTTCACTTGGCCACGCGGGATTTATGTGCGTTGGCGCATATCTTGGCGGTAAAGCGGCTCATATACTTGAACCCCTCATCGGTGACTTCCCTGCCCTTTTTGTGTCATTAATTATCGGCGGTGCTATTGCCGCGGTTTTCGGCGTAATCATTGGATTACCCGCACTTCGACTCCGTGGCGACTATCTTGCTATCGTTACTCTTGCTTTTGGTGAAATTGTTCGTACAATTTTTATGAATACGAGTGATGAAACCTTTGGCGGTTCGCTTGGTCTGGATACACCCCGATTCGATAAGAATTATTTATTTATAATTGCTTTTATTCTTGTTATCGGCTGTCTTGCTGTAATTCAGAATCTAATCCGTTCTAAACACGGTCGAGCAATTACATCAATTCGTGATAACGAAATTGCCGCAAAAGCTACCGGTATTAATGTAACAAAATATAAACTTATTGTATTTACTGTTTCTTCATTCTTTGCCGGTGTTGCAGGTGTACTTTACAGTTATTCTAATTATAAGGTACAAAGCACAAACTTTAGTTACAATTACTCTATCGAGATTCTTGTTATGGTTGTTTTGGGCGGTATGGGTAGTATCAACGGCTCTATTATTGCTGCTGCTCTCATCACATTCCTTGATGTGAAACTTCAGACCATCCTTACAGGTAATCTTGCTGTACTTCAAAATCTTCTCTATGCGCTTATTCTTATTGTCATCGTTATTTATAATAATGCTCCCGCTCTTAAATCCTTCCGCGAAACCTATAATTTTAAAAACCTTATTAATAAATTTAAAGAGCATAGGCCCGAGCATATCCACGATGATGAGGCAAAGTGGGACCGCGTTCCTACAAAAATCCAAATGGATGAAGTGCTTTCTGTTGATTTGCAAGTAAATTCACCCTACAGTCCCGATAAGGCGAATAAGGAGGATAAATAATGTCAAAAGTTATTCTTAAAACAGAAAATTTGGGCATATCCTTCGGTGGCCTTAAAGCTGTTCAAAATCTTAATTTAGAGATTAAACAAGGTCAATTATATGGCCTTGTTGGCCCTAATGGCGCAGGTAAAACAACCGTATTTAATATGATTACAGGTGTTTACAAACCCACAACGGGCACCTATTTGCTTGATGGTGAAAACCTTACAGGCAAAAATCAAGAAACAATCAATCACAAAGGTATCGCTCGTACTTTCCAGAACATTCGTTTATTTAATAATATGACGGTTATCCGTAATGTTATGGTAGGCCTTCATAATCAACCCGAATTCAAATGCGGTATATTTGCAAGTATGTTCCGCTTCCCTACGCACTTTAAAACCGAAAAAGCAATGCGTGAAAAGGCAAAAGAAATTCTTCGCATTGTAGGTCTTGAAGAAGAACGCAATACACTTTCTTGCAACCTTCCTTACGGAAAACAAAGAAAGCTTGAAATTGCTCGCGCTCTTGCTACCAATCCCAAACTTTTGTGTCTTGATGAGCCCGCTGCAGGCATGAATCCTAATGAAACCGCAGACCTCATGGATATAATCCGTCTTATCAGAGATAAATTTAACGTTACAATACTTCTTATTGAACACGATATGAAGTTTGTATCAGGCTTGTGTGATGAAATTACCGTTTTAAACTTCGGTACTGTTTTGGCGCAAGGTTCACCCGAAGTCGCCCTTAATGACCCCGAAGTTATTAAAGCTTATATAGGAGGATAATGCCATGGCGCTTTTGGAAGTTAATAATTTAGAAGTTCGTTACGGCGTTATTACCGCTTTAAAAGGAATTTCATTTGAGGTTAATGAGGGTGAAATTGTTACCCTTATCGGTGCCAATGGCGCAGGTAAAACCACCACTATGCAGAGCGTTATCGGTCTTATTCCGTCACACGGTGGCTCTGTTATTTATGACGGTACCGATATTACTAAAATGCCCTGCCACAAGATAGTTCATCTTGGTATGTCGCAGGTTCCCGAAGGCCGTAGAGTTTTCCAAGAACTTACCGTTTATGAAAATCTTGTTATGGGTGGTTATTCAATAAAAAATAACGCCAATTTTAAAGATGACGTTGAAAAAATTTACGCCCGTTTTCCTCGCCTTGCTGAGCGTAAAAACCAAATTGCCGGAACACTCTCCGGCGGCGAACAGCAGATGCTCGCTATGGGTAGAGCAATGATGAGCCATCCCAAACTTTTAATGCTTGATGAGCCATCTATGGGTCTTTCTCCCCTGCTTGTTGATGAAGTGTTTGAAATAATCAAGGATTTCAATAAGGACGGAACTACCGTACTTTTAGTTGAACAGAATGCCGGTAAATCATTAGCAATATCCGATAGAGCTTATGTCCTTGAAAATGGGCAAATAGTGCTTTCGGGTACCGGCAAAGAACTTATGAGCAGTGAAGAAGTTAAGAAGGCATATTTAGGCGGCTAAAGCAAAAACCGAGTAGTTAAACTACTCGGTTTTTTTCATTCTGTATATATAAATAAAGTCCCGAAACAACTAAAAATTATTTCAGGATTTTTTGGTTATCCATCGAGGAATCGCTGCGCCGCAACGCGCCTACACGCCCACGTCAGCGAAAACCGTTCACTGAATGCTTTTCTTCCGAAACCTAAAGGTTTCTCCCCCTATTCGATTCCTCGAAAAAAAGAAAAAATCTGAAGCAACAAAAGTTACTCCAGATTTTTTGGTGATCCATCGGGGAATCGAACCCCGGACACCTTGATTAAAAGTCAAGTGCTCTACCACCTGAGCTAATGGATCACGTAGACAACATTGATATTATATCAACATTATACCCAGTTGTCAAGCCAAAAATTGCATTTTTAAAGGAAATTTTTATATTTTTTAATAGAAAAACAATTAACCCTTACTATTAATCGTTAACCATCTATCTTTAGTCATATAATTAGTATGCCCCACTCTGATTTCATTCATAAGCGGAACAGGAACTTCATTACAAGTGTGATGAAAAACAAAACCAACTTTTTCTTGAACACGCTTTGATCTATGGTTTCCTTCGTAATATCCGCACCAGATTATGTTCATACCAAGCGTTTTGAAGCCATATCGTAAGATTTCTTTAACTGCTTCGGTCATATATCCCCTGCCCCAAAATGACTTACCTAAGCAATAGCCAAGTTCACATTCATCATCTTTATTGGTCATATCCGAACGCCCTTTAAGTTTTAACTCTATTGACCCAATTGCCCTATTATTATCTTTTTCGCAAATAGCATAGCAATAAGGACTATTTAAAACATTTCTGATTACTTCTAAACTCTCATCAATACTTTGGTGCGGAGGCCACCCTGCTATTGGACCTACTTCTACATCTCTTGCATATTCATATAAATCTTTAGCATCCGATTCTTCCCAAGGGCGAAGCAACAATCTATCAGTTGTTAGCATTAATAATCACCTTTTATAATAATTGTTTTTGCAATTATAACATAGGTTACATAATTTATCAATAAGTGATT
>JAZNFF010000077.1:0-4939 GCA_045588995.1 Acutalibacteraceae bacterium
CGAGTAGAAGTAAATACAGCTAAACAACCGTATAGAGATGAAAAAACACAAAGAAAAAGCAGCAGTTTATCGGTTTCGCGAATAAAATCTGCAATTCTTGAAAATATTTTGTTCACATAATCATCTCCCTTCATTAGTTATCATTATAATAAAATTTATAATTATTTGCAATCGTTAATTTTGCAAGTTGCAATTCCCATCCGGACAAATTAATGCCTTTTTACCAAAAGACACAACATTTTGTGGTTAGTTTTTTAATAAAAATGAATATATTGTATATTTTTTGCGTTTTCATATTGACAAAATTCGAGTTTTAATATATAATACACTCACGGCTTTACATAACTGACGGATTTGCGGATTACCGCAAGGGAGTGTAAAGCCATTTTTCGCCGACCGTCTGGGCAAATTAGTTCACAAACGAGCTGATTTGTCTTTTTTTTGACAATTTCGGCAGATCGGAGATGTTAAAATGACACATAAAAATTGGACCGGTTTTACAAATGGCGTTTGGCAGGATAAAATCAATGTGCGCGATTTTATTCAGTGCAATTATAAGGAATATACAGGCAATTCAAGTTTCCTTGCCGGTGCAACTAAGCGCACAGATGATTTAATGACTGAGGTACAAAAGCTGTTCGTTTTAGAGCGTATGCACGGCGGAGTACTTGATATAGATACTAATACTGTTTCCTCCCTTACCAACTATGCCCCCGGATATATTGATAAGGATAAAGAATTGATTGTCGGTCTGCAGACCGATAGCCCTTTAAAGCGTGGCGTTAACCCATTTGGTGGTATCAGAATGGCACGTCAGGCCTGCGAAGCATATGGATTCAAACTCGGCGATAACGTTGAGGATGAATTCCGTTATCGCACCACTCATAACGATGGCGTTTTCAGAGTATATACCGAGGAAATGCGCAAAGCTCGTCACTGTCACGTAATTACAGGTCTTCCCGATGCGTACGGACGAGGCCGTATAATTGGTGACTATCGCCGCGTTGCGCTCTACGGTATTGACCGCCTTATTGAAGAAAAACAAAAAGATAAGGCCGAACTTGAAAAAAATGTTTTTGATGCGCAAAATATCCGCCTTACTGAAGAGGTTTTCAAGCAGATTTCCTTCCTTAAAATGATGAAGGAAATGGCCGCTATGTACGGATTTGATATCAGCGAACCTGCCGCCAATACCAAGGAAGCAATTCAGTGGACATACTTTGCATACCTTGCCGCTATTAAAGAGCAAAACGGCGCCGCTATGTCCCTTGGCAGAGTCAGCACTTTCTTTGATATTTATATCGAAAGAGATTTGGAAAACGGTATTCTCACCGAAACCGATGCGCAAGAACTTATTGATGACTTTGTTATGAAATTGCGTCTTGCCCGTCATCTTCGCACCCCCGAATATAATGAACTTTTCGGCGGCGACCCAATGTGGATTACAGAAGCCGTTGGCGGTATGGGCAAGGATGGAAGAACTCTTGTAACCAAGAGCAGTTTCCGTATACTCAATACCCTTTATACCCTTGGACCTTCACCGGAGCCAAATCTTACAATACTCTGGTCACCCCTGCTTCCCGAAAACTTTAAAAAATTCTGCGCCAAGGTTTCCGCTGATACCGATTCTATTCAGTATGAGAACGATGATATTATGCGCCCGCACCACGGCGATGACTATGCTATCGCTTGTTGTGTTTCGGCTATGGAAATCGGCAAACAAATGCAGTTTTTCGGCGCCCGTTGCAATTTGGCTAAACTCTTGCTTATCGCCATCAACGGCGGTTATGATACTACAAGCGGTATAAATATCGGTCCTCAATTGCCCGTTATGGATGCAAAAACCCTTGATTTTGATGCGGTTATGGAAAGATATTCTACCTATATTTCTTGGCTTAGCAACCTTTATGTTAATACAATGAATGTCATTCACTATATGCACGATAAGTACGCTTATGAGAAATCTCAGATGGCTCTGCACGATACAGATGTTGAGCGACTTATGGCATTTGGTATTGCAGGTTTATCGGTTGTTGCCGACTCTTTAAGCGCAATTAAATATGCAAATGTTCATCCAATTACCGATGAAAACGGATATATCGTTAACTTTGAAACCGAAGGCGCTTTCCCCAAGTTTGGCAATGATGATGACCGCGTTGATTTAATTGCAAAAGATATTACGCATCAAGTTATAACGGAACTTCGTAAAACCCCAACATATAGAGATGCAGTTCACACCCTTTCCGTTCTCACCATAACTTCCAATGTTATGTATGGCAAACATACGGGCGCTACCCCCGATGGCAGAGAAGCATCTGCTCCCTTTGCTCCCGGAGCTAACCCTATGCACAACCGCGAAGAAAACGGTGCTTTGGCTTCCCTTAACTCTGTTGCGAAAATCAGTTACGAAGATTGCCGTGACGGTATTTCAAATACCTTCTCTATAACCCCCGAAGCACTTGGCAAAACCGATGAAGAACGCATTGATAATCTTGTTGCTATTCTTGACGGATATTTCAAGAAAAAAGCGCATCATATCAATGTTAATGTGCTTAATAGAGAAACATTGATAGATGCCTACGAAAACCCCGAAAATTATCCTAACTTAACTATTCGTGTTTCGGGTTATGCCGTTAACTTCAATAAACTTTCTCGCGAGCAGCAAAGAGAAGTTATAAGCCGCACCTTCCACGAGTCCATATGATTAAAGGAAAAATTCATTCTATACAGTCACTGGGCACCGTAGACGGTCCTGGCATCAGATTTGTTGTGTTTATGCAAGGGTGTCCGTTAAGGTGTAAATGTTGCCATAATCCTGATACTTGGGAATTTGAAGGCGGTACTGACTATTCTCCAGAAGAAATAGTGGAAAAAGCCACTCATTACCGAGAGTATTTTGGAAGTAACGGCGGTATTACCGTTTCGGGCGGCGAGCCCCTTTGCCAAGCAGAATTTGTGACCGAGGTTTTCAAGCTTTGCCACAAGGAAGGCATAAATACCTGCCTTGATACATCGGGTGTTATTCTCAATGAAAGCGTTAAAAATCTGCTTTCTAAAACCGATAGAGTTTTGCTTGATTATAAGTACACGACCGATGACTTATACCGAGAAAATGTTGGTTGTGAATTATCCGTAATTACCGATTTTTTAAATTATCTTAATGGAATCAATATGCCAACTACTCTACGTCAGGTTATTATTCCAACCGTAAATGACAACAAGGAAAATATCCAAAAACTTAAATCAATTGTTGACACTTATAAGATTATTGATAAGGTAGAACTTCTACCCTTCCGCAAAATCTGTCAAACAAAATATGAAAATATGAAACTTGAATTTCCCTTTGGTCATCTTCCCGAACCCTCAAAGGAAAAAATGAACGAGCTTAATTCAATTCTCAACAATAATAAACCGCTTTGATATTTCAAGGCGGTTTTTTCTATTTTTATTTTTAGTATTGATTGACATTTAATTGTCAACATGCTAAAATATGGTCGATTAATATGAGGTGATTGATTATGTTTACTGTGTTTTCTTCCACCATAACACCATTGATTATGATGTTCATTTGTATGGTAATCGGTTATGTGCTTAATAAAGGAAAACTCTTACCCGAAAACTCTGATACGGTGCTTTCAAAACTTGAAACATTAATTCTTGTTCCGGCCTTAAATATTTCAACATTTATGAATTATTGCACTGTTAAATCACTTGTTTCGCATAAGAATTATGTTATCGTTTCATCAATTTTAATAACAGCAGCAATATTACTTTCTTACCCATTATCAAGAATATTTTCAAAACATCAATATAAAAGAAATATTTATAAATATGCCTTAACCTTTGGGAACTACGGTTTTTTGGGTAATGCCATTGTACCCATTATTTTAGGTGAAGAATTTTTATATCCGTATATGCTGTTCTGTTTGCCTATAAGTATACTATGTTATACTTGGGGTGTTAGCAATTTAATACCAACGAGCAATAGTAAAATCTCTTTGAAAAATCTCTTAAATCCTAGTGTTATTTCAATATTTATTGGAGCCATTCTGGGTCTTATTGGTATTAAAAATGTCATCCCCCAATTTATTACCTTATCGTTAAGTAACTTATCTGCATGTATGGGTCCTATAGCAATGGTTTTGACTGGATTTGTAGTAGCAAAACATAGTTTCAAAAATTTAATACAAAAGCCGTCTGTGTATTTTGCAACAATTTTGAGATTAATCGTTTTGCCAATAATATTTATAGTGGTTCTTTATCTTCTGAATATAGATAACCAAATTATTAAAATGTGCTTATTCGCCTTTGCAACTCCATTAGGTCTTAACACCGTAGTTTTCCCGACGGCATACGGCGAAGATGCATCTACTGGCGCTTCTATGGCACTAATTTCACATACTCTTTGCGTCATAACCATTCCCATACTCTATACCATTTTAAATTTAATTTTGAATTAAAGGGAAAGACCTGCCGCTTGGCAGGTCTTTCATTTTTGCAAAATATTATTAAGATAATTAATTGTCCGTTTTTTATCGGCAGACCAAAGAGGCGCAATTAAATCTTTTTTTGCTCCGTCACCCGTTATTCTATGTACGATAATGCGGCTCGGCAAAACTGAAATACACTCTTTTAAAATTGCGGCATATTCTTCAAGCGTTAACGCGCCGACTCTCCCCTTCTCATATTCATCAGCAAGTTTAGTATTTTTGAGAATATGTAGAAGATGGAATTTTATGCCGTCTGTACCGCAGTCCACCGCGAATTTTGTGGTTTCTATGGGGTTATCAGATGGCAGACCGATTATAATATGCGTTATTACTTCAATTCCCGCATTTTTAAGTCGCGAAACCGCATCGCGATAAATGTTACTATTATAACCGCGGTTTATATATTCCGCTACGCCATCATCCGCCGTTTGAAGACCTAACTCCACAGT
>JAZNFF010000078.1:0-10849 GCA_045588995.1 Acutalibacteraceae bacterium
TTCCCTGCATTTGCAGAGTGGTATTGTATAAACCCTCCTTATGAACACTTTAAGGATGCTTACGGCAACGACCGCCCAAAAGATTATGTTAATGGCGGTATTTCCACCATGACCGCAGGCGAGCTTGCTAAAGCAGCATTCACAAACGGTCATGAAGCATACGGTTGGGATATTATCAAGCGTGTTCGCGACCTTACAGCCAAGGTTGGAAGTATGTATTTCCTTTATGACCCCGAGACAGGCAACGATATTTCGGGCGGTCCTACAGGTTGGAGTGCGGGTGCAGTTATGGATGCCATTGATGCAGGTCTTGCAGGTATCGTGGATGACGGCGTTTGCTTTAGTGACCTTAAATTCTCACCTCGTTGGGCTGTTACCGAGCATAAAGAAATTCGCTACACAACCGGTTATGAAGTTTCTAAAACAATGGTACAGTCTAACTATTGGTATGATGGCGAAAAGATGACTTATGAGCTTCGTTGTCCCTCAAAGCACGTTGACTGCCATATTCTCTTACCTGTTGGTAAAAAGTGCGATAAGGTGCTTCTTGATGGTAAAGAGGTTGCTTTTAAAAACAGTAAAGTTTTAGATTCTGATTATGTTGATTTCGCTTTTGATAAAGAACCTATACCTGTTATACGCAGTGAGTGGATTCCTCTAAAATCACAAGTGATTGAACTTATGGTATCTGATAAATAATTTATAAAACAGCCGCAAAATAGCGGCTGTTTTTATTTTTTAAAGTAAAATGTAACATTTTAAATAAAAATTTATATTATGTAATATCGGGAGGGAAAATTATGAGAAGATGTAATTTTAATAAGGGCATTGTCGGCGTAACCTTTGCGGTAGGTCTTCTTATCAGTTGTTTTTGTCCTCCGCGATTTTTAGTTGCCATTTTGGCGGTTTGGGTCATAATTTTAGGTTTTTCTTGTTCGAAATAAGAATGGAGGCATTTTATGAAAGTGGTACTAATTAAGGGTAATGGTCTTTGGGGCGGTTTATTAAGAATGATTTTCGGTATTAAAAAACAAAATACATAAAGGGCTGCTCGGCAGCCCTTTTTTATTTCTTGAAATTTGTATAAAAATATTATATAATTAACATATATTTTGCTTTTAAGGTGTAACAATATGGCTAAAAAGAAATGGATGAAAACGAGACATAGGATAGTCAGAGATTTAGCTTTTTTGGTGCTATATCCTTATTCTCGAATTAAATATGGTATTGAGATTGAAAAGTTCAAAGAGCAGGGAAAACGCCCTTATTTAATACTTTTTAACCATCAAACTGCTTTTGACCAATTTTTCGTTGGCATGGCTTTTAAGGGCCCTGTGTATTATGTTGCCAGTGAAGATTTATTTTCTATGGGTTGGATTTCTCGCCTCATTAAGTATATTGTAGCACCGATACCGATTAGGAAACAAACTACTGATGCTTCGGCGGTTATGAATTGCATCCGTTTAGCCCGCGAAGGCGGCACTATTGCTTTAGCGCCTGAGGGCAACCGTACATATGATGGCAAACCCGTTTATATTAATCCGGCTGTCGCCCCATTGGCCAAAAAGTTAAAGCTGCCCATCGCATTATATCGAATTGAAGGCGGATACGGCGTTCATCCAAGATGGAGTGATGTTGTTCGTAAGGGTAAAATGCGCGGATATGTTTCCAAAGTAATTGAACCGGAAGAATATAAAGATATGTCCAATGAGGAGCTTTTTTCGGTAATTAAGGAAGAACTTAATGTTAACGAAGTAAAGGATGACGGCAATTATCATCATAAAAATTCTGCCGAATTTTTAGAAAGAGTGCTTTATGTTTGCCCTTTTTGTGATCTTTCAACCTTTGTTAGTAAAGGAAATAAGATTAAGTGTCAAAAATGCGGCAGGGAAATTGAGCATCTCGATAACAAGAAACTAGATGGCGTTGGTTTTAAACTGCCCTTTAAATTCGTTGGCGAGTGGTATGATTATCAGTGCGATTTTATCAATAATTTAGATATTGCTCAATATAATGATGCGCCTGTTTATACTGATGAAGTTACATTTTTAAAGGTCAATGTATATAAAAATAAAGAGATTATAAAGGAAAAGGCAAAATTATCTCTTTACGGAAATAAAATAACTATTGATGATATGGAGTTTAATTTTGATGATGTTAATGCCATCACAATTTTAGGCAAAAATAAACTTAATATATATACCGATGATGCGCTATATCAGATAAAAGGTGATAAAAGATTTAACGGTCTTAAGTATATGAATTTTTATTTCAGATATAAAAATTTAAATTCGGAGGATGAAAATGGAAAATTTTTGGGACTTTAAAGTTTGGGGCGTTGTAAATTTATTTGCAGTTTTGCTAATGAGTCTGCTTTGCGCCAATATTTTAAAAAGAAGAATCAAATTTTTCAAATATTCGCTAATACCAAATTCTGTTTTGGGTGGCGCCATACTTTTGATAATTGCAGGTATATATAAACTCGTAACGGGCGATGTTATGTTTAATGCCAAATTTTTTGGTGGCGACGGAATAGCAACACTTGAAATAATTACATATCACGCTTTAGCTCTTGGCTTCATTGCTTCGACCTTTAAGGCATCTAAGGGAAAGCTTTCCCAAAATAGAACCGTCGAAATTTTTAATACGGGTGTAACAACGGTTTCTACCTATCTGATGCAAGCCGTTGTAGGTCTTGTGGTTACTATCATTGCGGCAAAGGTGCTTACGGGCTTTTTTGCTGCCGCAGGTATAATTTTACCCTTTGGTTTTGGTCAAGGACCAGGTCAAGCGCTTAATTACGGCACCATTTATGAAACGGACCACGGATTCACAAACGGCGCAAGTTTTGGACTAATCATTGCCTCCATTGGCTTTCTTTGCGCGAGTATCGGCGGTGTATTCCACCTTAATATTCTTAAGCGTAAAAAGAAAATAATTATATCCGGTGAAGATTCCAATGAGATTATAAACGCCGAAGAGATACAGTCAAAAAACGAAATACCAATGCAGGGAAGTATAGATAAAATTACTATCCAAATTGCGTTTGTGTTTTTAGCGTATTTCGTGGCATATCTCATAATGGTGTTACTTGGTAATTTGATTCCTTCGATGAAATCTGTTATTTATGGTTTTAACTTCCTTATCGGCGTTCTTTCTGCGACATTGGTTAAGTTGGTACTAAAACTTCTTAAAAATGCTAAAATCGTAAAAAAAGAATATACTAATGACTTTTTGATGACACGAATTAGCAACCTATTTTATGATATAATGGTTGTTGCAAGTATCGCGGCAATTCGCCTTGGAATCCTCAAGGATTATTGGGGAATTGTTGTTATTCTTGCGGTGCTCGGAATGGCTGTTACATATATTTATAATTTATATGTTGCCAAAACATTGTTTAAGGATTATGCGGATGAACAATTCCTTACAATGTATGGAATGCTTACGGGTACTGCAAGTACGGGCGTTATCCTTCTTCGTGAAATTGACAAGAATTTCAAAACTCCCGCATCCGATAATCTTGTATATCAGAATTTCCCCGCGATAGTTTTCGGCTTTCCAATAATGCTTTTGGCAAAATTAGCGCCCGAAAGACCGATACTTACTTTGATAATTCTTTTCGGACTTTTAATCATTATGAATATCATACTATTTAGGTCAAAAATTTTTAAAAAGAAAAAATAAAATATAAGCCGTCACTTAAATGTGACGGCTTATTATAAGGAAAAATTATGAAAAATTATCAATTACATTTAGATAAAGAACTGGAAATTATTAAGAGGGACGGCGCTGTTCCTAAACTGCTTTTGCATAGTTGCTGCGCGCCGTGTTCAAGTTATTGTCTTGAATACCTATCAGAATTTTTTGAAATAACGGTTTTTTATTATAATCCCAATATTGAAGATGATGAATATAATCGTCGGTTAGAAGAGCAAAGGCGTTTAGTGGATGAGCTTAAAACTAAATATCCGATTTCTATAGTATCTCCGCCGCATAGCACATTGGAATTTTATACGGTTATTAAAGGTTACGAAAATGAAGAAGAGGGTGGTAAAAGATGCGAAATCTGTTTTAAATTACGCCTTCTTGCATCGGCTAAATATGCTAAAGATAACGGGTTTGAATATTTTACCACGACTCTTTCTATAAGTCCTTTAAAAAATGCGTCACTACTTAATAAAATCGGTGAGGAATGCGGAAAAGAAGTGGGTGTAAAGTACCTCTTTTCAGATTTCAAAAAAAGAGGCGGATATTTAAGGTCTATTGAATTATCTAAGGAATATTCATTATATAGGCAGAATTTTTGCGGGTGTGTTTTCTCAAAAAGATGATTTTGTTCATAATTTGTTAAAAAATTATTGAAAAACATATGTGTATATGGTAAAATAACATCATAAATTGTTGTTTGGGGGCTAATTATGAGAGCTGACGGAAAAAAGCTTAAAAACATTGATCCTATGTATACGGTTGCTTCTTATATTATGAATAAGCGTACCGATGCTATGAATATGATAACTGTTGATGTACCCGTAGATCCTATACAAAGTTTTCTTAATGAAAAGCGTAAAGAGGGTATAAGTATTAGCCATATGGCCGTTATACTTTCGGCTTATATCAGAGTGGTTTCGGAATATCCCGAACTTAACCGTTTTATTGTCAATAAGAAACCTTATGCGAGAAATGAACTTGCCGTTGGTATGGTTGTACTTAAAGCGGGAAATGCCGAACATGGTACAATGTCCAAAATGTATTTTAGCGCTGATAATACCATTTATGATGTTAATAATATCATTAATGAATATGTAGAATCTAATAGATATGCCGCCGAAAACAACGGTACTGAAAAGATAATTAAATTTCTTTTAAGTGTACCGGGAATTTTACCGGTTGGTGTTGCATTCTTCAAATTTCTGGATAAATACGGTTTACTGCCAAAAGCCATTATCGATATGTCGCCATTCCATATGAGTTTGGGTATTTCTAATTTGGCATCCATCAGAACCAATCATATTTATCATCACTGCTATGAATTTGGCACTACGAGCGTATTTATAACAATGGGTAATACTCGCGAAGTACCCAAACGCAAAGGTGATGAGATAATTTTTGAAAAGTGTATGCCTTTGGGTGTTGTTATGGATGAGCGTATTGCTTCGGGCGCCTACTTTGCAATGGCATTCAGAAGATTAAGCCATTACTTACGCCATCCGGAGCTACTTGAAGTTCCACCAGAAAAGGTAACTCCCGATCCCGCATTAAAAAAATAAAATAACACTTGATTTTATGCGCTGTTTGTTATACAATAGCCATTAGATAATTTTTTAACAAATGGAGGAAAATGAAATGTTGGTATCTGCAAAAGAAATGCTAACCAAAGCAAAGGCAGGCAAGTATGCCGTTGGCCAATTTAATATCAATAACCTTGAATGGACTAAAGCCATTCTTCTTACTGCGCAGGAGCTTAATTCTCCTGTTATTCTTGGTGTTTCCGAGGGCGCAGGTAAATATATGTGTGGCTATACCACTGTTGTTGGTATGGTAAAAGGTATGATTAATGAGCTTGGAATTACCGTTCCCGTTGCTCTTCACCTTGACCACGGTAGTTATGAAGGCGCAAAAGCGTGCATCGAAGCCGGTTTTTCTTCTGTAATGTTTGATGGTTCTCACTATCCTATCGAAGAAAATATCGAGAAAACCAAAGAACTCGTTGATATTTGTGATGAGTTGGGTCTCTCACTTGAGGCAGAAGTTGGCGCTATCGGCGGCGAAGAAGATGGCGTTATCGGTAGCGGTGAGGTTGCTGATCCCGAAGAGTGCAAAATGATTGCTGATTTAGGCGTTACTATGCTTGCTGCAGGTATCGGTAATATTCACGGAAAATATCCTGAAAATTGGGCAGGCCTCAGTTTTGATACCCTTGATGCAATTCAGCAGAGAACAGGAACTATGCCTCTTGTTCTTCACGGTGGCACAGGCATCCCCGCAGATATGATCAAAAAAGCCATTTCTTTGGGCGTTTCTAAAATTAATGTAAATACCGAGTGTCAGCTTGCTTTTGCCGAAGCTACACGTAAATACATTGAAGAGGGCAAAGATCTCGTTGGTAAAGGATTTGATCCCCGTAAAGTTCTTGCTCCCGGCGTTGAAGCAATAAAGGCAACTGTTAAAGAAAAAATGGAACTTTTCGGTTCTGTTGGTAAGGCATAATTTATTTAATATTTAAGGGGCAGGGAAGATTCTCTGCTCTTTTTTTAACAACAATTGTTAAAAAAATCACAAAAAACTTTATTTGATTATAGTGTTTAATAAAAACATTGATAAATATTTAACAATTCTATTGACTTTACAGTACAGTTTGAATATAATGGTAACAACATTTATGCCAACGGAGGTAATTGATATGGCAAGAGTTTATAATTTTAGTGCGGGTCCTTCTATGTTACCCGAGGAGGTTTTGAAAACCGCCGCTGATGAAATGATGGAATTCGGTACTACCGGTCAATCGGTTATGGAAATGTCCCATCGTAGCAAAGAATATCAAGCAATTTTTGATGAAACCGAAGCAAATCTTCGTGAAGTTATGAATATACCCGATAATTATAAGGTTCTTTTCTTGCAGGGGGGTGCATCAACCCAGTTTGCAATGATTCCTTTAAATCTTATGAATAAGAATAAAAAGGCAGATTTCATTATCACAGGTCAGTGGGCTAATAAGGCATATAAAGAAGCCGCTCGTTACGGTGATGCTCGCGCTGTGGCATCTTCTGCTGATAAAACATATTCATATATCCCTAAAACAACTGCCGCTGATTTTGACCCTGATGCAGATTTTGTTCATATCTGTATGAATAATACTATTTACGGCACAAAATATAACAAGTTACCTGAAACGGGCGATGTTCCTTTGGTTGCGGATATTTCAAGCTGCATTTTATCTGAACCCATCGACGTTACAAAATTTGGTATGCTTTATGCCGGTGCGCAGAAGAATGTTGCTCCTGCCGGAGTTACTATTGTTATAATTCGCGAGGATCTTTTGGGCAATGCTATGGATTTCACTCCAACAATGCTTAATTATGTAACCCACGCTGAAAATGGCTCTATGTTTAATACGCCTCCTTGCTATTCAATTTATATTGCCGGCCTTACTCTTAAATGGATTAAGAAAATGGGCGGACTTACCGCTATGAAGGCATATAACGAAAAGAAAGCGGCTGTTCTTTATGATTTCCTTGATAACAGCAAGTTATTTAAGGGCACCGTAGTTCCCGAAGATCGTTCTCTTATGAATGTTCCTTTTGTTACCGGCAATGATGAACTTGATGCGAAATTTGTATCCGAAGCAAAAGCGGCTGGTTTTGTTAATATTAAGGGTCATAGAAGTGTTGGCGGTATGAGAGCATCGATCTACAATGCCATGCCTATCGAAGGCGTTGAAAAACTCGTTGAGTTTATGAAGAAGTTTGAGGAGGAAAATCTTTAATGTTTAAGATTAAAACCTATAATAAGATTTCTAAAAGCGGTTTAGAAGTTTTTGATGATAAGTATACCATTGGTGATGAAGTGGAAAATGCAGATGGCGCTATCGTTCGCTCTGCCGCCCTTCACGATGTTGAATTTCCCGAATCGCTTAAAGCTATTGCCCGTGCGGGTGCCGGTGTAAATAATATTCCGATTGATCGTTGTACAGAACAAGGTATTGTTATATTTAATACTCCCGGTGCCAACGCTAATGCCGTTAAGGAATTAGTTCTAGCAGGTCTTTTCATCGGTTCACGCAGAGTTATACCCGCTATCGAATGGGCTAAAACTTTAAAGGGTCAGGGTGATGAGGTTGGCAAATTAGTTGAAAAAGGCAAAGGCGCTTTTGCAGGTCCCGAGCTTAAGGGGAAAAAACTTGGTGTTATCGGTCTTGGCGCTATCGGTGTACTAGTTGCCAATGCCGCTAACCATCTTGGTATGAAGGTATTAGGTTATGACCCATATCTTTCTGTTAATTCCGCTTGGAATCTTACCCATAATGCCGTTCATATTTATGATATTAAAGAGATTTATGAGCAGTGCGATTATATCACCGTACACGTTCCTTTGACTGATTCTACAAAGAATCTCATTAATGCAGATGTTATTGCCAAAATGAAGGATGGAGTAAGAATCCTTAATTTCTCACGTGCCGCTCTTGTTAATTCTGCCGATATTAAAGCAGCTTTAGAAGCGGGCAAAGTTGCTTCTTATGTTACCGATTTTCCAACAGATGAACTTCTCTGTGTTGACGGTGTTATTGCTATTCCTCATCTTGGCGCCTCGACACCTGAGTCTGAGGATAATTGCGCTGCTATGGCCGCTGCTGAACTTATTGATTATATTGAAAATGGTAATATTATCAATTCCGTAAATCTTCCCGAAATTTCTATGCCCAGAAGCGGTGATAACCGTGTTTGCGTAATTCATAAAAATATTCCAAATATGATTACCGCCATAACCGGTATAGTTGCGGGTGACGGCATTAATATCGAAAATATGCTCAATAAATCCCGTGGTGATTACGCTTATACAATGCTTGATGTTGATGATATCAATAAAGATGATATTGTTGCAAAAATTTCTGCCGTTGATGGCGTAATTAAAGTAAGAGTTATATAAAACAAAAACGCAGAATCGTTTAAGATTCTGCGTTTTTTTATTTTGTTAGCATTTCGATGATTTTTTTATAAATTTGCGCGGGATCTTCTAAAAATGATTCTTTAATAACGCGGGCCTGATCATCGTCAGTAACCATAACCTTAATGCTCATAAAAGGTTTCTGACCATCGTGAAGAGAACAGGTAACATAGGTAGCACCATTCTCTCTGGTGGTTACAATATCTGTTTCCTTAGCATTTTTAAATCTCGATAGCATTCTTATTGATGCTGCGCAAGCGCGATCTTTAACCGTTAATGAAAGGGAAGTGTTGAGAGTATCGGCAACATTTCTGCCGTTATCGGTTATTACATATGTATCTTCCTTTTCATCGTGCAGTTTGAGTTGACCGCTTTTTACAAGTGATACTATAGCGTCACTAACCTCAAAACCGTTTGCTATGCCTTCGTAGTGCAAAAGGTTTGCCAACTGGTTGGCGGGTATTGGTTCATTAATGGTAGCAAAAATATAGCACAAAAGTATTCTGATTTCTGCGATTCCAAATAAGCCACCTAGATTAACACCGGCAGATGAAGCATCGTTTTCCAAATTGATTACTCCTTAAAATATATTCACACAAACTATTATAGTTATATTTAGCAGAAGTTTCAAGTAGAAATTTTATCCGTCATAATCTTTCAATGCGCAGTCCACATCTGCAATACTTTCAAATTTAATTCCATTTTTGAGATTGTCTTTATCATTTTCGGGCAAATTACTTAAAACTATATCATCATATATTTCAATAATTTCATCGTTTTTATATAATGCCACGCAGTTTCTGTAGGATTTGAGTGTATATATATTTGCCTCATTATTACTTTGGATATTTGGGTTAAAAAGTAAGAATAATGACAATATTATAATGAGAAGAAAAGTACCTAACAGAATAATACCTGTTTTTAAAATGCTTTTAATAAATTTTAATTCCTGCAAAAAATCACTCCCGATTTATTATGCCCGAAAATTTTAAATTTATAATGGTTAAAAAATTGTAACTATAAAAAATTAAATTTTATGCTATAATGTATTTAGTGGAAATTTGTTCTATTTTTATGGAGGTGTTGTTATGGAATTCGATGATCTTTTCAGTAACAGCAACGAAAAAGAAAATATTGAAGCTGATAGTGATTCTTTGGATCTTAATATCTTTTCTTCCGGTGCCACTGATTCTTTAGCGGAAGAGAAGAAAAAGAAGGTTAAAAGCAGGGAAAGAATAATCAAAACTGCTTTGATTTCTTTTCTTTCCTTGGTAATAGTTTTTAGTTTGGTTATTGGTATTTTTTTGGTTGTTGTTTTCACTACCGTTGATGGTACAATGGAACAAAATCTCAATGACTTAAAACTGAATTTTACTACAACAGTTTATACGCAAGATTCCAGCGGTGAATGGAATGAGTATCAAAGATTGCACGGTGAATATAATCGTATCTGGATTCATTATGATGAAACTGCCGCAAAAGAAAAGGCAGAAGGATACGAAGGAATTCCGCAGCAGTTGGTAGATGCATTTGTTGCCATAGAAGATAAGCGCTTCTTTAAACATCCCGGTGTTGACTGGAAGCGTACAGCAAAAGGTTTTCTTAATTTAGTTACCGATAACGCTTCCGATGGCGGTGGTTCTACCATCACGCAGCAGCTCGTAAAGAATCTTACGATGGATAACGACCGTAAAATCAGCCGTAAAATCCGTGAGATTATGAGAGCAAGGTATCTTGAAAAGAATTACGCCAAGCCAACTATTATGGAATGTTATTTAAATACCATTCCTCTAGGACACGGAACTTACGGTGTTGAGGTTGCGGCTAACTATTATTTTGGTAAGAGCGCAAATGAGCTTACATTATTGGAGTGCGCCACACTGGCTTCAATTACCAAGAGTCCAACCTATTACGCGCCCGACACATATCCCGATAATAATAAAACCCGTAGAAATACGGTTCTCTATCAAATGCTAGACCAAGGGTATATAACCCAAGAAGAGTATGACACCGCAAAAAATGAAGAACTTAAACTTGTGGCTTCCAGAGAAGAACTTAATGAGTCCGAGGTAAATTCTTATTTTGTTGAAGCCCTTATTAAACAAGTTTCTGAAGATTTGGCGGAAAAATATGATTACGAGCCGGAAGAAGCAGTTAAAAATTTCTATAACGGCGGATATAAAAT
>JAZNFF010000079.1:0-56302 GCA_045588995.1 Acutalibacteraceae bacterium
GGTTACCCTCATTAAAGCCGAAGAGCAGAAACTCCCCGTAAAAAGCCGAAAGCGGAAGAAATAAAATATTAAGATTTTTAATGAGTTTTGTTTTAAGACCCGAAAGGCCGAAGCGGATTTTCATTTCCATAATCTCCCTAAAATTTTCACTATATCGCATTAGTAAGTATAGTATGTTTTTAATATGTTAAAAAACAATCGGACTATGTAAATAGCCCGATATATTTTAAACTTCATAAGTTAAATTATTTTTTATAGTATTAAAAAGTCGGGTTTTATTGCCTTCCCCTACGAAACTATTATGAGGGGTTATTATAATATTTTCCATATCCCATAATTCGCTGTTTTCCGAAAGGGGTTCTTCGCAGAAAACATCTAAAACGGCGCCCATCAGTTTTCCGCCGCGGAGAGCGCAAATAAGTTCCTTTTCTTCCACGATGGGACCTCTCGCAATATTAACGAGTATGGAATTTTCTTTAAATGATGCAAACATTTCTTTGCCGAATAAGTTTTTCGTATCCGAAGTAAGCGGCAGTGTCAAAACCACGATATCCGCCTTTATTAATGCTTCTTTGATGTTTTCAATGGGGAAAAACTCATCATAATATTTGGCATCGGTTTTTTTGATATCCACTCCTAAAACGCAGGTATCAAAGGATTTAAAGCGTTTGGCGCACTCGGTTCCAACACTTCCGCAACCGATAATGGCTACGGTTTTTTCAGCCAGTTCTAAAAGAAAACGGTGTTTTTCCCATTTGTGAGATTTTTGATTCTCGGCAAAAAAACGGCTTTGCTTATATAGGTCTAAAACTCCGCAAAGAGCGAATTCCGACATAGGAACACTATAAACACCCTTGGCATTATGAATTTTAATCCCCTTATTCTTAATATATTCTATAGGTACGCGGTCAAATCCCGCGCTTGTAAGCTGAATATATTTTAACGAGGTGAATTTTTCAATATCGTGGTGAAGAAAGAGCCCGTTGCAGATAACGCCCTCTATTTCTTCGGGGCGACAAGGCAAGGAATCTTTTTCATTTTGCATAAAAACGATACTATTGCCCATATCAGCGAGGGGTTTAAGTTCGGTTTTGGTGCAGTTTATGGCACCCGTTACAAGTAATTTCATAATTTATATTACCCACATATTGTATCAACAATAGTTTTAATTTCATTGAAATTTTCTTTAAAAAATTCTTCGGTTTGCGAGGAATAGAAGCTTTCAAGTTCCCTTATGTTTTTAACGCCCTCAAGAAATGTTTTATGTATTGAATCGGTATCCGAGGTATCCTTTATATTGCAGAAACTTCTCGAAAGAATAACGCAGGAAGAGCCCATGCGAATATGTTCTGCCAGTATTTTTTCACTTTTGAGCATACCGCTTCCTATGGATGCGATACCGCCGAATCCAAACTTGAGTCCGCGACTTTTAAATTTATTAGCCATACTCTCAACTGTGCCGTCAGCAAGGGGCTTAAACATAAATTTATATCCATAGCCAAGGCTTAAATCGTTGAGTCCTATATAAACCTCATCTATAAGCGGAAGGTCAAGGATTTCATCAATATTTTCTACGGCTTCGGGGGTTTCGAATAAAAGCACGGTTTTGCACCTGCCGTTTACCGCTTTTAAAAATCTTTCCGCTTCATTTTTGCTATTAAAATAGGGGAGCATAATGATATTGGCACCCGCAGCTATAACCTCTTCGATTTCATCTTCGGTGGAAGAATAGGAGGAAGAGCCGTCGTGGATGGGATTGATTCTTACGAGCAGTTCGGATTTTTTGAGAACTTTGCGGATGTTTTTAATATCCTCTACGGTGTGATGATTCTGCACTGTATCCATTCCGCCTTGGCGCAAATCCTTGCCGATATATTCCATATCGACGAAAATTCTGTCAACCCCGACGCTCTCGGCTATTGATGCTACCTGCGGGTTGTTGGTTATATACATTAGTTTCATATGTATTACTCTTTCACATTTACAGTTTCTTTTTCTTTGGCCGTTACGGTAGCGCCGATATTCTCGTTATCGGCATTTGAAAGCACCTTAAAAACGGTCATAAAAAGTATTTTTATATCTAATGCCAAAGAAATATTTTGTGTGTACCACACATTGAGTTCTATTCTTCTGTTCCACTCTACCGCTTTTCTGCCGTTTACCTGCGCCCAACCCGTGATACCGGGGCGCACGCTGAACATTTTAAATTGTTCTTCAGTATATTCGGTTATGGGCCAAGGATGATAGGTAAGCGGAGGGCGGGGGCCTACGAAACTCATATCGCCCTTTAAGATATTAAAAAATTGAGGGAGTTCATCCAAAGAGGTCTTGCGGAGGATATTGCCGATTTTGGTTACCCGAGGGTCCTTGTTATCGGAATAAACACCGCCTTTTTCCGCATCTACAATCATTGTTCTGAACTTGTATATGTAGAAACTTTTGCCGCCAAGCCCTAATCGTTCTTGTTTGAAAACGGCGGGACCGCCATCTTCAAGTTTAACCAGTAGTGCTATTACGGCCATAGGCAACGCCAAAACTATTACGGCTATTAGGGAAACGTAAACATCAATAAATCTCTTGAAGAAATTTCTATACATTTTTTCACCTAAACTTATATTATTAGTCGCGAGGGCATACTAATCCAAGGTATAATATATAACTATTATATCACTTAATATTATATAAGTCAATAAATCAAAAACGCGCCCCATTTTTCATAATGGAGCGCATTTTATTATTTTTCCATAAGTTTTCTTATTGCATAGGAAGCCGCCGTTATTCCCGCGGCGGCAGGAACAAATACCATACTTGCGGGGGCGGGGTGAGAGCCCTTGGTTTCACCGAGATTTTCAGGTTTTTTCGGGGTTTCATCCGACCAGACAACAGGAAGCTTTTTAATTCCTCTTTTTTTAAGTTCGTACCTCATAACCTTGCATAAGGGACATTCATAAGTTTTATAAATATCGCTTATTGTGAGTTTTTCGGGGTGGAGTTTGTTGCCCGTTCCCATAACGCTTATGATGGGAATATTTTTATTTTGGGCATTTTCGGCCAAAAAGATTTTAGCCGTAACATTATCCACCGCGTCGATTATAAAATCGAACTTTTCAAATGGAATTTCGCTTTCGGGGGTGATGAATTCGCAAAAATCGTAAATTCTAATTTCGGGATTTACCGAAAGACATCGTGATTTCACAAGGTCCGTTTTCTTTTCACCAATGGTAGAAGGAAGGGCTATGAGTTGGCGGTTTATATTGCTTTGGCTAACCGTATCGTTATCGTAGATATAAAGAGTTCCGATACCGCTTCTTGTTAGGGCTTCGGCCGCATAAGAACCAACCCCTCCAAGACCGAAAACTGCAACGGAGGAGCCCTTTAGTTTAGCCAAGTTATCTTCGCCTATAAGTGATTTTGTTCTTAAAAACATATCGCTCATATTAAATCAGTCCCAATAATTTTAAAAGTTCAGGAATTCTTGCTTCAAAGTTTACGCCATAGGTCATTTCGGGATGGTTTTCCTTGGTGAAGGCGATGCAACCCGCGGTGAAATCAGAGGCGATTTGCGCCGATTCTTTTAGTGTTTTACCGTTAAGCAGAGCGGAGGTGAGGGTGCTTGTGAAAACATCGCCTGTTCCGTGGAACATGGCGTCAACCTTTTTGGAGAAAATATACTCTGTTTGGCCGTTTTGGTAGCAGGCGGCACCCATTTCAGAGTCATTAAAAGCAACGCCCGTAAGCACGATTTTACCCTTTGTAATTCCTGCGAGAGCGGAGATAATTTCTTCGATGTATTCTTTAGAGTGTGGGGGGGCTTGGTAGGGGATGCCTGTCATAAAGCAGGCCTCGGTAATATTGGGGGTGATAATATCAGCAACCGAGCAAAGTTTCTTCATTTCCATAGGGAAATCTGCTGGGAATCCGCCGTAGAGTACGCCGTGGTCAGCCATAACGGGATCAACTATAAAGATGGTACTGTCCTTCTTCATATAATCAATGGAATTTTTAACGAGTTCTACCTGTTCTTTAGAGCCGAGATAGCCCGAATAAACGGCATCAACCGTTATTCCTTCGCTCTTCCAATGCTTCGCAATGGGGATAATATCTTCTGTAAGGTCACGGAAGGTGTAATCCTTAAAACCCGCGGTGTGAGTAGAAAGAATTGCGGTAGGGATTACCGCCGTTTCAATTCCTGCGGCGGAAATAAGGGGGAGAGCAACGGTAATTGAACATTTACCGAAGCAGGATATATCGTGGATTGCGGCTACTCTTTTTTGCATAAATATTACCTCTTGTAATTTGTTTTAAATGAGTATATAATCAATTTGATATTATTGAAATAGTCAGAATGGGAGTTTTTTATAATACCAGATGCGATATAAAATTGATAAAAACGAGAAAACGCCTATATACGCTCAATTGTATGAGCAACTTAAAAAGGATATTGTAAGCGGCGTTTATGAGTATGGAAAGAAATTGCCCTCTAAAAGATTGATGTCTGAAGAGCTTAAAGTCAGCGTTATAACGGTGGAGCATAGCTATATAATGCTTTGCGAGGAAGGGTATGCGGATTCCAAAGAGAGAAGCGGATATTTTGTCACGTATAGTCCGAATGAACCGTTTTCTTCTTCAACCCGACGTAAAAACTTAATGCCCATAGGTCATATAACCTCTATTGATGATACATTTCCTTTTACGGTTTATGCCAAAACAATGAGAAGAATACTGAGTGTTTATTCTGAGGATATTTTTACTAAATGTGAAGGAAGCGGATGCGGTGAACTTAAAGCCGCTATAAGCAAATATCTGTTGCGAAGCCGAGGAATAAAAGTTAAAGAAAATCAAATCGTAATAGGTGCGGGAGCCGAGTATTTATACGGAATAATTGTGCAAATGCTTGGTAAAAACCGAATATATGCGGTAGAAAACCCTTCCTACGAAAAAATCGAGCGGGTTTATAGGGCGAACGGAGTTAAAACCGAACTTTTACGCCTTGGGGATAACGGTATTAAAAGCGAAGAACTAAAGGGTACACGGGCAACGGTACTGCATATAACACCCTATAGAAGTTTCCCAAGCGGAGTTACCGCCAATGCCTCTAAAAAGAGGGAATATATCGAGTGGAAAAACAAGGGCGAAAATAGAGTGATAGTTGAGGATGATTTTGAATCGGAATTCACCTTAAAAGCCACTGCCGAGGAAACGGTCTTTTCTCTTTCGGGCGGCAAAGGGGTTATATATGTAAATACCTTCTCTAAAACTATTTCACCCTCGGTGCGTATCGGCTATATGATACTGCCCGAAGATATGGTGGAAACATACGAAAAAACGGTGGGATTTTATTCCTGCACGGTGCCTTATTTTAATCAGTTGGTTTTGGCGCAGTTTATTGAAAACGGAGATTTCGAACGTTCTATTAACCGCGCAAGAAGAAAATTACGAAAATCTATAGATAAGTAAAAATAGCAGTCATCCGACTGCTATTTTTGTTATTTTTTCTTTATCTTTTTAGGGCAGAAATCTTCCATAGGACATTTTTCGCAATATGCCTTTCTTGCGGTGCAAATATCTCTTCCGAAAAGCACGCTTCTATGGCAAAAATCATTAGATTTTTCGGGGGGAAGAAGTTTGCGCATAGCATCTTCCACCTTGCGCGGCTCGTTTGTTTTTACAAGTCCCAAACGGTTGCAAAGACGGATGAAATGAGTATCCGTAACAACGGCGGGTTTGCCGTAAATATCACCGCATACAAGGTTGGCGGTTTTTCTTCCGACGCCCGAAAGTGTAACGAGTTCTTCAATTGTATCGGGAACGCGGCCGCCAAAATCTTCGGTGATTTTCTTGCCGATTTCTACTAAATCGCGGGCCTTGGTTTTATAAAGTCCGCAGGTTTTTATAAGTTCTTCAACCCGCTTTATTGGTGCCGCTCCCATAGATTTTGCATCGGGAAATTCGCGAAATAGCGCGGGGGTAACGAGATTTACTCTCGCATCGGTGCATTGAGCCGAAAGGCGCGTTGCTATAAGAAGTTGAAAAGCGTCTTTATACTCAAGGGAACATATAGCGTCGGGGTAGAGGTTTTCCAGTGCCTCGACGGCCTTTAATGTTATTTCTTTTTTGGTCATATCAATGGTTTATATCGGCGAGTTTAAGGTCGCCCGATTTAATGAATCCGAGTTTTCTCATACCTTCGGCAATTCCGAGGGTTAAAACTGCAGGAAGCACAAAGTGCATAACAACGATTTGCAAAAGCGCCATAACGGGTTTAACTCCCGCGGCGGTCATTGATTCAAAGGCGGAAAACTGACCTACAAGACCCGCAGAGCCCATACCCGAGCCCACGGGGTTGCTCACCATCTTTAAAAGGGCGGAAGAAATAGGTCCTAAAATCGCGCTGGAAATAATGGGGGGAAGCCATAAAATTGGTTTTCTAACAAGGTTAGGCATTTGAATCATAGAAGTGCCGATACCCTGCGCTACAAGGCCACCAAACTTATTCTCGCGGTAACTCATAACCGCAAATCCCACCATATGACAACAGCAACCAATGGTTGTTGCGCCGGCGGCAAGACCTGTGATTCCCATTGAAATACCTATAGCGGCGGAGGAAATGGGCAGAGTTAAAAGAATGCCCATAATTACCGAAACGATAATACCGCCAATGATGGGGGAATTATCAACATTAAAGTTAACGAGTTCGCCGAGCCATTTCATAGCGGCGGAGATATATGGGCCGACAAAATATCCTGCGGTAGCGCCTGCAAGGATACAGCAAAGAGGGGTCAAAATGATTTCGAGCTTGGTTTTGCCTGAAACAAAGTATCCTACCTCAATGGCTATGTAAGCGGCGATAAATGCTCCGAGGGGTTCACCTGGAGCGCCCACAGTAAAGGCACCTTGGGCGATATTCGGAAAAGCGCCAACCATACCGCAAACTGCGGCGCAAACGGTAGTTAAGGGTGATGCTTTTAATTTACAAGCAACGCCAACTCCTATTCCTGCGCCCGTTATTGTCTTGGCAACACTGCCGATGGCGGTGATATATTGCCCTATGGAATTATCACCGACAAGTTTACCAATCTGGCAGATAATGGTGCCGATGATAAGTGTTGAGAAGAGCCCGTAGGCCATTCCCGAAAGCCCATCAATAAACAGACGGTTTAAATACTTCTTAAACATAATTTTACATCCTTTCTTTTGGATTTCTCAAATTTGAGGTAATTATAGCACTTTTTTAAAAATATTACAACAAAAAATTAAGGGAAATATAAATTGACATTGTTGACTATTAATGATATAATTAAAACATAAAAGAAAGAGGTGTTACCAATGGTTTATTTGTGTTTTCATAACAAAATGCTTTTGCGTAGCACAAATTGTTTTTAACTACCGTATCAGGTAATTTATGGTTAAATATGCGGCGCACAGGCATTTGTTTTGCTTGTGCGTTTTTTGTTTAAAGGAGAGAGTTTTATGAAAAAACTATACAAATTATAGCTATTATATGTTTGATATTTTCATTGTCGTTTTCAGGGTTTACTGTGGCAGCAAATTCAAAAATAACAGTATTCACAACTGGTATAGTTAGCGGCAATGTCGGAAATGAAGTAATAAAATATGCGGAAAATGTTTTTCAAAAGCATTTATATACTTTTTTTGCGGATGGGTTAATTACAGGACGAATAACGGATTGTACATTAGGACATTATTTCACCGTAAAAAACACAACAACAAATGACGATATTGTTTATTTCCCCGTATTAAAAAATGGAGAAATTATAGGGTTGCTGAAAATAAACCATATTGATTATGAGTACACATCTTCCTATTCTAAATCTTTTTCTGAGGAATTAACCAGATTGCTTTCTAAAAAAGACGGTAAAAATTATTTGTTGTTAACAGACGGAAATATTCTACAAGCATTTGACGGCAAAGCCACAAATGAAATATTCAAATTTTCTTATTCTGATTTTCAATCTACTAAGATGTTGGTATCACAAAGCGAAATAATGAATTATTCGAAAGTAATTACCTATGAAGATTTGACTACCGATTTATATGGGTTGTGTGATGGGGCTGAAAATGGAACTTTAGCATATGATGGACCAAAAGCATATAAAACTTTGAATGTTCCGATAGTGCAACAAACTGGTCCAAATTGTTGGGCGGCTACGTGTGCTTCTGTTATAAATTACTATAATGGTACAACTTTAGGTGCGGATGACGTGGGAAGATTTATAAATCCTGGAAATCCAACTGCACATGCAACGTGGACTGATATGCAAAATGCATATGCACATTGGGGTATTTCGGCTACAAGAACAGATAGAATAAGTTTTAGTGCCGTAAAATCTTCCATTAATGCGAATGACCCCATGCACTTGTTAATAAGAAGCACTACCAACGGTCATTCAATAACGCTTATTGGATATGAAGATTGTAGTAATACAGATAATGGCTATGTCTTAATTTTAATAGAACCAGCGACTGGACAGCGCAGAACACAGTTATTAAAAAGCGATGGCAATTTTGAGTATTCTTTGGGAGGCCAGATTTTCGAATGGAAAAAAACCATAAGATTTTAGCGTTTGTTTTAATTACTCTTTTGTTAATAGCTATATGTGGCTGTGAAAATCCAAGTCACATTAACAAAAGCGAAAATCAAAAACTAAGTATGGACGGAGTCGATAATTATTATGATTTTCCTGTAGATGAAAATGGCATTCCCCGATTAGATATAATAGAAGTGAATGGGAATTATTATAGTTATGACGGAGAATACAACTTAGATGCTAACGGATTTGCAGATACATTTGTTATAGATATTGAAAGAGCAGACAAAATAAATGTAGCAATGGCCAATAGTGAACCATTCGCGAAATGGTTTATAAAGAGGTCTGAAAATTATTCCGTGAAAGAAACCCTGGCCTTATGTGACAAAAGGACGACAGATGAAATTTTTTATGGCGCGTCAACTGAAATTGCGTTGTTTGAAATTGTTCCGAGTGATTCAACCAGCGAGATAAATTTTAGTTTTGCGTATAAAGATTCTCAATCAAGTATTGTTCGATATAATCTAAAAATAAACATAAAGTAAGAAACTCAAACGCCCTATTCTAGACATAGGGCGTTTGAGTTTATTGCCCTAAAAATTAAAGTTGCCATAGATAAGGAAGTATGGTAAAATGGTGGTTGGTGATAATTAATGACGAAGGTTTATTTGATACGCCACTGCGAAGCGATGGGCAATGTTTCCCGTGTTTTTCAGGGCACAAGCGATTTTGATATAAGCGAAACCGGCGCTATTCAACTTGAGTTTCTTAAAGAGCGTTTTAAGGATATTCATATTGATAAAATTTATTCAAGTCCTTTAATTCGTGCCGTTAAAACCGCCGAGGCCGCTACCGAGGGCAAAGGTCTTACGGTTATAAAGGATAAGGGGCTTATTGAACTGCACGGCGGAGTGGTTGAAGGTAGGCCCTTTAAAGAGGCCTTTGCCGAATATCCCCACCTTGCAGATCAATGGGATAACCACCCCGAAGATTTTCTCCCCGCAAATGGAGAAAGTATGCGAAATGCTTATAATAGAATTTGGGAAACTATTTGCCGTATAGTTAGGGAAAATAAGGGTAAAACCGTTGCAATTTCCACCCATGGCGGTGTAACAAGATGTCTTATGTGCCGCCTTAAATACGGCGATATTAAAAAACTTAAGGATACTCCTTGGAGCGATAATACGGCGGTTAGTCAGATAAATTTTGATGATGAACTTAATCCCACTCTCGTATTTATGAATGACCATAGCCACGTGCCCGATAAATATATGCCAAAGCGCAACCGAATTTCAAGTTTTATAGGAGATAAATCATGATAATAATGTCGGTGGATTTAGGTAAGGCAAGAACGGGAATTGCCGTTAGCGACAGTGGTGAAAGCTTTGCCTTTCCAAAAAAAGTTATAACCGAATATAATGAGGATAAACTCATTGAAAAAATCTGTCAAAGCGCCGTAGAGTATGGCGCGGAGATGATAGTCGTGGGTGTTCCTAAAAATATGGATGGCTCAAGCGGATGGCGAGCCGAGGAATGCACCGCCCTTGCCGATAAAATAAGAGAAAAATCGGGTCTTCCCCTTAATATGTGGGATGAGAGGTGTACCACAGTTTCGGCCCATAACTATCTGAATATGAACGATACCCGAGGTAAAAAGCGTAAAGAGGTTGTGGATGCGGTGGCCGCAACCATTATCCTTGAAGATTATCTCGTATATAGAAAAAACAACAAGTAATCAAGAGAGCAATAGGGAAATATTGTTAAAAATTTATCTATTTTCCTATTGTTTTTTCTGTCGAAAAATGATATAATCATTTTGTATGAAATTTCGAAAGGAGTACACATATGAACTATTCACACGAAGTAGAAAATATGTGCCCTCTTGCTAAGGGCGCATATCACGGTCCCGCTCCCATTCCGGAGGAGGGCAGATGGGTACAGGTTAAGGAAGTAGCAGATATTTCCGGTCTTACTCACGGTATCGGCTGGTGCGCACCTCAGCAGGGCGCTTGCAAACTCACTTTAAATGTTAAAGAGGGCGTTATCGAAGAAGCTCTCGTTGAAACCATCGGTTGCTCGGGTATGACCCACTCTGCAGCTATGGCTTCCGAAATTCTTATCGGTAAAACTCTCCTTGAAGCGCTTAATACCGACCTTGTATGCGATGCTATCAATACCGCTATGAGAGAACTTTTCCTTCAGATTGTTTACGGTCGTACCCAGACCGCTTTCTCTGAAGATGGTCTTCCCGTTGGGGCAGGTCTTGAAGATTTAGGTAAGGGCCTTCGTTCTCAGACAGGTACTACCTATGCTACCAAGGTTAAAGGTCCCCGCTATCTTGAACTCGCAGAAGGTTATATCACCAAGTGCGCAGTAGATGAGAACAATACCATTATCGGTTACAAGTTCGTTCATCTCGGCAAGATGATGGAAATGATTAAAAAGGGTATGGATGCTAACGAGGCAATGGAAAAAGCAAGCGGTCAGTATGGCCGTGTTGACGATGCCGCCCGTTTAATCGATCCCCGTGAAGAATAATAAGGTGGAGGTAATAGATTATGCCATTATTTGAAAGCTATGAAAGAAGAATTAATCAAATAAACGCAGAGCTTAATAAGCACGGCATTTCCTCCATTGAGGAAGCAAAAGAAATCTGCGATAAAGCAGGCGTTGATGCTTATAATATCGTTAAAGGCATTCAGCCCATCTGCTTCGAAAATGCCGCTTGGGCTTATGTTGTAGGTTGCGCTATCGCCCTTAAGGATAAGGTAGCAAATGCCGCTGAAGCCGCCGAGAAAATCGGTCTTGGCCTTCAGTCTTTCTGCATCCCCGGTTCTGTTGCTGATGACCGTAAGGTTGGTATTGGTCACGGTAATTTGGGCGCTATGCTTCTCCGCGAGGAAACCAAGTGTTTCGCATTCCTTGCAGGTCACGAATCCTTCGCAGCTGCTGAAGGCGCTATAGGTCTTGCCCGTAGCGCAAATAAAGCCCGTAAAGAGCCCCTTCGCGTAATTCTTAACGGTCTTGGCAAGGATGCCGCTCAGATTATTTCCCGTATTAACGGTTTCACCTATGTTCAGACCAAGTTTGATTACTATACCGGTGAACTCACCGTTGTAAATGAAACCGCATATTCTAACGGCGAGCGTTCCAAAGTTCGTTGCTATGGCGCAGACGATGTTCGTGAAGGCGTTGCTATCATGCATAAAGAGGGCGTTGATGTTTCCATTACAGGTAACTCCACTAACCCCACTCGCTTCCAGCACCCCGTTGCAGGTACCTATAAGAAGGAATGCATCGAGCAGGGTAAGAAGTATTTCTCAGTTGCTTCTGGCGGCGGTACAGGTCGTACACTTCACCCCGATAATATGGCAGCAGGCCCCGCTTCCTACGGTATGACCGATACAATGGGCCGTATGCACTCGGACGCTCAGTTCGCAGGTTCTTCTTCCGTTCCTGCTCACGTTGAGATGATGGGTCTTATCGGCGCAGGTAACAACCCAATGGTTGGTATGACCGTTGCATGTGCTGTTGCAGTTAACGAAGCGCTTAACAAGTAATTAGTTTTTATTATACAATTAAACGGCTTGAGGTTTAACCTCAAGCCGTCTTGCTATTCTGTATAAAATTTATCCTCATTCCATTTTTGAGGGTTAGTGTCAATATAGCTCCAGATTTTTAAATAATCCTGTTCGCCTCGAATTATATGGTCATGGAATGAACGTTGAAAAATATTGTTTCCAATTTCACGATTACAATATCGTTTAAACAATGATATGAATTTGGGAATGATTGCATTTGCCGTAGGGTATGGCGCTTGCGACATACCGATATGGGATTTATTCTCGATTTTAATTATTAAATGAATATGATTAGGCATGATTACATATTTGTCAATTGAAATATTGTCATATTTTGTGCTCATAAAAACAATATATTTTTCCAATATCTTACCATATTCCGTTAAATTTATTTGCGGGATGTCGTAAACGCCATCCCCTACGATATCGGATAAAATACATTTTCGGTTATGGGTACAAATAGTTATAAAATATCCACCATCGCTACTGTAATCGTAATTTTGTAACCTTGTTGGTTTTCGTTTGGGTAGCTCCATATTTATCACCAAAAATATAGCACCATAAATTTAAGATTTTTCAATATATTTATATATTTAATTTTATTATTGATTTTAATTTTTAGTTGTGGTAAAATTTACTTGCAACGCAAACTGAATAGTATTTATTGTCATACGGATAATACCTTGGTAAAAGGTGTTACCCTTTCTCCGTATGGCGAAATTTTGGTTTGCGTTGCAACAAACTGAGGGCAAACACTTTTTCGGCGTACCCCTCGGGGTGCGCTTTTTTATTTTTAATTATTCTTTATATTCGGCAATATCTTCTATGCGACAATTAAGGGCGGCGCAAATTTTATCAAGCGTGTTTGTTTCTATATTTTCATTAGCTTTTAGCCGCCTTACCGTTTTACTGTCAATTCCGCAATTCTCTCTTAATTTATATGTTGAAAATCCTTTTTCTTTCATTGTAATCCATAACTTATCAAATACTATCATAAGATAACCTCCTTGACAAATATTATTATGGGGATTATAATCCTAAATATTAAGGGGATATAATCCCCATATAAACAAGAGGATATATAATGATAACGAGGGTAGTTATAGCGGGTTGCAGAGATTATACGGATTATGATAATGCGAAAAAATATATCGATTATTATCTTATAAATATTCGCGAAGAAAACAATATTATCATTATTTCGGGCGGCGCAAAAGGCACCGATGCTATGGGCGAGCGATATGCAAAAGAAAACGGATTAAAGGTTGAAAAATACCCTGCAGATTGGGGCAAATACGGCAAAAGCGCAGGGCCTAAAAGAAACGAGCAAATGGCCCGTGTATGTGATTTTGTAATATGCTTTTGGGATGGGAAAAGCAAAGGCACTAAATCTATGATAGAATCTGCGAAAAAATATGGCAAACCTATAAGGATAATAAAAATATAAGGTTTTAGGAAACCCCAATTCCTTTTTTCTTGCAATTGCCATATTTATATGGTATTATATGTGCATACCACACTACAATTTTATATTCGATAATTTTTCTTTCGTATACGAGGAATAATACCTTGGTAAAAGGTGTTATCCCTATATTCTCGTATGCGGATATAATTTTTATCGGTGTAGTGTGGTAGCGAAACCGAGGGAAACACTTTTTCGGCGCACCCCTCGGGGTGCGCTTTTTTAATTTGGAGGCATTTTATGGAAAAAATAATTTATGAAGCAAAATTCTCGGAAAAAACGGAAATGGCCGAAGGACCTGATTTATCTTTATATGATGCCGAAACGCAGGAGTTTATAAATCTATCTATTGCTTATGCTAAAAAATCCAAATCCGACATTGTAATTTCAAGAGAAAATAATAGTATCCGTGCGAACGTTTGCGTAGCCGTCGGTCTGTTTTTCGGAGGATTTAAAAAAACTTTTTTGAATTTTGTAACGAAATCGGATGATTTTTTAATTTTGCCTATAAATAAATATCCGAATTTCGCTTTTAGAATTTCAGCGAACTACGATATGATGCGTGAAGAATAGATGACTATTATTTAAAGAGTTATAATAATTTGAAAAAATTATAAGAATAATAAAAATATAAGGACTTGAGAGGAAATTCCCAAGTCCTTTCTTTAGTTGACAATATTTCTTTTAAATGTTACAATGTGAAAAAATCTATAAAGGGGTTTATTATGAACAAACCTATTGTTGCAATAATGTATGATTTCGATAAAACGCTTTGTACCCGCGATATGCAGGAGTATACCTTTATCCCAAGCGTTGGTATGAGCCCTGAGGAATTTTGGCGTTATACGGGCGAGGTAGCCGAGGCCGAAACTATGGATTCTATACTCACATATATGTACTGTATGGTGGAAAAAGCCCGCGAAACCAAGACGCCGATTACCCGCGAATCACTTGTGGCTTGCGGCAGGGATATTGAGTATCATATGGGCGTTGAAGATTGGTTTGAGCGCATCAACCGTTATGCCGAAGAAGCGGACGTAGAGGTTGAACATTATGTGCTTTCATCGGGTCTTAAAGAAATTATCGAGGGCACTTCCATCGCCAAGTATTTTAAGAAAATCTACGCTTGCGAGTTTTTATATAAGGATGGACAGGCACATTGGCCTAAAATGGCGGTTAACTATACCAATAAAACCCAGTTCGTTTACCGTATAAATAAGGGCGTTTTGGATATTAACAATAATGTTGATTTAAATAGTTCCCGCCCCGATAACGAAAAGCGAGTGCTATTTAGCAATATGATTTATATTGGTGATGGGCTTACAGATGTTCCTTGTATGAAACTTGTTAAGCAGTCGGGCGGTCACTCTATCGCGATTTACCAGCCCGATGAGAGCCATAACGCAACCCCGCTTCTCAAGCATAAGCGGGTTGACTGGATGTTCCCCGCGGATTATAGAGAGGGCAGCGAACTTGATAGAACAATGGAACTTTTGCTCAAACAATTGGGTTACGCTAATAAATTACAGAGCATTAACGAACAGCAAAAAAGAGATTTAGATGAATAAAATGAAAGGGCTCGGGAATTTCTGAGCCCTTTCATTTTATTCTGTGTAAAAACAATCTTCTTCCCATTTCTGAGGATTGGCATCGATATATTTCCAAATTTCAAGGTAATCCTTTTCGCTTCTGATTATATGGTCGTGAAAAGATTTTTGCCAAATTGATTTTTGGGGACACGTTAAATGGTATTTCCTTGTTGTTAAGGATTTAAACGTACAGATTATATCCGATAACGTAGGGCGGGGGCTTGCTCCCGCCATTTCATTTTTGATGACGATTATTGCGTGAATATGGTTAGGCATAATCGCATATTTGTCGATTTTAATATTGTATCGTTTTTCTAAATTAAGAATTTCTGAGTTGGCAATTTGCCCCAATTCAGATAATTGTATTTCGGCGGGAGCAAGCCCCCGCCCTATAATATCTGATAATATGTGTTGGCGATTGTGTGTGCATATCGTAACAAAATATGCACCGCTACCGCTATAATCGTAATTTTTAAGGCGCGGGTGTTTTCTTTTCGGTAAATCCATTCTTATTTATATTCTTCACCTTTGATTGCGGCGTGGATAAACTTGCCAAGGTCGGCATTATCAATGGTTTTACCGTTAAAATATTCGGCGCCGTATCCGAGGGCGAAAACGCCTACATTTGCATTTGTATGATAATCGGTTGTAAAGATATCCTTGCTTAGAGTATATTCGCCTTGCGGCAGGGTTACACCGCCTGTTTCGTGGTCAGAGGTGATGATAAGAAGGGTATCGGGGTTTTCAGTGCAGTATTTAACTGCAACGGCAACCGCCTTATCAAAATTGGTAACGCCAACGGGCTTCTGGGCGGCATTTTTATTATGTCCCGCTTTATCGCAAGCGGCGCCCTCAACCATAAGGAAAAATCCCTTTTCATTTTGAAGGCGTTCAAGGGCAACCTGCGTTGCATGTGCCAAAGAATAACTATTGGTGCGAAGGTCGGCTTCCAAAAATCCGAAAAATGCCTTTTCGCGATTTGGATCCTCTTTTGCCTTGCTTTCCCATTCTTTTTCATTTGCCGCCACATTGATTTTAGCAAGGGTTTCTTCCTTTACATTGCCAATGCGCTTAAACTTCTGAACGCTGCTTTGGTATTTTAAATAACCGTCACCGATTAAAACATCGGGGGTAAATTCTATAAATAAGCGAACAATTTCTTCGGTGTTGTCACGGGAAGCGCAGTGCACCGTAAATCCTGAAGGAGTAGCGCCGTAAATATTATCATCGGTTACAATACCTACTTTTTTGCCTTTTTCTCGGGCGAGTTCGGGGGCGTTTTTAAGATTTGTTCCATCGGGTTTCATACCGATAAAACCGTTTTCGGTTTTTTGACCCGTAGCCATAGCCGTTGCGGAAGCGGCGGAATCTGTAAGTCCCGAAAGGGAATCGGTGCCCATATCGCCCTTGTTTTTAAGGTTTTCAAATGTAAGGCCAAAATCGAATAAAAAGTCACTGAACTTATTGGCGAGGGCAATATCGTTTATTCCCATACCGTCGCTTATCATAACGATAACGTTCTTGGGCTTTGTATAGGTCTGGGCGTTGGCCTTATCTAAATCGGCTTTGGTAAACTCTATGTAGCCATCGGCTTTTTCTACCGTTTCGGTCTGAGGAGCCGTTGGGGTTTCGGGGGTTTCGGGAGTATTTTTACCGCAACCCGCAAATAATGTTAAAATAAGTAATAACGATAGTAAAAGAGATAAAAGTTTTTTCATAAGTTTCCTTTTCCTTTAAACAGTGATTTTTTCTTTAATTTCTTCCTTTTTGCCCTTTTGATATTTTCGAGCGACAATAATGGGGATATACATAATAAACATTACTATGGGAAGAAGAATGGGGAAGCCCCAAAGGTGACTGCCTAAGAATTTTTCGAAAAGTCCCAAAGGATTTCCCGTTTCGGGCTCCATCAAAAACATAAAATTCGTATCGCAAAGCAGATTTATAAAATAAATTGGAATTGCCATACAAATAAGCAATAGTATGCATTTAAACATTGCCTTAATATCGGGCAAGAACTCGCCGCCCGTCACCAAAATCACGGGGTAGATTACGAGCATTATATGTATTACAAAACTATGAATATGGGAGAAATTAAGACAGGGAAGCATCGTCCAGTTAGGGAATAAAAGCGCTAAAAGCGCTCCGGGGATTCCCAGATAATAGAGGAAATAACGGGCTGTTTTGGTGGGTTTAAAGATATCAAAAGTTATAAGCAAAACACTGATGCCGCATAGGTGAAACGGGAGATTTCCTACGCCGAAATCATTGATGCAGATGGCCACAACATTTTTAAGCATTTCTAAGAAAAATACGCCAGCGCCCAAAATAATTCGCATGGTGTTTTTGCCCTTGGTATCTAATTTTCTATATAAGACAATAGCTGCGGCAAGGGTTATAGCAAATCCTAAAAGCCATAAAAGATGGGTAGCGCCGAAGGTGGAGAAACCAATACCCTCGGGTATGGTTTCTTTGGTAGAGAAAAACATAACTCGTCCCCCTTAACATATTAAAATAAGTATACCATAATTCGACAAAAAAGTCACTATATAAAAAATTAAGCCCGAGATTAAATCTCGGGCCTGAGTTTTTATTTAGGGTTTATATTTTAGAGTTTTGAGAATCCGTGACAGTTTATGAGGGCGTCGATTTTTTCGCCCTTTTTGCACATTGGGCACTCGTGAGCGCTCCAGGTTCCGTAATCCTCAAGGTCGTGGGGGTTGAAGGCAGAGTGGACGGGAAGACCGCCGCAATTTTCAACTGTTGCAAATATAGCGGCAACGCCTACTACCATACCGCCGTAATATCTAACGGCCTCAATGGCGGCTTCAACTGTTCTGCCCGTTGAAACCGAGGCGGCAAGAATAAGCACATGCTTTCCCGCTATCATAGGAACAATATTATCTCTGAAAAGCAATTGGCTTGAGTTTACCGATTCGGGAGTAACCACATAAATGGTCTGATGGGCGTTCATATTGATATAATCGCCTTTGGTAAGACGGTCGGCAAGGCAGGTGCCTATAACTTCCATACCGTCAAGACAAAGGATGGTATCAACAATTGTATCGCTATAATAATACGAACTGATTTCCTCGGCTATTGCTTTGGCTTCTGAAAGGCGGGATTTCTGTGCCGCAACATCTATATAGTAGTTAGAGTGGCAGTTGCTTGTAGCAAAATGTCCCTTAGCTACGCGCAGATGAAGATTATTGCGTTTGGTTTCGATTTTGAACGAATTGATGGTTGGCATAGTATTCCTCCTTTTAAATAGGGGTTAACCCCGTTACCTATATTCTATAATAAAAACGCTTATATTACAAGAAAAAATTATTTGGTATAACCAAGTTCTTCTATAAGTTTTGCCATTTTTTCGGTATAGAGTTCGCAGGATTTCTGACTTTCGCATTCAACCATAACACGAACAACGGGCTCCGTACCGCTTTCGCGAAGAAGAATTCTACCTGTATTGCCAAGTTCTTCTCCGATTTTCTTTGCCGCATCAAGCACCGCTTGGTCACCCATAACTGCGGATTTATCCTTAACCGCGATATTTTTAACGGTCTGCGGATACATCTGAACGGGGGCGGCCAGAGCGCTTAAGGTGGACTTGGTTTCTACCATACACTCTGTAAGCATAATTGCGGTTAAAATTCCGTCACCCGTGGAAGCGTATTTTCTGATAATTGTATGGCCGCTCTGCTCGCCGCCAACGCTGCAATCGTTTTTGGTCATCGCTTCGTGAACATATTTATCGCCAACGGTTGTCTGGATATATTTAATACCCGCTTTATCGCAAGCGCGGAAGAAACCGAGGTTAGACATAACGGTAGCAACTACCGTATCGCCCTTTAAAAGACCTTTTCTTCTGAGCATCTCTGCAAGGATATAAACTGCGTGATCACCGTTTACGATATCACCGTTTTCATCAACGGCTATGCAACGGTCGGCATCTCCGTCAAAGGCGAAGCCAACATCAAAATGGTTATCCTTAACGAATTTGCGAAGGTTACCGATATGGGTAGAACCCGCATTGGCGTTAATATTTATTCCGTCGGGCTGGGCGTTTATAATGTGAGTTTTAGCGCCCAAAGCATCAAATACGGATTTTGCTATCATCCAGGCCGAGCCGTTGGCGCAGTCAAGGGCGATATTCAAATTCTTATATGAATTGGCGGCAACCGAAATAAGATAGCCGACATAGCGGTTTCTACCAGCGGAATAGTCAATAATCTTACCTACATTTTCCTTAACGGCATAGGGCAGATCATCTTCAAAACCAAATTCAGAAACTTCACCATCCATATATTTTTCAACGAGAGACAGAGTATAGTCATCCATCTTTTCGCCGTAGGTATTAATGAGTTTAATGCCGTTATCAAAGAAAGGGTTATGGGATGCGGAAATCATAATACCGCAGTCAAAGTTATCCTGACGGGCTACGTAGGAAACGCTGGGGGTGGTGGTAACGTGGAGCATATAAACATCTGCTCCCGAAGCCGAAAGACCTGCCGCAATGGCATATTCAAACATATAACTTGAGCGGCGGGTATCTTTACCCATAACGATTCGGGTTTTATGTCCGTCGCGGTTACCCGACATAGACGAAGAATAATACCAACCTAAAAATCTACCGATTTTATAAGCGTGGTCGGCTGTAAGGACGGTACCCGCCTCGCCTCTGAAACCATCGGTGCCGAAATATTTAAAGTTATAATCAACAACTTCGGTGGGGGTGAAAAGGGGCTCTGTATAGGTAGGAGCCAAGGGAATTTCATCCTTTAATAAGTCATCAAGAGAAATATTAAAAATATTTGAAAGTTTTAAAACAATATTAAGTTCCGGAATGGATTTATCCGATTCCCATTTGGAAACAGATTGTCTTGAAACCTCAAGTTTTTCTGCAAGTTGCTCTTGAGAAATTTTAAGTGCTGTGCGGAGAATGGAAATTTTTTGTCCTAATGTCATAAAATGACCTCCTTCTACGATTATCAATTTTAATATAGTATCTCCGCACCGTCAAGCAATTATTGTAAGCATCTTTTTGTCAACCGCTGGTTGCCAAAACAAAAAAACCGCGTAATCACGCGGTTTTTGTCGATTTATTAAAGTTTACCAAATTCTAATTTCCTATATAATCCGCATCAAATGTTATAACGCAACAATAGGTTTTATTGATTTCCTTTGCAAGAGCGCAAATTTTTTCGTTCATTTCTTCCTTTGTCATTTTAAGGTCGGAAGGTACCACAACATCAAAAATCAGATTTGTGCGGTTTTTAGCATTGGGTGTCATACGAAAATCGTGCAATGTCATTGCGGGGTGAATATTTTTAATTGCCGCAGCCATATCCTCTCTTGCTTTGGAAACGGCCTCGTTATCGGTATCAATGGGGTCCATATGAATAACAAGTTCAACCCCCGTTTTTTCGCAAATCAATTTTTCGCAGGCGTCGATTTGCTCGTGGCACTCTACTATATTTATATTGTATGGGACTTCCACGTGCACCGATGCTAGTTGTCTTCCCGGTCCATAATTATGCACTATCAAATCGTGAATTCCTATAAAGTCATCAAAGCCGAGAATGGTATCCTCAATTTCCTTAATAAGTTCTTTATCGGGCGGACCGCCTAAAAGTTGGTCGGTGGTATCTTTGGCAGAGGTTAGTCCCGAATGGATGATAAACAGAGAAACAAAAAGGGCGATAACCGCATCGAGATTAAAGGGGAGAGTCCATATATTATCTATAAGGCAGGCCATAAGAATTGCCGATGTGGTAACAACATCGTTTATGGAATCTTTTGCGGTAGCCAGTAAAGCGGCAGAATCTATCTTCTTGCCGACTTTTCGGTTAAAGAAAAACATCCAGAGTTTAATAAGGATGGAAACGCCGAGAATAATAATTGTCCATAAATCATAAACGGGCGCGGAGCCGCCGCCAATCAGGGTCTTTGCGGAACTGAAAAGCAAATTTCCACCCACGATAAGAATAAGTACAGAAATAATAAATGCCGACATATATTCGATTCTTCCGTGACCAAAGGGATGGTCGCGGTCGGCGGGTTTACCCGCAAGTTTAAAACCGATAAGGGAGATAACGGATGAGCCCATATCGGAAAGGTTATTAAGTCCGTCGGCGATAATGGAAATACTCGAAACAATAACACCGATTATGATTTTTATAAAAGAAAGCGCGATATTGCAGATAATGCCCGTAATACTTGCGAGATTACCGTAAGCATTGCGGACATTTTTATCCTTGGTGTTATCGCCGTTCTTAATAAACAGTTTAATAAGAAGGGATGTCATATTAAAGTTTTGCTCCTTTTGCACCTTTGCTGCCGAAAGAAACGCCCGAAAGGATGTTTGTTTCTATTGTAAAGGTGAGATTATCGCGGTTTCGCTGCCTTCTGAAAGCAATATCTACAAGGCGGTCGATCATATCGGTATACTTAAGACCCGTAGCTTCCCATAAATAGAAGGCAAGGGAGCCGGGGATGGTATTGATTTCGTTGGCGTAAACCTTGTCGGTTTTGGTATCGTAAAGGTAATCTATACGAACAACACCCGAAGCGCCTATGGTTTTAAAGATATCGCAGGAAAGTTTTTTGATTTCTGCCGCCTTTTCTTCGGTTATATCGGCGGGGATTTTTCTGCCTAAAGACGCCATACCTTTACTGGCGCCCTCGTTTTTACCGCCGCCCTTATATTTATCATCATAGGAAAGAATTTCATCGTGCATAAATGGTTCTTCGCAAACACTTGCTTCGCAGTTATCCGCATCCCCTAAAACCGAGCAATTGATTTCTCTTAAGTTTTCCACCGCTTTTTCAATGAGTATGCGGTCGGTAAAAGAAAAGGCAAGGGAAACTGCATCTATAAGTTCGTCTTCGGTTTTAACCTTTGAAATACCTACGCTGGAGCCCAGATTTACGGGTTTTACAATAAGGGGGAATCCCACTTCGTTTTTGATTTTATTTGTGAAAAATTCGGTATTAAGAGCATATTCTTTGGCTCTTACGGTTATATAATCAAGAACGGGCAGACCTGCATTTTTAAGCACATCCTTAAATACCGCTTTATCCATTCCCACAGCTGCGGAAAGCACATCGCAACTAATATAAGGAAGGCCCAAAAACTCAAAATAACCCGCCATAGTTCCGTCTTCACAGTTGGTGCCGTGAACGATGGGGAAGGCAAGATTTATTTCTATATCTTTCTTCTTTTTGAAAAGGGTACTATCAAGAAAGTGCATAAATACGCCTTCGGCTGTCTTTATAAAAGTTACCCTTTCTGCGCCTTCTATAAGTCCTGCAAGGTCAGAATAATTTTCAATATCAAAAAGGGCTTCCCCGCTATACATAGAACCGTCTTTAGCAACATAAACGGGGGTGACATCGTATTTTTCTCGGTTTATAGAGTGCATTGCCTGAACGGCGGAAATAATGGAAACCTCGTGTTCAACCGAGCGGCAACCGAAAAATACGGCAATATTTGTTTTCATAAAAAAACCTCTTTAATTCAAATAGTTATCGGGCAGATCGTTTTCTATCAAGAGAACGCTGCTGCTATTAAGTTTGGTGCGGTAAATATCCAGCGCTTCTTTAAAACTGCCCGCAATATAAAGATTATCTTTATTAAAATCGGTGGTGGCAATAGCATCCCGCATGGGTACGGAACGGTTTTTGCCAACAAGGATAATTATATCACAGAATTTTGCGGCGGCAAGACCTAAATTATAGTTGCTTTCATATTCTTTTTCGCCGAGTTCGATTAGTCCCGGAGTGATAATTGCTTTCTGCATACCCTCGAAAGAGCCCAGAATATTAACGGCTTCAAGGCAACCTACGGGATTGGAATTATAGGCATCATCAATAAGCAGAGAGCCCTTTTCAAAGGATTTAAGTTCCAGTCGGTGCTCGGTGGGTTTTAAAGCGGAAATTGCGAAGGCAATATCTGATGCGGATACGCCCAGTATATGAGCGAGGGCCGCTGCCGCAACAATATCGGCTACCGAGTGTTTGCCGAGAAGACGGGTTGTAACGCTTATCTTTTCCCCGCCGAGATATAGGGTAAATGTTGAGCCCTGAGCGGAATATTTGATATTTTCCGCAAAATATTCGGTGCCCTCACCAAAGGGGATAACATCGGCGCGGTGGGGAATTCTATTGCTTATTTCTTCACACTCGCCGTTCACAAGGCATTTGCCACCCACTTTTTTAACCGCGTCGGCAAGTTCGAATTTGGTTTTAAAAACATTATCTACGCTTTTAAAGGTGTCAAGATGCTGAGGGCCAACCGAGGTTATAATGGCGTGGTCGGGGTTAACGATATGGCAGATTTCTTTTATATCACCTATATTTTTAGCCCCCATTTCACAGACAAAAATCTGGGTTTGGGGCTTTAATTGTTCCCTTATAGTTCTCACAACGCCCATAGGAGTATTGAAACTTTGTGGGGTGCAAAGGGTGTTATACTTCTCGCTTAAAATTCGGGTTAAGATAAACTTTGTAGTAGTTTTGCCGTAACTTCCCGTAATACCGATAACCGTAAGCCCTTTTTGTTTTTTAAGAATTTTTTTAGCATCAGCAATATACCATTTACCGAAGGCCCATTCGATAGGTTTGGTAAGCGCCCAGATAAGAAGGGTGAGAAGGGGCGAAACTATACCGAAAAGCACCGCCAAAACAATGCAAAAAGTGAATTTTCTGAAATCAATGGCGAATAATACGGCAAGGATTATAAAAACAATGAGAGCGGCGCCTAAAAGACGCTTAACTCTGGCTGTAAATACCAGTTTTTTTATTGAGGTTTTTTGAACGTTTACGGCCTCTACAATTTTCCATATGGCAAAGGCCCCCAAAAGACCTGCCTCGGCAAAATAAAATTCGGTTGCAAAAAGAAGGGAAGCCACGCAGAAAACAAAGGTGTTAACCGCAAGTTCTCCCGAATATGAATTTAAAACCCACTTCATATATCTTGAAGGGAAATATGAATTCTGCTGCAACATCTGAAGTTGTTTTACAAGGGAAAAAATTCCCCCTACCGCAGAAAATAAAAGTATAAGAGAAACCGCTAATAATTTAAGTTCCATATAAATTTCCTCTGTTAATGAATAAAACTTCGAAGTATTGCGTGGGCTTCGTAGGGCTTTTCGCAGAAAGAATAGTGCCCAGTGCCTTTAATCACACAAAGTCCCGCATCCGAAATGAGTTTTTCTAAAATTTTAGCATCGGCAAGAGGGGTTGCCGTATCGTTTTCACCCCAGATAAGCAGGGTGGGGCAGGTGATATTATGAACGATATCCCTTAAATCTGTGTTAACGAGGGATACCATAGTGTTTCTGAGAACGGGCGGCGCCGAATTATAATCGGCAGAACCGTAGTGGGATCTGGCTTTATTAAGGAGACCTTCAGATTTGTTTCTGATAAGGGGCAAAGTTAGAATTTTCTTAATTAACTTAAAACTTTTCGCCCTCATTTTCTGTTTAAAAGTTTTTTTAGGAATAAGCCCCGCCGAGTCAAGCAAAACGATTTTTGGCGGAGAAATCATTTTATCCCCCGCAAGTTTTAAAATCACTCGTCCGCCGTGGGAGTGACCTATAAGTATGGGATTATCAAGGCCTACCGCCTTAATAAATTTAAGAACAAGGTCGCAGTAATCTTCAAGCTTCCAAGGGTTTTCCATAGTGTCACTATTTCCGCAACCGGGGAAATTAAGGGCTACAAGGCGGCATCTGTCCTCAAGGGCCGACATTACCCCTTTATAAACATCAAAGGAGGAGCCCCAACCGTGCAAAAGCAAAACGGGTATGCCGTTTCCCTTTTCGGTATATTCAATATTAAGCCCGTCAATATTAACAACCATTGTGGGTCTTCTCCCTTCAAAAATCATAGTTACAATTATTATAGCAAATTTCTTCCAAAAAGAAAAGAGTTTTTAATAAATAATATTATTATACCTTAGCGGAAAGAATATTAGTGGTGATAAAATGAAGAAAAAACCGAAAAAAATTTTCAAAAATACGCTTATGGGAATCCTCATAGGCATAGTTAACGGGTGTTTTGGCGCAGGGGGCGGTATGCTTGCGGTGCCGCTACTGAAAAGAAACGGTATGGAGGTTAAGGAAAGTCATGCCAATGCCGTAGCGGTGATACTTCCCATAACCGTTATAAGCGCCATAGTTTATATGTGGAAAGGTTATGTGGAATTTTCCGATGCATTACCCTTTATTCCATCGGGAGTAATCGGCGCGGGTTTAGGCACTCTTATATTAAAGAAAATTTCACCGTTTTGGCTTAAAAGAATATTCGGCGGATTTATGGTTTATGCGGGTGTCCGCCTGATATTAAGATGAGTATGGGCGCCCTTTTAGCAGGGCTTTTATCGGGAATTATAGGTGGAATGGGGCTTGGCGGCGGCGCCGTTCTCATTATTTATTTAACCGTATTTGCCGATACCGAACAGTTAAAAGCGCAGGGGATAAATCTTTTGTTTTTTATCCCTATAGCCATTACGGCGCTTGGTATTTATGTATTTAAAAAACAAATAAAATGGAAAACCGTTTTACCCTTGGCGCTCGGCGGGATTATAGGAGCTATAGGGGGAATATTCCTCGCGGACTTTATCGGCGGCGAGTGGACGGCGCGACTTTTCGGCGGTTTTATAGCCATTTTAGGACTCAAAGAAATATTTTTTACAAAGAAACCTTGCAACAAGGAGCCGTAGATGATATAATAAAAACGAATAAATGTTCGCAAGGAGAAAGAGTTATGTCTAAAACCCCGCTCACGCAGAAACAAAGCGATGTTTATAATTATCTGGTAAAGCAGATGTCAAAGGGAATTCCCCCTACAGTCAGAGAAATCTGTCTTGCTACGGGAATCAAATCCACCTCTACGGTGCACGGCATTTTGGGTGCACTTGAAGAGGGGGGTTACATAACGAGAAACGCCGGCTATTCAAGAGCCATTAAAATCGATAGCGGATATGATTCTGCTATGGTGCCCCTTGTTGGTAAAGTAACGGCAGGTCAGCCAATACTTGCCGTTGAGCAGATAGAAGATTATATACCCTATCCCACTAAAAATTCCGAAGGTCTCTTTGCCCTTAAAGTATCGGGACTAAGTATGAAAAATGCGGGAATTTTAGATGGGGATATTGTAGTTGCGGATAAAAACTGCCCTTGCAAGAACGGGGATATTATAATCGGTATGGACGGGGATGAGGCAACTGTTAAGCGCCTTAGCATAGATAAAAACGGCAATATCGTATTTCTCCCCGAAAACCCCGATTTTGAACCGATTCATCCCGAAAAACCTTCGGTGCTCGGCAAGGTAATCGGCAGTTACAGAAAGTATTGAAAAGGGTAATATTATATGTTAAAATATGTAGAGATTTTTACCGATGGCGCTTGTTCAGGCAATCCCGGTCCTGGAGGTTGGGGAGCCATTTTGCGTTATAATGGCAAGGAAGGAGAACTTTCGGGCGGTGAAAAGGAAACCACCAATAACCGAATGGAACTTACCGCCGCTATAAAAGCCCTTTCTGCCCTTAAAGAGCCCTGTAAAGTGCGGCTTGTCACCGATTCCAAATATGTGGCAGATGGCATTACTCAAGGATGGGCGGAATCTTGGCAGAAAAACGGTTGGCGCAAGGCGGATAAAAAACCCGCTTTAAACCCTGATTTATGGGAAGAACTTTTAAAATTACTTAAAATTCACGATGTTACGATTGATTGGGTTAAAGGTCACGCAGGTCATCCCGAAAATGAGCGTTGCGACCAATTGGCCGTAAATTTTTATAAGTCATTATGAGGCAAAACCAATGAATAGAAAACAAAAAATAAGATTTTTAGTCGAAGGGGCGCTTATAGCCGCCGCTTATGCGGGGCTAACTTTGGCGGGAATAGGTTTTTCCTATGGCTCGGTGCAGTTTCGAATAGCCGAAATTTTAACCGTTCTCCCCATTTTTACCCCGTCGGCAATACCGGGGCTAATGGTGGGTTGCTTTATAGCCAATATAGCATCTTTTAATGCTATGGATATGATTTTCGGCACCCTTGCTACCCTTTTGGCTGCAGTGGTTACCTATGCTTTAAGAAAAATTTGTATAAAGGGAATACCCGTGCTTTCCCTGCTTTCCCCCGTGTTTTTTAATGCGATTATAATCGGCGCGGAACTTTATCTTTTGAGCGCAACGCCGTGGGGATTTGGTCTTACCGCACTATCTATCGGGGTGAGCGAATTTGTTATTTGTGTAGTGCTTGGCATACCTATGGTTTTGCTACTTAAAAAGTACAATATTTTCGATATTAAAAATACCAAAAAATAAAATTTAAGGAGTTTTTATGAACTTTACACCTGTTGATAATATGGGCAGAGTAGAGGGATACTGTCTCGTTAAATCGGTTGAACAGAAAACCTCTTCCAAAGGGGATACGTATCTCGATTTCACCCTTGGTGATAAAGATGGCGAGATTAACGGAAAACTTTGGCGTTATAATCTTATGGAACACGGCGAATACAAGAATAACGATCTGGTTAAAATTAGAGGTACTATATCCCAGTATAACGGAGTGGACCAGTTAAGAATTGAGCGAATTCGCCACTGTATTGATCAAGATAATGTAACTATGGAAGATTTCGTTCAGTCGGTATCCTATTCTTCCCTTGATATGTATAATGAACTTATGTCGGTAGCGGATGATTTTTCGGATTCGGATCTTAAAAAATTGGTTACCGCTATATATGAGGATAACCGCGAAGCCCTTTTATATTGGCCTGCCGCCTATAAACTTCATCACGCTCTTCGCGGCGGTCTTTTGATGCATACTTTATCCATAGTTCGTCTGGCAGAAATGATTTGCGAGGTCTATCCGTTTATCGATAAGGATTTACTGCTTGCGGGGGCTATGCTGCATGATATTTCCAAACTTGAGGAATTTGTAGTAAACGAGGCGGGCGTAGCGGAAAATTACTCGGTAGAAGGTAACCTTTTAGGTCACTTGGCTATGGGAGCCGTAAAGGTTAATAAATATGCCGAAAAACTTGGAATTGACCGCAAAACTGCAATGCTCGTTGAACATATGATTTTATCTCATCACGGGGAGCCCGATTTCGGAGCCGCCGTTAGACCTATGTTTATAGAGGCCGAACTCCTATCTCAACTCGACCTTATGGATTCAAGGGTTTACGAGATGAGAGAAGCGGTTGCTGGGCTTAATAAGGATGATTTTTCCGCGCGAATGTGGGCCCTTGATAACCGAAAACTCTATAATCACGACCGCGCAGATTTAAAAACAGAACCTAAATTATTCTAATTTGAAAGGAATTTAAAAATATGAAAATCACAAAAGATATGCTTATAGGCGATGTACTTGATATTGACAGAGGCGCCGCAACCTACTTTTTTGAAATAGGTATGCATTGTCTTGGTTGCCCCGCTTCAAGAGGCGAAACCATTGAGCAGGCATGCAGTGTTCACGGAACTGATTGCGATGCTTTGCTTGCAAAACTTAACGCATATTTTGCCGATAAATAATGAAGCCATTAAGCCGTCGGCTTTCGCTATTATTATCCTTTGCGGAAACGGGTAAAAATATCTGTGATGTTGGAACAGATCACGGCTATCTTGCCGCCGCCCTTGCACTTTCGGGCAGATTCGGAAAGATTACCGCAACGGATATTAACGAAAAGCCCCTTAATAACGCCCGAAAAAATTTAGAAAAACTTGGTGTAGATAATGTAAAGCTCGTTCTTTGTGACGGGCTTTCAGGCGTTACAAGGAGTGATGCCGATAATGTTATCATCGCAGGTATGGGCGGCGAGGTTATTTGGGGTATAATTGACCGTACACCTTTTCTTAAGGAGGATGGTGTTAAACTCATTTTGCAACCCACCACCGCCGCTTCTTTTTTAAGGGAGAATTTGTTGGCGAAGGGATTTTTCATAGAAAATGAAGAAGCAGTAACGGAAAACGGAAAAATATATTCGGTTATGGCCGTAAAATATGACGGAGTAGAAAAAAACATCTCGCCTCTTGAAATGAGGATAGGCAAACTAACTCCCACTTCGCCCCAAAATATTTCCTACATAGAAAAGCAGTATAATATACTAAATAGAAAATCCCGCGATTTAAAAAACATAGCGGGCAAGGAAGAAGAATATAACGAGGCGGCAAGTACCGCTCTTGAACTTAAAAAAATCTTGGAGGCAAGAAATGGCGCTTGATGGCGGATTTATTCGTAAACTTACGGCGGAACTTTCGAAAGCCGTAGATTGCCATATTGATAAAGCGTACCAACCGTCTAAAGACGAGTTGGTTTTCTTGTTGCGCAAAAAAGGTTTTTCAAAGCGGCTTTTGATGAGCGCAAGGCCCAATTCGGCAAGGGTTAATTTCACTGAAGAAAAGACGGAAAATCCCGCTGTTCCGCCAAATTTTTGTATGCTTTTGCGAAAGCATTTCGGCGGCGCGAGAATCACAAAAATTCATCAATCGGGATTTGAAAGAATAATCGAGTTCGGTTTCGAGAGCACAAATGAAATGGGCGATAGAGTCGAACTCAAAATAATATGCGAACTAATCGGAAATCAGAGCAATATAATTATGCTCGATGCCGATGGGAAAATTTTGGATGCCCTGCGCCGCAGTGATATAGAAACGGCAAAACGGATTATTTGGCCTGGGGCTAAGTACGAATATCCCGAAGCACTATCAAAAAAGGATATAACCGAAACTTCGGCGGAAGAAACGGTGCAATATATTGAATCTCTCCCCGAAATGCCTTTGTGGAAGGCCATTTTATCGGTTTGCGATGGACTTTCTCCCCTCGTTTGCCGAGAAATAGAATATAGAGCGTACGGCAGAGAGGTTTTAACTTCTGAAATTTATGATGTGAAACCTTTGATGGACGCTTTAAATGATATAAAATCCGCCATTTTATCAGGCGGAACACCCGTAATGCTACTTGATAAAAACGGCGCGCCCAAAGAGTTTTCTTTTTATCCCATAAAGCAATACGGTGACTTTTATCAGTCAAAAAAATTTGCTTCATATAGCGAACTTCTCGATGCCTTTTTCAGCGGCCGAGATAATACCAATCGAATAGGTAAAGCATCGGCAGAATTAACCCGATTTGTCAATAATCTTATGAGTAGGGCCAATAAAAGATTGAATCTTCGCCTTAAAGAACTTGAAGGTTGCAAAAACCGCGAACATTTAAGGATATACGGAGAACTGATAAAGGCCAATATCCATTTGATTGCTGCGGGAACACCCGTAGCGAAGGTGCCTAATTTTTACGATGAAAATATGGCAATTATAGAAATTCCCCTCGATGTTTCTTTAAGCCCTCAAAACAATGCGGCAAAATACTTTAAAGAATATAAAAAAAGTTATTCTGCCGAACAATCCTTGACGCTTCTTACCGAAAAAGACCGCGAAGAGATTAAATATCTTGAATCGGTCCTTTTGGGACTTTCGACCTGCGAAAAACTTTCTCATATTGATGAAATTCGCGAAGAACTTAAGGCGGCGGGATATATAAAAGAAAAATCGGCAAGCGGCCGCAAAAAAGTTTCCGCGCCGAAAGCCGATGAGTATATAAGCCCCGATGGATTTAGGGTGCTCGTTGGAAAAAACAATATACAAAACGACCATATAACCACCAAAATGGCCGATAAAACGGATATGTGGTTTCATACAAAGGAAATTCATGGGTCTCACGTGCTTGTGAAAACTGAAGGCAAAGAATTGCCTTATGATACTATAATTTTCGCCGCAACTTTGGCCGCGAAGAACAGTAAAGCCAAGGAATCTTCCAATGTGCCCGTGGATTATACCCTCGCAAAATTCGTTAAAAAACCTTCCGGCGCAAAACCCGGAATGGTTATATATACCACTAATAAGACGGTGTTTGTAAACCCAATGGAAAAGGAGAATTCGGTATGAGAATAGGCGTGTCCACATCCTGTTTTTACCCTATGCTAACCGAAGATTCTTTGAAATTGGTGGGCGAAAACGGTGTAAAAACCACCGAGATATTTTTTAATGCAACGAGTGAACTTGAAAAGCCCTTCATAAAAGAACTTAAAAGTATCAAAAACCACTATGGAATTGATGTTGTATCCTTGCACCCGACAATGTCCCTTGCGGAGTCATATGTCTTTTTTGCGGGGTATGAGCGTAGATTTAATGAGGGCGTCGAACTTTATAAACGCTATGCCGATGCGGCGGCGGAACTTGGCGCCAAGTATATCATTATGCATGGCGGAAAACCTAATAAATTTTTAACCAATGAAGAATATTGCCATAAATTTTTTGAGGTATCGAAAGCGGTTGGCGAGAATGGGGCCATGCTATTGCAAGAAAATGTGGTGCTCTTCAGAGCGGGAGACCTCGATTATTTAAAACTTATGGTTAAAACGCTGGGCAAAGATGCCAATATTTGCCTCGATATTAAGCAGTCAATAAGAGGCGGATATTCACCCTTTGATGTAGTGAAATGTGTAGGCGAAAACATTCGTCATATTCATATTAGTGATAATAGTGAAAAAGGGGATTGCCTTTTGCCGCCGCAGGGCACATTTGATTTTCAAAAATTCTTCCAAAAAGTCAGGGAAAAGGGCTATAAAGGCGATGCCATACTTGAGGTTTATGATTTTTGTTATAAGGATAAAAAAGATGTGTTTGAAAGCGCTCGCTTCGTAGAAAATAATGTACTTGCAAAAATATAACCTTAATGATATAATTATTAGGATAAAATATAGTGGATGGAGGAGAGAAATATGAAAAAGTGGACCGTAGTTTATCTTTTTGAGTTTGCTTGGAAGAAAATTATCGCCCTTTTGTGTGCGGCAGTAATTTGCGCAGCGGCAACGTTTTCATACTGTTATTTTGTAGCAACTCCCAGATATACCGCAACTGCATCCGTAATGGTCACAAACGGCGCGGTTATAGATAATAATGCGGGTTATGAAAAGGTTCAAGGCACCGATATTTCGGCATCTTTATCCTTGAGTAATACTGTTGTTGACCTTCTTAAAACTCCCAATATTTATAAAAATCTTTCCGATAAATTAAGCAATAAATATAGTTATCAGCAGCTCAGAGGAATGATTTCTGCCGAGCGCAAGGATGAGGAAACCCTCATCATCAATGTCAGCGCTACTACTACCGACCCCGGCGAATCCATAAGGGTTGTAAATTCATATGCGAGTTTAGTTCCTGAATATATAAATAAATTTATCCCCTATTCTAATGTTCTTGTTGCCGCTGAAGCGGATAGTGCCCGCAAGGCCTTTCCAAGCACTGCCAGAGCCACTGTTCTTGCAGCCTTGATAGGCGCAATTGTTATCTACGTTGCCCTATTTATAGCCGAAGACCTTAATAAGACCGTTGATAGCTCGGATGAATTCGTGGATATTTATAAGATCCCGCTTCTAGGTACCGTTCCCGATTTTGAGGGTGGCGGCAACGACGCTTATTATGCGAAGGGAGGATGCCGATATGGAAACTAATAAATACGGTGAAATAAAATCTTCCAAAGTTCCTTTTGCAGTAGCAGAGGCCTATAAATCTATAAGAACAAATCTTATGTTTTTGCTCAATAAAAAGATAGGAAACGTTATTACGGTTTCGGGCTCCGATGTAAGTGAAGGTAAATCCACCACTGCGGTTAATATGGCCATCGCATTTTCCCAACTTGGCGATAGAGTTTTGATTATCGATGCCGATTTGCGTCGTTCTTCCATTCATAAGAAAACCAAGGTGGAAAACGATAAGGGTCTTTCGGATGTATTGGGCGGTTTTGCAGAATTTTCTGAGGTTGTAAAATCGGTTAGTCCCAACCTTGATGTTTTAACTTCCGGCCATCAGGCGCCCAACCCTTCTGAACTTTTAGGTTCGGTTAAATATGAAGTTCTTATAAACGAACTGAAAGAAAAATATGCTTATATTATTGTTGATACTCCGCCTGTTAACGTGGTTTCGGATGCTCTTATAGTTGCGCCTAAAAGCGATGGTGTTATGCTTGTAGTTCGCGATAAATTTACTATGAGCGATGCCCTTAAGAAAGCCATTGAGGCATTTGAATTTGCCAATGTTAAAGTGCTTGGAGCAGTTATGAATGCGGCAGGCGCAAAGGGCAAGAAAAAATATTATAAAAAATATAGCAAATAATAGAATTCAAATTTAAAAGGGGATGTCGCGCTCGAACATCCCCTTTTTTTAAGAAAGATGGTGATAAAAATGAGATTTATGGATATTCATTCCCATATTCTTCCCGAAATTGATGATGGAGCAAAAAATGTGGCAGAATCGGTGGAACTACTAGAAATGTTAAAAGAGCAGGGGGTTACCGATGTTGTTTTAACACCTCATTTTTATCCGCATTTAATGGATGCGAATGAGTTTTTTGAAGCAAGGGAAGAATCCTTTTCAAAGTTAAAATCGGCGGTCAGCGGTAAGAATCTGCCCCGCCTTCATATCGGTTGCGAGTTTTATTATTTTGACCGTATGGGAATTATAGGGGATATAAAATCCTTTACTCTCGGAAATTCTCCTTATATTCTTTTAGAACTCAATATGGCCGCCTTTGATGCCATTACGATACAGACCATAGAAAATATTTGCCGTATGGGATATATACCTGTTTTCGCTCATATCGAAAGATATCTTGGTTGTCGCGGTATCAGAAAGATTTTAAAGCTTGTAAAGGATGGCAAGTGTCTCGCGCAGATTAATGCCGCGGCAGTTCTTGGTGGAATGCGCAAAAAAATATTCAAACTCATTAAGGGTGATTATATCTATATTCTCGGAAGTGATACCCATTCGGTAAACTCCCGACCTCCCTTTATGGCCGAGGCGCTTGCGTGTATTGCCCAAAACTGCGGTGAAGAGTATAGCAAACGGCTTATGGCCAATTCCGATAGATTATGTTCAAAAATATTTGAGGAGCGCTATGAAGAGTAATACAGTTAATATAAAAAGAAACGGCGAACTCGTTTATATAACATTCCCTAAACTTGAAGATTGCGGTGCGGTAAATCACGCTTTCACAACTAAAATGGGCGGTGTGAGCGAAGGATACTTTTCTTCTATGAATATGAGTTTCACAAAGGGTGAGCCTCGAGAAAAAACCACCGAAAACTATAGAAGAATTTTAAGCACCATAGGCAGTGACCTTTCCCATCTGGTTTTAAGTCATCAAACCCATACGGACAATCTGAAAATCGTAACGAGCGAAGATTTGGGCGCAGGTTTTACCAAACCTTCTTTTACGGATATTGATGGGCTTATTACGAACGAAAGAGGGATTGCCCTTGTAACCCAGTATGCCGATTGTACGCCTCTGCTTTTTTGCGACCCCGTAAAAAAGGTTATAGCGGCCTCCCATTCTGGTTGGCGCGGCACCGTAAAGCGAATCGGCGCAAAAACTGTTTATAAAATGGTGGATAAATTCGGTTGCGATCCGAAGGATATTATTGTCGCTATAGGACCGTGTATTTGTAAAGAATGCTATGAAGTTGATGATCCCGTTTTAGATGCCTTCAAAAAAACTGATATTGATTTAGACGGCGTTTTCACTCCAACGCGCCCCGACCACTATAACCTGGATCTTCGCCTTGCTAATAAGAAAATACTTTTAAAGGCGGGTATCAGGGAAGAAAATATGGATATTGCCGATATTTGCACCTGTCAAAACAGTGATTTTCTTTATTCCCATAGAGTGATGGGAGAAAAACGCGGTAATTTGGCCGCGATAATAGAATTAAAATAAAAAGAACTGCGATTTTATCGCAGTTCTTTTTGTTCTTTCCTGAATTCGTTGGGTGTTATATCATATCGCCTTTTAAATCTTCTCATAAAATTAGAGTAATCCTTAAAACCTGATAAATGGGCAATTTCTATGGTGCTCATTTCGGTGGATTTAAGAAGTTTGAGCGCATAATCAAAGCGGATATTATCAAGATAACTTTTGAAACTCATACCCATAGTATCCTTAAAATATGTGCATAAATAAACCGAGGAAATTCCCAGATGTTTTGCAACCGATTCCAAAGTGATTTCGGAACCGAGATTACTTGATATATATATGAGAGCTTTGCGGATATGGTTGTTGCCGATAGGTGTGTATTCGGGGGAAATCTTTGCGATTTTGTGCAGAATGCAGGATAAAAGACATTTTTTATAAGGCTCGTTAAATTCTCTTTGCGCAAAAACAAGTTCTCTAAAATATGTATGCATAACTTCACGGTCATCGCCCAAAAGTTTAATGGCAACGGGCACGCCGGCATCAATAAACTTATCCATACCAAGTTCTGTGAAAACATCAAAATTAAATGATACATTTATAAGTCGAAAAGGTTTATCGGTATTTAAAATATGAAAAGAAGCGGGGGTGGTGAAAAAGAGCATATCCCGTTCCATCGGATAGGCGATATTATCAACTTCGTAGGTACCGCTTCCCGATAAAATAAATTCAATTTCGAAATATTCGTGACGGTGAATTTCACAGTTGCATCGCTCATCGTGTAGATATGCGGATATGGAGTACTCGCGTAAAGATTCTTTATTGGTGAAAATTTTCATCTCGTCACTTCCTTTCAAATTTATTATACATTACATATTAAAAAAAGCAACAAAAATAATAAAACGCTCTCGGCAAAAACCAAGAGCATTCTAATTATTCCTCACTGTTTAATTTGTATGAAAGAGTCATCAAACTATCGCCGAAGTGCATATTTTCTACTGTGATTTGCGGATATTCAATTCCAAAATCATAGTGGCTGAAATTCCATATGCCCTTAATTCCTAATTTAACAAGTTGATCGGCGATGGATTTGGCCTGCTCTTTGGGTATACAAAGAATGGCGGCGGTAGGTTTATTTTCCCTGCAGAACTCATCGAGGTTTGATATATTTCTTATGGGCAAATTTCTTACTACCTGACCGATAAGCGCTTCCTTTCGATCAAAAATACCTATTAAACTAAATCCCAAGGCCTCAAAACTTATATGCTGCGCAACGGCTCTACCTAAATTACCCGCGCCAATTAAAATAATATTATCTCTGCGATCAAGACCGAGTATTTTACCGATTTCTTCACGGAGAAGTTCAACGTTATATCCATAGCCCTGCTGACCAAAACCGCCGAAACAGTTGAGATCTTGCCTTATTTGACTTGCGGTAAATCCCATTTTCTCAGAAAGCTGTTTAGAGGAAATTCGGGAAATTCCTTCATTTTTAAGTTCGCCTAAAAATCGATAATATCGGGGTAATCGTTTGATAACCGAATCGGAAATGCCTTTAAATTGCATCCAAATCACCCGTTTCTTTTGTCATTACACAATAATTTTAAAGCTTTGACAAAAAAATGTCAAGAAAATTTAAAAAAACTGTTGACAAACCGGAAAAAGCGTGTATAATAAAATCAGTAATCATTACTAATTTAGGAGAAGGCGATGAGAAATTACTCAAAACAGCGCGAAGCAATACTAAAGGTATTGCGAAATTCAAAATCTCATCCTACCGCTTCGCAGGTTTACGAAGAAGTAAGAAAAGAGATACCTAATATAAGTTTAGGTACCGTGTATCGTAATCTGGCGATTTTGGTGGAAGATGGCGAGATAATCAGTGTTGTAGTAGGGGATGGAAATGACCATTTTGATTGCGATAATTCCTTCCATCTGCATCTTCACTGTAAAAAATGCGGATCCATTACCGATGTGCCCGTGGATGATAAAACCATAGAGGTTATGTCGGGCAAAGAGGGATTTTGCATAGAAAATGCCGTTTGTGTAGTTTACGGAATCTGCCGTAACTGTAAAGAGCAATGATTAAAAAATCATAAATAAGTTTATATTAAATTCGGAGGTCATTATTATGAAAAAGTATGTATGTTTAATTTGCGGTTATGTTCACGAAGGTAACGAAGCTCCTGCTGAATGCCCCATTTGCCATGCTCCCGCTTCCAAATTCCAAGAGCAAGCAGGCGAAAAGACCTGGGCTGCTGAGCACGTTGTAGGTATTGCAAAAGGCGTTGATGAAAGAATAATCGAAGGCCTTCGCGAGAATTTTAACGGCGAATGCTGTGAAGTAGGTATGTATCTTGCTATGGCTCGAGTAGCTCATAGAGAAGGATATCCCGAAATCGGTCTTTACTGGGAAAAGGCCGCTTACGAAGAGGCAGAGCACGCTTCTAAGTTTGCAGAGCTTTTAGGTGAAGTTGTAACCGATTCCACAAAGAAAAATCTCGAAATGCGCGTTGATGCCGAAAACGGCGCAACACTCGGCAAATTCGAACTTGCTAAACTTGCTAAAGAATTAGGTCTTGATGCTATCCACGATACCGTTCACGAAATGGCTCGCGATGAAGCTCGTCACGGTAAGGCATTTGAGGGCCTTCTTGCACGCTACTTTCGTTAATGAAAGTAAAATAGATTTATCGGCTTATCATAAATTAAGTTACGGCTTGTTTGTGGTAACGGCAAAAGATGGGGATAAGGATAACGGTTGTATTTCCAATACGGCTATTCAGGTTGCTCTCGGCCCCGACCGAATGGCAATTTCCCTTCAAAACAACAGTTTAACCAAGGAAATGGTTGAAAAAACGGGACTGCTTAATGTATGCGTTCTCACAGATGATGCGCCCTTTGATGTTATAAAACATTTTGGTATGCAGTCGGGCAGGGATGTGGATAAGTTCGCCGATTGCGAAGCGGATTATCGCACATCAAACGGAATAAAATATATTCCGAAATTTACTAATGCTTGTTTCTCCTTAAAGGTAATTAGTAAAACCGATGTAGGCAGTCACACATTGTTTGTGGGAGATGTTACGGAAGCCGTTGTGCTGGGCGAAGGGAATTCCTGTACCTATGCTCATTATCATAAATCAATCAAACCCAAAAATTGATAAATTTTACAAGTTATAAATTTCAAAAACATTGGAAAATTATAAACGGGAGGGAAACATTATGAAGAAATTATTAGCAATTATTTTTTCCGTAGTTTTTATCGCAATGCTTTCCGCCTGTGGCGGCGATAAAAATATGGGCGGTAATAGCAATGGAAATGACAATGGCGGAAGCGCGATGGAATCGGGTATGACAAATACCGCATCCGATGAAGCCAAACTTACTGCCGATGAAGCCCTTGATATCGCTCTTTCTGATGCGGGGCTTAAGAAAGCGGACGTTAGTATGATAGAAAATCATCTTGATTACGATAACGGCGTTTTAGTTTACGAGATTGATTTTGATTCAGAAGCGCATGAATATTCCTATGAAATTAACGCTAAAACAGGCGTTATAGTTGATAGGGATAAGGATATGAAAGATTAAGATTTGTAAAGGCAGATGAACTTTCATCTGCCTTTATTGTTTATTGACAAAATTTTGCCCAAAGAGTATAATTATAAAAAACAAAAAAGGGGATCTTGTTATGACATTTTTCGCTATTGTTGGAGTTCTCGCCGCTATCGCGGTTACGGTTTTGCTTTACATAAAGGTTCTGCCAGAAAAGTTTGATGGTACTTTCGATAAAAAAATGCTCCAGAAAATTCACGATTACTTTAATTTTAAATCTCTATATTTGGAGACGGTTCTCAAAGCCATTTTCACCTTCCTCTCTGTAGCATGTCTTGCCGTTGGTGTTTTAAGCGCTACTGTTGGTAACGCAGTTTGGTTTATCGGACGACTCATTGATGCCGCAAGATACAGTTCTTATTATAGTGGCAGTTTCGATTGGATATTCGGTCGTTTTGGCTTAAATTTCCTTATAGGAATCGGTGTTGCCGTTCTCGGTCCTATTGTTCTTCGCCTTGTTTATGAAGGCATACTTATGTTTATACTTCTCGTTAAAAATGTTATTGAAATCAATAACAAAATGAAGTCCGCCCCCGCTTGCGAAACGGTTGTTTGCGAAGTGGAGGAAGAGGTGGAAGAAACCGCCGAAACCGAAATTGCAGCCGAAGAAAATAAGCAATAATAATTTTAAATTTTCATACGAACAAAAAGCCCTTCATATAATCTATATGGAGGGTTTTTTATGCAGTTTTTAAAGGTTTTTTCGGTGGCGGTTTTATCGGTTACGGCACTTATTCTTATAGTGTTTTTTATAAAGAGCAGAAAACCGATAAAATCCCTTGTTTTAAACGCTTTTTCGGGTATAATATCATTGATTTTAATAAATGTTACCACCTCTTTTACGGGGATACATATACCGGTAAATTGGTGGTCGGTAACGGCCTGCGCGGGTTTAGGACTTCCAGGTGTTATCGGCCTTATTTTACTGCAGATAATTTTCCTTTGATGCAATAAAAAGTCAGAAGATATCCACATTTAAACCGCGGGCAAAAAAGCTTGCGGTTTTTGTTTTAAAGTAATTGACAATATCTTCAGTATATAGTAAAATATATATAAATATATTTAAAGTTAAGGAAGTGCTATAATGGAGAAGAAACCCGTATTCAAGCGTTTGCTCTTGAAACTCAGCGGTGAAGTTCTCGCAGGCGAAAAGGGAACAGGCATTGATTTCGATAAAGTCATTGAGGTTTGCGAAAGCGTTAAAAAGTGCGTAAATCTCGGCGTAGAGGTTGCCATCGTTGTTGGCGGAGGCAATTTCTGGCGCGGCAGAACAAGCGGAAAAATGGATAGAACAAGAGCCGACCATATGGGTATGCTCGCTACGTCTATAAATGCTTTAGCCCTTGCAGATGCTTTGGAGCAACTTGATGTCAATGCCCGAGTTCAAACGGCCATTGAAATGCGTCAGATTGCGGAGCCCTATATCAGAAATAAAGCTATCAGACATCTTGAAAAGGGCAGAGTAGTAATATTCGGTTGCGGAACTGGTAACCCCTTCTTCTCTACCGATACCGCCGCAGCGTTACGCGCGGCAGAAATCGGCGCCGATGTTATCTTTAAGGCCACTAATGTTGACGGCGTTTATGATAGCGACCCCAAACTTAATCCCGATGCTAAAAAGTATGATACCCTTTCTCACCACGAGGTACTTGCAAAGCAACTTCACGTTATGGATAGCACTGCGGCATCGCTTTGTATGGATAACGATATCGATATCCTCGTCTTTAACCTTAATAACCCAGATAATATAGTCAGCGCCGTTTTGGGCGACCATAACGGTACATTAGTAACCGAAAAATAGGAGGATTTATTTATGCAGGAACTTATTAAAAATACAGAAGAAAAGATGTCCAAAACTTTAGAGGCCCTTGATCGCGAGTATAAAGCGGTAAGAGCGGGAAGAGCCAATGTATCGGTACTCGATAGAATCACCGTTGATTATTACGGCTCCCCAACACCTATTCAGCAGATGGCCGCAGTTTCGGTTCCCGAAGCCAGAACCCTTTTGATTCAGCCCTGGGATGCTTCAATGCTTAAAGAAATCGAAAAGGCCATTCTTACCTCTGAAATCGGCATTAATCCTCAGAACGACGGTAAGGTTATCCGTCTTAACTTCCCACCCCTTACGGAAGAACGCCGTAAGGAAATAGTTAAGGATGTCAGAAGAACCGCCGAGGATTCAAAGGTTTCTATCCGTAATCAACGCCGCGATGCTTTAGATAAATTAAAGGCACTCAAGAAGGGCGGCGAAATCACCGAAGATGATGTTGAGAGCGGTGAAAAGAAAATCCAAAACCTCACAGATAAATTCTGCAAAGAGGTAGATGCTCTTTCGGCTAATAAAGAGAAAGAAATAATGGAAATCTAAATAATATTAAGCGGCGCATAATTTATGTAAAATTTATGCGCCCGCTTTTTCCTTGTATGAAAGAGGGATTTTATGTTCTTCAAAAAGAAATCGATGCAGGATAGGATACTGCCTACCCATATCGCCATTATTATGGATGGTAACGGAAGGTGGGCAAAAAAGCGTTCGCTTCCCCGCATGGCAGGTCACGCCGCGGGCTCAAAAACCTTTAAGGATATAGCGAGATATTGCAATAAAATCGGTATTAAGTATCTGACTGTCTACGCCTTTTCTACGGAAAATTGGAAAAGACCTCAAGATGAAGTCGATAATATTATGAATATATTGCGTGATTATCTTAAGGATACCGAAAACTTCAAAGGGGAGAATATCCGCCTTCAGTTTATTGGTGAGAGAGGACCTTTGGCCGATGATATTAAGGAACTTATGCTAAAAGCAGAGGATGACAGTAAGGATGCTACGGGACTCCATCTTAATATCGCCCTTAACTATGGCGGCAGAGATGAAATAGTTCACGCCCTTAAGAATATCATCGAAAAGGGAACGCCTATAGAGGATATAACCGAGGAATTAATTTCCGAAAACTTATATACCGCAGGTCAACCCGACCCTGATTTTATTATAAGGCCCAGCGGAGAATACCGCCTTTCAAATTATCTTATCTGGCAAGCGGCCTATGCAGAATATTGGTTTTCCGATATTCTTTGGCCCGATTTTAAGCCAAAACATTTAGAACAAGCATTAGATGAATTTTCAAAACGCAACCGTCGTTTCGGCGGAGTATAGGAGTGAAAAGTTATGAAAACCCGTATAATTTCAGGTCTTGTTATAGCCGCCGTGGTGATAGCGCTGCTGATTATCGGCACAACGGTCGCCCCCTTGGTAATAACCGTATTTTTAGGATTACTGGCCGCCGTTGCCGTATTTGAAATGCTTTGCAACGCTGCAAAAATAAATGATTTATTGAGTTTGGCATTGGCTTCGCTGTTTTCATTGGTCTATGTATTTTTCAAAGATTCCGCTTTTTCGGATTTGGTGGATAAAAAGTTTATCGATACCCAACTCGAAGGAAATCTCAATTCCGGTTGGAAGTGGATTCGCCAGAATATCGATGCCCTCGGATTTGCTATAATCGGGCTGTTTGTTTTGTTGGCGGTAGTTTTGATTATTAAAAATCATAAGAAATTCTCAATGGGTCAGATAGCCGCATTTATCGGTATGCCTATTATAATTTCAACCGCCTTTTTATGCCTTGGAAGTATTATAAATTCCATAAACGGAATATATTATTTATTGCTTCTTATTAATTTTTCTTCCGTTTGCGATATGGGCGCATATTTCATTGGCGTTAACTTCGGCTCCCATAAACTTTGCCCCGAAATCAGTCCTAAAAAGACGGTTGAAGGGGCGCTTGGCGGAATTTTATCAAGCATCATCATCAGTTTCATTTTAACTCTGATTTTTAGCATTAATAAGGCGTATGTGCTTATTCCTTTAACCGTTCTTTTCTGCATTATCGGTATGTTGGGAGATTTGTTCGCCTCTGTTATTAAGCGCTCTGTAGGGCTTAAAGATTACGGCAATTTAATTCCCGGTCACGGCGGAATACTTGATAGATTTGATAGTATTTTGCTCATTGCCCCCGTTCTCTATATATTCATTGAATTTGGAGTGCTTTAATGAAAGAACTTATAATTTTAGGTTCCACCGGCTCTATCGGCACCCAAAGTTTAGAGGTTGCCCGTGCCCATAATATAAGAGTAAGGGCTCTATCGGCGGGTAGTAACGATAAATTGATGGAGCGTCAGGCGAGAGAATTTAAGCCCGATATAGTGGCTTTGAGTGATATCGGTGCGGCTCGCCGCCTTAAAATTGCCCTTAAAGATACCGATATAAAGGTGTTTTCGGGTGAGGAGGGCGTTATAGAAACCGCCGCGTATAAGGGAGATATTGTTTTAAGCGCCATTGTAGGTATAGCGGGATTAAAGCCCACCCTTGCCGCCATAAACGAAGGCAAGGATATTGCTCTTGCCAATAAGGAAACAATGGTAACGGGGGGAGTTATTGTTAATAAACTCGCCCGTGAAAAGAAGGTTAAAATATTGCCTGTTGACAGTGAACATTCGGCAATATTTCAATCTTTGGCAGGCGCGCCAAACGGCTCTCTTAAGAAGATACTTTTAACCGCTTCGGGCGGCCCATTCTTCGGAAAAACCATTAATGAACTTAAAAATGTTACCGCAAAGGAAGCCCTCAAGCATCCCAATTGGTCAATGGGCGCTAAAATAACCGTGGATTCCGCAACCCTTATGAATAAGGGACTTGAAGTTATTGAAGCGGTGCATCTTTTTGGCGTCGAGGCCAAGGATATAGAGGTATTGGTGCATAGACAAAGTATTGTTCATTCGGGCGTTGAGTTTACCGATGGTGCCGTAATTGCCCAAATGGGAACTCCCGATATGAAGGTGCCGATTCAGTATGCATTAACCTATCCAAATCGTGGAGTTAAGTTCGAAAATCTCGATTTATTTAAAATCGGTACTTTAACATTTGAAAAGCCCGATACAGAAACCTTCCGCTGTTTGCCTCTTTGTATTGAGGCGATAAACAGAGGCGGCCTTTATCCTACTGCGATTAACGGCGCCAATGAAGAATCGGTGCGACTTTTCCTTGAAGGTAAAATCGGTTTTCTTGATATCGCTGAATTTAATGAGAAAGCGATGGAAAAAGCTACGAATAAAACCGATTTCTCGGTAGAGGATATTTTTGAGGCGGATAAACTTGCCCGCCAAACAGTTTTAAATCTGGCTACTAAATAAGGTGTGATAAATATTTCTGCTTTTTTAAATGTTTTAAATAATATTTGGCCCTATGCAGTGGCGGTTGTAGTATTTCTTATACTCATCGTTATTCACGAATTCGGTCATTTCATAGCGGCAAAACTTTTAGGTGTGAGAGTTAATGAATTTGCCGTTGGTTTCGGTCCTAAACTTTTTGCCTTTAAGGGCAAGGAAACCACATATAAGTTAAACCTTATCCCACTTGGCGGTTATTGCGCTATGGAGGGTGAAGATGAGCAAAGCGGGGATGAAAGGGCTTTTTGCAATAAAAAACCGTGGCGCCGTTTTCTTATCGTTTCAATGGGAGCAATTTTTAATATAATTCTGGGATTTATTCTTATAGGTTGTACGCTGCTTCCCACCAAGGTTTTCACTACTACCACCGTAGCAGGATTTTATGAGGGCGCGGTGAGTTCTGATTATGGCCTTGAGGAAGGCGATAAAATTTTGAAGGTGGATGGAAGAAGAATTTTAACCACCTATGACCTGAGTTATTCCTTTACAAATGTTGATGACGGAAAGATAGATATAACCGTTCTTCGCGACGGCGAAAAGAAGGAACTTAAAGATGTTAAGTTCGGCACAGAGGAAGAGGAAGGAATAAGTTACCTCACCGTTGATTTTACCGTTGAAGGCAAAAAGAGAACCTTCGGCAGTTTCTTATCGCAGACGGTGAAAACCACCGCATCGTATTTTTTGGTAATATGGCGTTCCCTTATAGATTTGCTTTGCGGCAAATATGGTCTTAGCGCGGTTTCGGGACCCGTTGGGGTTACGGCCACCATCGGTACCGCCGCTAAAATGGGACTTGTTAATCTTCTGCCCATTATGTCACTTATAACCGTAAATTTAGGTATATTTAACCTGTTGCCGATTCCCGCTCTTGATGGCGGACGGCTTATGTTTATCCTTTTCGAAATGATTACGGGAAAACCCGTTCCGCAAAAGTATGAATCTATAATTCATGCGGTGGGCTTTGCCCTTTTAATAGGCATTATGTTGCTCGTAACCGCAAAGGATATTTTCGGACTGATTTTTTAAAACGCATAAAGAGGGTAGTTTATGTTTACAAATAAAACCACCAAAAAAGTAAAGATAGGTAGTATGTTTATAGGCGGCGGCTCACCGATTGCGGTGCAGTCAATGTTAAGCGTTCCTGCCCACGATATAGATGGAAATGTGCGTCAGGCCCTCGCTTTAGAGGCGGCGGGTTGTGAAATTGTTCGCGTTTCAGTTCCCGATAAGGAAACTATCAAAACAGTAGAAACCCTTAAAAAGAATATATCAATTCCCTTGGTTGCCGATATTCATTTTGATTGGAGATTGGCTGTAGATAGCGTAAAAGCGGGGGTTGATAAGGTTAGAATTAATCCGGGCAATATCGGTGATGATGCCCACGTTAAAGAGGTTGCTGATATATGCCGAAATTACGGTGTCCCCATAAGAATTGGCGTAAATTCTGGCTCCCTTGAAAAGAATATTTTAAGTAAATACGGCTCTCCAACCCCCGAAGCCATGGTTGAGAGCGGAATGTATCATATATCCCTTTTGGAAAAATTTGATTTTGGTGATATAGTTTTATCCCTTAAATCTTCCGATACCGTAAAAATGTATAAGGCATATGCCTTGGCGGCAGAAAAATGCCCATACCCGTTGCACCTTGGAGTTACCGAGGCGGGAACGGAAAATATGGGCGTAATTAAATCCGCTGCAGGTATTGGCGGACTTTTGCTCAGAGATATCGGCGATACCATAAGAATTTCCCTTACTGATGACCCCATAAAAGAGGTTGAGGCAGCAAATAAACTGCTTAAATCCATAGGGCTTAAAGAGGGCGGAATTAAATTTGTATCCTGCCCAACCTGCGGCAGAACATCTATAGACCTAATAGGTATAGCCAAAGAGGCGGAAAAGCGCCTATCGGGTGTAAATAAAGATATAACCGTAGCCATAATGGGATGCGTTGTAAATGGCCCCGGTGAAGCCCGTGAAGCCGATATCGGCATCGCAGGCGGCAAGGGTTGCGGAATCCTCTTTAAAAACGGAAAAATACTCATAAATAATATCCCCGAAGAAAAATTACTTGATACTTTGGTGGAAGAAATAGAAAAAATGTAACGGAGTTGTAAAAATGTACCCCTTTATTAAACTTTTCGGAAATTATATTGATGATGATATAAAGGCCGCATTCGGTAGTGCGGTCATCGATAAGTGCGACCTTAATTCCGAAAAAAGAGAACTTATCGTCAATATTAAGAGCGAAAATTATATTAACAGGGCTACATTTTTAACCTTCAGAAACGAAATAAAAAGCGGTTTAAGTTTAAATGAGGTACATACTTTTTGCGTTTTCTCACCCGCTTCATTCTGCAAAGAAGCGTGCCAAGATATAACCGAAGAAATCAGACATATTAAACCCGCTTTAAACGGATATTTTAACGGAGCAGAGTATGAAGTAGAGGGCGATAAGGTTATAGTTACCCTCTCTTTCGGCGGACTTGATACCATAAAAGAGTGTGAATTCGAAAAGCATTTTAAGTCGCTTGCGTTAAGATATTTCGGCAAAAATGTAGATATAGGATTTGCGGGACAACTTAATAATATAGAAATGCAGATTCCGCCTGCCGAAGAGCCTGCGCACGTAAAACCAAAGCCGAAAACCGAAACCAAAATGGATTTCGAAAAACGCAGGGATATTCCCGAAAATCATCTTTGCTATCTGGATAATCCCAAACTTTTTTACGGCAGAAGCATTAACAGTAATAATTTAAAATCTATGATAGATGTGACCGAAACCGATACTGAAATTTGCTGTTTCGGTGAGGTTTTTGCCCGCGAAGACCGTAAAATTAATACCCGTCGCGGTGAAAGGGTTATCGTTAAGTTTAACTTCTCTGACCATACAAATTCCCTTGGCGCATCTATGTTTGTTCGCCCCGAGGAACTTGATAAACTCGCTCCTTTGAAAAACGGCGCTTTTGTTCTTATAAACGGCGGATATAAATTTGATAATTTCAAAAATGTATTTATAGTTGAGCCCCGTTCCATAGCCCTTTTGCAACCTTATGAGGAAACCGATAACTATGAAGGCGAAAAGAGGGTAGAACTTCATTGCCATACCAATATGTCTTCAAAAGATGCGGTGGCAAGCGCAGGAGATATAATTAAAAGAGCTTATAAATGGGGACATAAGGCGGTAGCCATTACCGACCACGGTGTTGTTCAGTCGTACCCCGCCGTCGCAGAAGCGGTTAAAAGCATTCGCAAATCGGGCGGTGAATTTAAGGCGATTTACGGCGTTGAGGCATATTTTGTTGATGATATCAAAAATGATATTTCTAAAATGAATTCCAAGGAAATTGCCAAACTGCGCCACCATCAGATTATTCTCGTTAAAAATCTTAAGGGTCTTAAAAATCTTTATACCCTTATTTCCGATGCCCATCTTAATAATTTCCATGCCCGTCCTATTACCCTTCGTTCAAAACTTGAAGAGTATCGCGAAGGGCTTATAGTGGGCTCTGCTTGTGAGCAAGGGGACCTATATCAAGCAATTTTAAAGGGTGAGCCCGAAGAAGAACTCGAAAGAATTGCCAAATTCTATGATTACCTGGAAATTCAGCCCCTTGGCAACAATGAATTTATGATAAGAGAATCGGGAAATCCCGATAAAACCGATAAGAAAACGGGCGCAGTAATCCCCAATAAGTTCAAAAACGTTAAGAATTTTGAGGTTATTAAAGAGTTTAATCGCAAGGTAGTTGAACTGGGCGATAAATTGGGAATTCCCGTTGTAGCAACGGGGGATGTTCACTTTCTTAAAAAGAGTGACGGTATCATCCGTCAGATCGTTATGGCGGGACAAGGTTTTGATGATATCGACCACCAAGCCCCCCTCTATTTTAAGAGTACCGACGAAATGCTCGCGGATTTCGATTATTTTGGCGATAGGGCGAAGGAATTTGTTATCGATAATCCCAATAAAATCGCGGATATGATATCCGATGATGTTATTCCCGTTCCTGAAGGAAACTATCCTCCAGTTATTGAGGGCTCCGATGATTTACTTCGTAAAATATGTTGGGATAATGCCCATAAAATTTACGGCGAAAATCTGCCTGAAATCGTAGAAAAACGCCTTGCAAAAGAACTTGATGCCATTATAAATAATGGATTTTCCATAATGTATATTTCGGCGCAAAAACTCGTGGCATACAGTGAAGAACAAGGTTATCTTGTTGGTTCCCGTGGCTCCGTGGGCTCATCTTTCGTTGCCACTATGGCGGGTATTTCCGAGGTTAACCCCTTGGCGCCTCACTACGTTTGCCCAAGTTGTCAGTATAGCGAGTTCTTTACCGATGGCTCGGTGGGTTCGGGATTCGATTTACCCGAAAAGAATTGTCCCCACTGTAATACCCCGCTTAACCGAAATGGTCACGATATCCCCTTCGAAACCTTCTTGGGATTTAAGGGCGACAAGGTGCCCGATATAGACCTTAACTTCTCCGATGAAGTGCAGAATGAGGTGCAAAAATATACCGAAACCCTTTTCGGAAGCGAAAACGTTTTCAAGGCGGGTACAATTTCTACCATAGCCGAAAAAACTGCCTACGGTTTTGCCAAAGCGTATTGCGAAAAGATGGGTATTACCTTAAGTCAGGCAGAACTTGACCGATTGGCAAAATTGGTTGAATCGGCAAAAGTCAAGACCACCACAGGTCAGCATCCCGCGGGAATGATTATCGTACCCGAGGGTATGAGTATTTACGATTTCTGCCCCGTTCAGCATCCCGCCGATGATGTTAATTCGGATATTATAACTACCCATTTTGACTTCCATTCTATCCACGATACCATACTTAAACTTGACGAACTCGGTCACGTGGTACCCACTACATATAAATATCTTGAAGAATATTCGGGAATCCCCGTAAATGATGTTTCTATGAGTGACCCCAAAGTATATAGTTTGTTTACTTCCACCGATGCGTTGGGTGTTACCCCCGATGAAATTGAATCGAAAACGGGCACCTTCTGTCTGCCCGAATTCGGTACTAATTTCGTTAGAGAAATGCTTGTGGACTGTAAACCCAAAAATTTCTCCGACCTTTTGCAGATTTCGGGCCTTTCCCACGGTACCGATGTTTACCTCGGTAACGCAAAAGACCTTATTGATAACGGCACTTGTACCATTTCGGAGGTTATCGGTACCCGTGATAACATAATGGTTTACCTTATCCATCAGGGTATGGATGAAGGCCGCGCCTTTAAGATTACCGAAACCGTTCGTAAGGGACTTGTTGCCAAAGGCAAGATTTCCAAAGAAGATTGGGAAGCTATGGCTGAGGATATGCGAAAAGTAAATGTGCCCGAATGGTATATTCAGTCCTGCCATAAGATTAAGTATATGTTCCCCAAGGCCCACGCAGCCGCTTATGTTATTTCGGCTTTGCGAGTGGCTTGGTATAAGGTGTATAGACCCCTTGAGTTTTACTGCGCATACTTTACCGCCCGTCCTGAAGACGTGGATGTTCCTACCGTAATTAAGGGCAGGGAAGCGGTAAAACGCTACCTTCGCGAAATCAAGGCCAAGGGCAAAGAAGCCACTAAAAAGGAACTGGATGTTTATAATAATATGCTTATCTTCAATGAAATGATGGCAAGAGGCATTGAGATTTTACCCATAGACCTTAATAAATCCCACGCTATGAAATATGTTCCCGAAGATGGCAAGATGCGTCTTCCCTTCGGCGCGCTTTCGGGCGTTGGAGAAAAGGCGGCATACGCAATTTATGATGCCGCTCAGAAAGGAAATTTCGTATCCCGAGAAGATTTTGCCGTTGAGGCGGGCGTATCCAAAACAATCATCAAGGATTTGGCCGATTTAGGTGCTATGGATGGACTTCCCGATACAAATCAAATATCAATGTTTTAAATATCTATATATTTAAATATATTTTAAACCCCGAAAAACCGCTTGAATTAGTGGTTTCTCGGGGTTTTCTATAATTTTCCTTGTGATTTTTAAAGAAAAAGGTTGCAATTTTGTAACTTTTTGGTATAATAAGATTGTAAGTTGTTACAAATTTGTAACCTTTAGAAATTAAAGATTTGCGAAAGGAGGAAAACTGAAATGATAAGCGATGCCATTTCACATATTAAAAACTTCATAACTTCGGCCGCTCGAAAAACTGCCAAGTTAAGTGTTTTTGTTTGGGGTAAGTGCAAAGAATATGCTACCGTTTGTAAAAGCGTAGTTCTTAAAGCAGTAGATTTTGTTAAAAAACTTTATAATAAGTTTTTAAGTTATCCTAAATATGTGAAAGTATCCGTTATATCCGCAGTTTCGGTTTTTGTCCTCTTTATCGGATTATCCTGCGCGGGTGTCCGTTTTGGTTTTAAAGTAAATTATGAGGGCGATTTTATCGCTACCGTAAAGAATAAGGCCCAGTTCGGCCGCGCCGTTTCCTTAGTTGAAGATAGGGTTAGCGGTGAAGATGTAAAGGGCGCCGTAGGCACCCCCGATTATTCATTGATTATAACCCATACCTCTAAAGTTTCCAAGGATGAAGATATAGCAAATCAGATTATCGAAAAATCATCTAAAATCGTTTCTGCTACTGCAGTTATGGTTGAGGATGAGCATATCGGTACCGTTCATACCGATAAAATCAACGCTTATCTTGAAGAACTTTATAATAAATCAAAGCCCGAAGGCGTAGAGTGCACCGTAGGTTTTGAGGGAAATGTTAAGTTCGAAGAAGGGTATTTTGTTTTAAGCGATGTTAAAGAGATTTCCGATATTTCGGACAAGTTGTCTGCTCTGACCGTAAAGGCAGTTGCTACCGTAACCAGCGATGTTTCGGTAAACTATAATACCATAACTAATACCACCAATAAAAAATCCGTGGGCTATAAGCAGGTTCAGGTTAAGGGCCAGAAGGGCGTAAATAGAATCACAGAGGAAATCGTATATATAAACGGTGTTGAAAGCAGCAGAAAAACCATTTCAACTATGGTTGTAAGCAAACCCGTTGATGAAGTTGTGCTGGTTGGCAATGCTAAAGCCACCGCCTCCAAAAGTGAAATCACAATGGCTAAAAATTCGGGCTTTATTTTCCCCTTGCCGAAAGGCACCTGGCAGGTAAGCGCTTGGTGGGGCGATGGAAGAAACCATCAAGCCCTAGATATCAGAGCCCCTAAAGGCACCTCGATTTTTGCCGTTGCCGATGGTACCGTAATCGATACGGGATATACCAATAGTTACGGATATTATGTTAAGATAAGGCATAATAACGGTATTACCACCATGTATGCCCACGCAAGTCAGATTTGCATTAAAGAGGGCGAAACCGTTAAGCAAGGCGATGTAATTGCTCTTGTTGGCAGAACGGGAAATGCAACGGGTAACCACCTGCATTTCGAGGTAATCGTAAACGGCGTTTTGAAAAACCCCGCTCCTTATCTTGGCCTTTATAAATAATGAGAATTTAAGCCCCGCTTGAAGCGGGGCTTTTTGTTATTTAAATGGTGAACAATAACCCCAATAAGTAGTGAAATCCGACTTGACTAACCCCCATATTATAGTATATAATATATACTGTATAATTATTGGATAAAGGCGGTAAACATAGGTGGCTAAAGCAAAAGCGCAGTATGATAATACGAGTATTCAAAAACTTGAAGGCCCCGATAGAGTAAGAAAACGCCCCGGCGTTATCTTCGGCTCCGATGGGCTTGATGGTTGCGAACATTCTGTCTTTGAAATTATATCTAACTCCATAGATGAGGCCCGTGAAGGTCACGGTAAAAAAATCGTCATAACATATCATAGCGATAATTCTATTGAGGTGCAGGATTTCGGTCGCGGATGCCCCGTTGATTATAACCCTAAATATGATTGCGATAACTGGGAAATGGTTTTCTGCGAAATGTATGCTGGCGGTAAATACGGCACTGATGATGATTCTAACTATAGCACTTCCATAGGCCTTAACGGTCTCGGCCTTTGCGCTACTCAGTATGCGGCAGAGTGGATGGATGTTGAGGTTAAGCGTGATGGCTTTAAGTATAACCTTCATTTTGAAAAGGGCTTTAATAAAGGCGGTCTTAAAAAGGAAGAATATACCGGACGCGAAACCGGTACTAAAATCCGTTGGAAGCCCGATATCGAGGTTTTCACTGATATAAAGATACCGAGAGATTATTTTATTGATACTCTTAAAAGACAAGCCATTGTTAACGACGGTCTTTTATTCGAATTCCGTGAGCAGCAGGGTAACCGTTATATAACTCAGGAAATTATTTATAAAAACGGTATCGTTGATTATGTAAATGAAAAGGTCGGCGAAGAAAAACTTACCTCTGTTCAGTTCTGGAGCGCAGAGCGAAAGGGAAGGGACCGCGATGATAAACCCGAATATAAGGTTAAAATCAATGCGGCGCTCACTTTTTCAAACCGCCATACCCTAAAGGAATATTACCATAACTCAAGTTGGCTTGAATATGGCGGCGCCCCCGAAAGAGCCGTGAGAAACGCTTTTGTTTATCAGATAGATGCTTATATTAAGCAGACAAATAAATATAAAAACGGTGAAAGCAAGATAACCTTTTCCGATATTGAAGAGTGTTTGGTGCTGGTTATTTCTTCCTTTTCACCCGGCGGTTTGGTTTCCTATGAAAACCAAACCAAAAAATCAATAACCAATAAGTTCATAGGCGATGCTATGACCGAATTTTTGCGTCATCAGTTAGAGGTTTACTTTATCGAAAATAAGACGGAAGCCGATAAAATCGCCGATCAGGTACTTATTAATAAGCGAAGCCGTGAGCGAAGCGAAAAGGAAAGAATCAACCTTAAAAAGACCCTTGCCACAAGCAACTCTATGGTTGATAGAGTTCAGAAGTTCGTTGATTGCCGCAGTAAAGATGTGGCAGAAAGAGAACTTTATATAGTTGAGGGTGATTCGGCTCTTGGCTCTTGTAAACTTGCCCGTGATGCCGCTTTTCAGGCGATTATGCCCGTCAGAGGTAAAATCCTTAACTGCCTTAAAGCCGAGTATGATAAAATCTTTAAGAGTGAAATCATAACCGACCTGCTTAAAGTTTTAGGTTGCGGCGTTGAGGTTAAGTCAAAGGCGAATAAAAATCTTTCTAATTTTGATATAAATAATCTTCGTTGGAACAAAATAATAATCTGTACCGATGCCGATGTGGACGGATTTCATATCCGCACCCTTATTCTCACGATGATTTACCGTCTGATGCCCACCCTTATAAATGAGGGCAAGGTGTTTATTGCGGAAACGCCTCTTTATGAGATAAACACCAAGAGTATGGCGTATTTCGCCTATGATGAAACCGAGAAGAAGGAAATTCTTGAAAAAATCGGCGATGAAAAATATACAATTCAGCGCTCTAAGGGACTTGGTGAAAACCAACCCGATATGATGAATATGACCACTATGAACCCCGAAACCAGACGGCTTATTAAGGTAATGCCCGAAGATGCGGAGATTACGGCGGAAATATTCGAGATGCTTCTCGGAGATAATCTTGCGGGAAGAAAAGATTATATCACCGAACACGGATATTTATATCTTGACGATACCGATATCAGCTAATTTAGTAATAAAAGAATTTAAGGGAGAAGAAAATGGCTCCGAGAAAAAAGAAAGAAACAGAAATTAAACCCAAAAAGGAAATAAACGCTTATATTGCAGGGGCGGGAAGTGTTGTTGACCAGCAGGTTACCGAAACCATAAAATCAAACTTTATGCCCTATGCTATGAGTATTATTATTTCCCGTGCTATACCTGAAATAGATGGCTTTAAACCTTCTCACAGAAAGTTGCTTTATACAATGTATAATATGGGACTTTTAAAGGGCTCAACCATCAAGTCCGCCAATATCGTGGGTAGAACTATGCAACTTAACCCTCACGGCGATGCGGCAATTTATGATACAATGGTTCGCCTTTCGGAAGGTCACGATGCGCTCTTGCACCCCTTTGTTGCATCTAAAGGTTCATTTGGTAAGGCGTATTCCCGCGATATGCAGTGCGCCGCCGCCCGTTACACCGAGGCAAAACTCGCGCCCATAGCGGAAGAACTTTTCACCGATATTGATAACGATACGGTAGATTTTGTAGATAACTATGATGCTACGATGAAGGAACCGGTGCTTTTCCCCGTAACCTTCCCCACGATACTTGTCAATTCCAATATGGGTATTGCGGCAGGTATGGCAAGTTCTATTTGTTCCTTTAATTTAAAAGAGGTCTGCGAAACTACTATCGCCTATATTAAGGATGATAGCGTAAATATTGCGGATACCCTTTTGGCCCCCGATTTCCCCATTGGCGGCGAACTGCTTTATAACCGTGATGAAATCGAAAAGATTTACGAAACGGGCAGAGGTAGTTTCAAGGTTAGGGGCGTTTACAGTTACGATAAATCGCAAAACTGTATCGATATTACCGAAATCCCCCCGAGTACGACAAGTGAACAGATAATCGAAAAGGTAGTCGAACTCGTTAAACTTAAAAAGATAACCGAAATCAATGATATCCGCGATGAAACCGACCTTAAAGGTCTTAAAATCACCATTGATTTAAAGAGGGGAACCGATGTAGAAAAGTTGATGAAAAAACTTTTCAAACTCACCCCATTGCAAGATAGTTTTTCTTGCAACTTTAATATCCTTATCGCATCTTCGCCTCGAGTTATGGGCGTTAAGGAAATTATCTCCGAGTGGGTTGCATTCCGTGAAGAGTGCGTCCGCAGAAGAGTTTATTTTAAACTTAATAAGGCCAAGAAGCGTTTACACCTGCTTAAAGGTATGGAAAAAATCCTTCTTGATATAGATAAGGCCATAAAAATCGTTCGCGAAACCAAAGAGGAAAAAGAGGTTGTCCCCAACCTTATGATTGGATTCGGTATCGATGAAGAGCAGGCAGAATATGTAGCCGAAATCAAGTTGCGCCATTTAAACCGCGAATATATTTTAAAGCGTCTTGAAGATATTGAGGATTTGGAAAAAGAAATCTCCGATATGGAAGATACCCTTAATTCCAGAGCCCGAATTAAAAAGATTATTGTTAAAGAACTTGAAGGCGTTATGGCGAAATACGGTAAAGAGCGCCACACCAAGATAGTTTCTGCTGAAGCAGAAGAGGAAATCAGCGAAGAATTATTTGTGGATAATTCCCCCGTAACCCTGTTCTTTACTAAGGATGGTTACTTTAAGAAGATTACTCCTCAGTCACTTCGAATGAGCGGTGAACAGAAACTTAAAGAAGGCGATGAAATCACCCAGACAGTCGAGTCCACCAATGCAGAAGAGTTGATGTTCTTTACTACAAACGCTCAGGTTTATAAAACGCGAGTCGATAGTTTCGGCGATGGTAAAGCAAGTGTGCTCGGTGACTATGTGGCCTCTAAACTTGATTTCGATGAGGGCGAAAATGCCGTTTATATGGTAAATCTCACCGAGTATAAAGGCCATATGATTTTCGTTTACGAAAACGGAAGAATTTCAAAAGTGCCCCTAACTTCTTATGAAACCAAAACCAACCGTAAAAAACTTATTAAGGCATACTGCGAGAAGTTTAAACTTCATACCGCCCTTTATGTAAAGGAAGAGTGCGATTTATTGCTTAAATCTACAAACGGCAGAATGCTTATAGTAAATACGGCAAGTATCCCCGCAAAAACCACCAAGGATAATTCGGGTATTGCGGTTATGACTCAGAAGAAGGGCCAGAGAATTTATACCGTGGATGTTTATAATAAGGGTACTCTTGACAGTGAGCACCGTTATCGCACCAAAAATCTTCCCGCAGCGGGAAGTTTAAAGCCCACGGGTGAAGCCAAGCAAACGACGCTTGATATATAAATAAAATAAAAAAACCGCACGATAGCTTACGCAGTCGGGCGGCTGTCCGCCCAAACTGCAAACGCTTAAAACTCGGGCTGACAATATTAATATTAGCAAATGAGCAAAAATTATTTGCGGTAATTTTTGCCAATGGAGTGAATATAAAATGAGCAGAGAATTAGCAAAACAGTATGATCCGAAAGAAGTTGAAGATCGTATATATAAAATGTGGCTCGATGGAAAATATTTCCACGCCAAAAGAGAAGAGGGCAAGGAGACCTATACTATAGTTATCCCGCCCCCCAATATTACGGGTCAACTTCATATGGGTCACGCCCTTGATAATACTCTTCAGGATATCCTTATACGTTTTAAGAGAATGCAGGGATATGATACCTTGTGGCTTCCCGGCACCGACCACGCCTCTATTGCCACCGAGGCAAAAATCGTTGAAGCAATGAAAAAAGAAGGTATCACAAAAGAGGATCTAGGCCGCGAAAAGTTTTTGGAACGCGCTTGGGCTTGGAAAGCGCAGTATGGCGGCCGAATCGTTGAGCAGCTTAAAAAGATGGGCTCTTCTTGCGATTGGGACAGAGAGCGTTTTACCCTCGATGAAGGTTGTAATAAGGCCGTTAATGAGGTTTTCTATAATCTTTATGAAAAGGGACTTAT
>JAZNFF010000080.1:0-19772 GCA_045588995.1 Acutalibacteraceae bacterium
GATATGAATAGTGAGGATATTCATTCCTTTGTGGAACAAGAATTAACGGCGCGACTTGGAGATATAGGAAAAAAACTGCATACTGCAAGAAGCCGTAATGACCAAGTGGCTTTGGATATAAGAATGTATTTAAGGGATGAAGTTGACGAAATAACCGCCCTTTTAAAGAAACTTATTTTTGCTGTAACGGAAAAGGCAGAAGAATATAAATCGGCTATTATGCCCGGATACACCCATCTTCAAAGAGCGCAACCCATTACCTTCGGGCATCATTTAATGGCGTATGCTATGATGTTTTTAAGGGATTTAGAACGACTTTCGGACTGCAGAAAAAGGGTAAATATTTCGCCTATTGGTTGTTGCGCATTGGCGGGTACAACCTATAATACCGACCGATATTTTGAGGCGGAGAAATTAGGTTTTGACGGTATTGCTATGAATTCTCTTGATGGCGTTTCTGATAGAGATTTTTGTGTTGAACTGGCTTCGGCGATTTCTATGATTATGATGCATCTATCCCGTTTTTCAGAGGAAATAATTCTCTGGTCAAGTTGGGAATTTAAGTTTATTGAACTTGCGGATGATTATACTACGGGTTCATCAATTATGCCTCAGAAGAAAAATCCCGATATGGCAGAACTTGTCCGTGGTAAGACCGGTAGAGTTTACGGTAATCTTATGGGCATTTTAACTATTCTTAAAGGTATTCCACTAGCTTATAATAAGGACATGCAAGAGGATAAAGAGGGTATATTTGATAGCTGTGATACGGTTAAAATGTGCATTGATGTATTTGCAGGTATGATAGCCACTCTTAAGGCCAACACAGATAATATGCTTAAAGCGGCGGGCGGCGGATTTATTAATGCTACCGACCTTGCGGATTATCTTGTTAAGAAGGGCATGCCTTTTAGGACAGCTTATAAGATTTCGGGCAGTATAGTGGCATATTGTATTGAAAACAAGAAAATCCTAACCGATTTAAGTTTAGATGAATATAAATCATACAGTGAGTTATTCGAAAATGATTTGTATAACGAAATCAGTTTAGAAACCTGCGTTTCCAAGAGAATCAGCGAGGGAGGCACATGTGTTGCCTCGGTTGAGAAGCAAATTGATTTTATTAAGTCAAAATTGTAAATAAAAACCGCACTTGATGTGCGGTTTTTACTATTTACAGGTAAAAATAGGTATGGTATAATTATCGTTGGTAGGTGACTTTTATGAAAATTTCTGAAAAATTAAAAATGAATGGCGATGGCATTAGAATTAATGGCCCTATAAATATTGTTGCATTTGGCGATAGTGTTACCCATGGCATTTTAGGGTATAATGAAGTAGGTTATGATACGACCTATTGGAACCGCCTTCGTGAAAAGATTTTAAGTATAAGAAATTATGTGCCTGTAAATGTAATTGATTCGGGTATTGAGGGGATTACCGCAAAAAATTCTCTTGAAAGAATGGATAGAGATGTTATTGCACACAATCCCGACTTAGTCATCATTATGTTTGGTTTAAATGATGTTAATTTTCCAATAGAGGAATACACAGAGTCACTTGCAACTATGTTTAAAAAATGCAATGAAAACGGCTTTTTCACTATTTTTATGACGCCTAATATGCTTAATACATATGTTGCCGAAGATACATTTGAGGGTTATAAAACCTATGCAGAAAAAACTGCAGAAATGCAAAATAGCGGTAGAATGGATTTATATATTAATGCCGCCAAAAAGACGGCTGAGGAAAACCATATTCCTGTTTGTGACTGCTATTCCATATGGAAAGAAATCAGCAAAACCGAGGATACTACAATGCTATTGGCAAATCGTGTTAATCATCCAACACGCGAAATGCACGAAATTTTTGCGGATGAATTGTTTAAAATAATATTTGCAGATGAACCTGAAATTTTAGAGCAATATAATAGTAAAAAATAAGTTTTTTTGACATAAATCAAAATTTTTTCTCATACGATTAAATAGGTCCTTTTAGGAGTTGATTGTATGAGAGAGAGTACAACAGAAAGAGCGGTTGCTCTTGGTGAGTACATAATAGAAACGGGCGCTACGGTTAGAGCTGCTGCCAAGGTCTTTAGTGTTAGCAAATCCACGGTACATAAGGATGTTACCGAGCGACTTTCTAAGGATAATCCGCAACTTTACCGATGTGTAAAAAAGATTCTTGAAAAGAATAAGTCAGAACGCCATATAAGAGGCGGAATGGCAACAAGGAAAAAGTATAAAGGTATATAAAAAGGAGTCCTCGCGGACTCCTTTTTGTTATTTAGATATATTCTTAAATTCTGTTATATCGGTATCTTCCGATTTATAGTTTTCAAGATAATCAATTATCTCATTGGCATCATCTGAGACAAAGTAAAGCTTGCGGTTTGATTCTGGCATAAATTTTTCTGATATTGTATTATCTAACATAGCGATGAGCGGCTTAAAATAACCGTTAATATCAAAAATAGCAATGGGCTTTAGGTGCTTGCAAAGTTGCCTTAAAGTAAGTATTTCAAAAAATTCGTCGTAGGTACCGATTCCACCTGGGGTTACCAAAAAAGCATCGGATAAAAGTTCCATTTTTTCTTTGCGGTTGCGCATTGTATCGGTATAGATAAATTTCGTGCATTTATCATAAAGTACACCGTCAACCTTAAAAAATGATGGGGCTATTCCGATAATACTGCCGTTTTCTTGACTAACTCCTCTTGCAACGGCGCCCATCATTCCTTCCGCGCCACCGCCATAAACAATGCCATGGCCTCTTTTGGCGATGATACTGCCGAGGCTTTCACCGTCTTTTATATATACATCGTCAATTATATTAGACGATGCTCCGTAAATACAAATATTCACTAAATCACATCCAAATTAAGAGTAGTTCCGTCAAGAATAGCGTCTACTAATTTTTCACCTATATACTCAAGGCGGAGCGAAAAGAAGGGTCTTTTTTCATCGTTTATAAGTTGCAAGAAGATTTTATCGCCTTCCCAAAGAGGAAGTGAAAGCAAATCTTTTTTATCAACCCATTCAAGATTTCCTTCATCACATTCGCAAATTTCACCCGAAAAATCTTTTGCAACAAAGATATGCATATATTCAGTTGGCCATTTATCCGAAACAAAGGTAACGATGCCGCGATATTGAGCGTTTTTAACGGTGAGCCCGGTTTCTTCCAAAACCTCGCGCGCATTACATTGTTCGGGACTTTCTTTATCTTCAAATTTGCCGCCGATACCAACCCATTTATTTTCATTTAAGTCGTTTTTCTTTTTGACACGGTGAAGCATAAGATACTTACCATCTTTTTCTATATGGCAGATTGTAGTGTTTATCATATTATTCCGCTTCTTCCAAAGACCTATCCTTATCTTCTACGGGCTCGGTGGCTTTGTGTTCATAACCATCGATTAAAAAGATATTATTCTTTTTGTTATCAACGTCAAATATGCCGTTATACTGAATTCTCTCGTATTCACTTAAAGTTTGGAGATATGGAGAAGATTGATTCCATTTATAGTAATTGTTCTCCGCATCAATATATCCAACAGTATCAATAACGGGCAACTGTTCTGAAAGTTTTATCAGATATTTGTTGTAATCAGTGAGTTCAACGCCTGCAACATCGAGCACGTATGAGGATAAATAGTTAACGCTTAGTTTATCAATAACTTTCTCATCAATATCATAATTTGCCCAAATGATAAATGGGGTAAGATGACGCTTTTGTTCTTGTTCAGTGGTAAGATTAGAAAGATCCTTAACGCCTAAAAGTTCAGCGACAAATGCAGTTTCAATAGAGGGCTGGTGATCACCGAACATACAAATAACGGTGGGTTCTTTAATATTGCTGAAATAATCAACCATTTTCTTAAAGGCGTTATCCGTTTCTTTTACAAGGGATAGATATCTGTTTGCTTTTGGATATACCTTTTCCGATGAGGTAACATAGATGCTTTCGTTAAAGTTTGTACTGCTTGTAGTGTAACCACCATGATTTTGCATTGTAACATTAAATGCAAAGAAGGGGGAGGACTTATCTCGGTTTTCAAACTCATCTATTAAAACATCGTAGTTATAAGAGTCGCTAATATACTGCCTAATAATCATATTGGGATTTTCGGGGTATCTCTGGGCGATTAAGGATTGCAAATAATCTGCATCATTACCGTTTTGCATATAGTCATTCATAAGGGAAATATCCATAATTTCCTCAAGGAACATATGCTTGTTGTATCCCATATAATTATATACGTTTACTCTGTTCCATCCGCTCTTATAGTAGGGGTGGAATGCAAGAGAGGAGTAACCCTGAGCCTCTAATGTAGACGCGATTGATGCGATAGGATTCTTGATATAAAGCATATATGCGTTACTGCCGGAAGGCAAGAAGGCGGTAGAGTGTCCCGTAAGAAATTCAAATTCGGTGTTCGATGTGCCTGCGCCGATAACGGGAACATACAAATTACCCTTAACAACATTCTCGTTAAGACTGTTAATATAAGGCATATATGGCTCGTTGGTTGTAAAGTCACCAAGAACGGATAGGTCAGACCAAGATTCATTCATAATACAGATAATATTAGGTGTATTTTCGGTAACTTCAACTTGAATGTCTTCATCTTCATCAACCGTGTTTTCTACAAATCCACTGATTTGGTCGGGGTCGTAGTCGGTAGGTGTGGACATAAATAAATACTTAGTATTGCAGAAGAAATTCCAAGCAAAACCATAGTTTCTGTAACCTCTGTTTTGATTCCAGAAATCAGGTTTAATTCCCATATCCGCGAAAATAGAAGTGAAGTAGAAAAGTGACATTAAAACTGCAAAGAATGTGCCCATAAAAGTACGGGAAACAACCTTTGTAATCGGATGGAAATCGGGTTTTTTGAGTTTTAGCGCAACAACAATGATAAAAATTAAAATAAGTGTCGCGGTAAGCACTGTATATAAAAGTTTAAATTCATATGTGTTTGCCACATTAGCGGCAGTTTTTATACTGAAGAAATCCATCGGAATAAAGGGTGTTCCTCTAAATTCCATAACATAGCAGTGGGCAAGGGCAAATCCGTATAATATGGGATTTACTATGAGAATTGACCATTTTAAACTACCAGAAATAGCGTAAATTAAGAAATGAAGCAGAAGGATTAAAATATAATTACCGTAAAAACCCCTATGGGTCATATCGTAAATAAAAATACCGTTTAAGCATTCGGTCATTGAAATGGAAACGATGGGTATAAGGAAAAGCAGAATAAAGTGCCACGCTTTATGAATCCACTTATTTTTAATTTTAATTGTGTAAGCAATGAGGGCGCCGATTAATAGGGGGAATATTAAGCAAAACGCGAGCAGTATCCATTTAGCTCCAAAGGTCTGCATAGTAAACTGCTTATGATCGATAACAACAATCAAAACTAGAATAGCGGCAATAATAGCGCCGACTTTTTTGGAAAGCTTGTTGGAGGAGATTTCGAAATTTTCTTTAAAGAATTTCGGCAAAATTTCCTTAAAAAACTTTGGAATATATGTTTTGCAAAAGTTTGGTAATATCACAAGAATAAAGTTTTTAAGAACTTTATAAATGAGTTTAAGTTTATCTTTTAAAAAGTTCATCAAATATGCCTCGCAATTAAAAAATAATATATCAAGATATATTATATCATAATTTTTCAAAATTACAAGGGGCTAAAAAGAAAGGACGGCAGAATAATCTGTCGTCCTTTAAAATGTTTATTAAATTCGTTTTACACCGATATTTACAGTTTCTCCGTTAATATCCCATTCTTTAACAAAACCTTCGGTTGCGGTGTTTTGCAGTGAATCTGCTAAAGTATCTTTTGATATATCTAACGATTTCTTTAACGCAATATCTACAACCTTTTCTGAACCTGAGATTGTTATTTCAATATGGTCGGTAACATTGAAACCTGCATCTTTTCGCATGGTCTGAATTTTGCTGATAAGTTCTCTTACAAAACCTTCTTCGATAAGTTCATCGGTAAGGACGGTATCAAGTGCCACGGTGAAACCGTTATCGCTTAAGGTATAAAAACCTTCTTTTTGAGCGGCTTCGATTAGCAAATCCTCCGTGGCGAGAGTTACGGTTCCCGAAGGAAGATTTAAGGTGATCGCGCCTGATTCATCAAGTTCCTTCTTGGCATTATTGCCATCAAGTTCTGATAGTGCTGCACGAATTTCACCTAACTGCTTACCGTATTTCGGACCAACAGTTTTAAGTTGCGGCTTGAAGTTATAACTAACGAAATTATCAACTTCATTGGTAAAGCATACATTTTTGATGTTAAGTTCTTCTTTAATAATATCGGTGAAGAAGTCACCCAAATCATTTTCCGATTTAACATACATATTGTTAAGGGGCTGACGGTTTTTAAGAACGGCCCCATTTCTTGCAGCACGGCCGAGAACTACGATTTCAAGAACGCTATCCATATCTGCTTCAAGATTTTTATCAATATCACTTTCAATAACTTCGGGGAAATCGCAAAGGTGAATACTTTCGGGAGCGGATTTATCAACACTTCTTACAAGATTCTGATAAATACTCTCTGTCATAAATGGTATCATGGGAGCGGCGGCCTTCGCAGTGGTAACAAGGGCGGTATAGAGTGTGAGATAAGCGGTTACCTTATCATCTGTCATCTCTTGCGCCCAGAAACGCTCACGGCATCTTCTTACGTACCAGTTGCTCATTTCATCAGTAAAGTCCTGAAGGGCTCTTGCGGCTTCTGGGATTCTGTAATTAGCAAGATTTTCATCAACAGCTTTAACCATAGAGTTAAGTTTTGAGAGCAACCATTTATCCATAACGGTAAGTTTGCTACGATCAAGGGTATATTCCGCGGGATTGAATTTATCAATATTAGCATAAAGCACATAGAAAGCGTATGTGTTCCAGAGCGTTCCCATAAATTTGCGTTGGCCTTCGGTTACTGCTTTTCCGTGGAAACGGTTAGGAAGCCAGGGTGCAGAGTTGGTGTAAAAATACCAACGAATAGCGTCAGCTCCATAGGTTTCAAGGGCATCAAAGGGGTCAACCGCATTACCCTTTGACTTAGACATTTTTTGGCCGTTTTCGTCTTGAACGTGACCTAAAACAATAACGTTCTTAAAGGGCGCTTTATTGAAGATGAGGGTGGAAATAGCAAGTAGTGAATAGAACCAACCTCTCGTCTGGTCAACGGCTTCAGAAATGAAGTCAGCGGGGAATTGAGATTCGAATAAATCCTTATTTTCAAAGGGATAGTGATGCTGTGCGAAGGGCATTGAGCCGGAGTCAAACCAACAGTCGATAACTTCAGGAACGCGGTGCATTTCTTTACCGCAATGAGGACATTTAATGGTTACAGCATCAATGTAAGGGCGGTGAAGATCAATATCATCGGGACAATTATCTGACATAGATTTAAGTTCTTCAATGCTGCCTATTGAGTGAAGATGACCACATTCGCACTGCCAAATATTAAGGGGAGTGCCCCAATATCTGTTACGTGAAATACCCCAATCCTGAACGTTTTTAAGCCAGTCACCAAATCTGCCTTTACCTATGCTTTCGGGAATCCAGTTAACCGTATCGTTATTTTTGATAAGGTCATCCTTAACATCGGTCATCTTGATAAACCATGACTCACGGGCATAGTAAATAAGTGGGGTATCGCAACGCCAACAATGAGGATAATCGTGCTCAAACTTGGGAGCATCAAATAAAAGTCCCATTTTTTCAAGGTCGGTAAGAACAAGCGGGTCAGCTTTCTTAACGAAAGTGCCTGCATAGGGAGTTTCATCGGTGAGATTACCTTGACCATCAACAAACTGAACAAAGGGTAGGTCATAGCGTCTGCCAACCTTGGCGTCATCTTCACCAAAAGCGGGAGCAATGTGAACGATACCTGTACCGTCGGTCATAGTAACATAACTGTCACAGGTTATAAAATGACCCTTTTTATTCTGCTTCTCGCAAACGGGCTTAACAAAATCAAATAGGGGTTCATATTCTTTATATTCGAGGTCGCTACCCTTGTAGGTTTCAAGAATTTCATATGCCGCGGTTTCTTCGGCAGCAAGTTTGCCGAGAATATTATCTAAAAGCGCATTGGCGAGATAATAAACATATCCGTCTGCCGCTTTTACTTTACAATATGTTTCATCGGGATTTACGCAGAGGGCAACGTTAGAAGGAAGAGTCCAAGGCGTAGTTGTCCAAGCGAGGAAATATGCATCTTCGCCCACCACTTTGAAACGAACAACGGCACTGCGTTCTTTTACATTTTTATAACCTTGCGCTACCTCGTGAGAAGAAAGGGGAGTTCCGCAACGGGGACAATAAGGAACGATTTTGAAGCCCTTATATAAAAGTCCTTTATCGAAAATTTGCTTTAATGCCCACCATTCAGATTCGATGAAGTTGTTATCATAAGTAACATAAGGGTTATCCATATCGGCCCAGAAGCCAACGGTTTTCGAGAAATCTTCCCACATCCCCTTATATTTCCATACGCTTTCTTTACAATGGTCGATAAACGGTTCAAGGCCATATTCTTCTATCTGCTCCTTGCCGTCAAGGCCTAAAAGTTTCTCAACCTCTAATTCAACGGGAAGACCGTGGGTATCCCAACCGGCCTTTCTCGGTACCATACAACCCTTCATAGTTCTGTATCTGGGAATCATATCCTTGATAACGCGGGTTAGAACGTGACCTATATGCGGCTTACCGTTAGCGGTAGGGGGGCCATCGTAAAATACATAGGGCTCTCCGTCTTTTCTTTCTTCAATGCTCTTTTCAAAGATTTTTTCGTTTTCCCAAAATTTTTCGATTTTCTTTTCATCTTGAACGTTAAAATTGGGAGATACATTTTCGTACATTTCAAATACTCCTTTAAAACAAAAATCCCCGTCCATAATAGGACAGGGAAAAGTTTACCCATAAACCACCTATTACGACGGACCAACATCCGTGAATCCCATAACGGAGGATTATCCGGTAGGCCTTAATAGGAAATTCCGTTCACGCCACTGCTTAGGAGTGATATTCGCTGTTTTGCTCACATCGGTCTTGCACCGTCACCGATTCGCTAAAGAGAGTGTATAAAACAGTTACTGTCTCCGTCAACGCATTTATGTAAACATTCTAACACATAGTTCTTGAAAAATCAATAGTAAAATGTATATTTAAGGGCCAGTATTGACTTAAAAACGCCGTTATGATAGAATTAACTAAATTGTAAAGGCGGTGAGTTTGTGCCAATTTCAAGCGATATTAGACATATCTTTGAGCCAACACCTCTCCAATGCGGTCAAGCTGTTATTGCTATGCTTTCGGGCGAAAGCGTCGATTATATTGTCGAAATGCTTAAAAATGATAGAGAAACCACTCTAAAGGATATGAAAACAGCTTTAAAAAAACTAGATATTTCCTTTGTTGATGAGCGCAAAGAGGCGAAAGGAAAATCCGATTTACCGCCTATCGCTATTTTGAGTTTGGAAACGCCTCGCTGCTGGCATTGGTCGCTCTATTATAAAGGAATTTTTTATGATCCCGAACATGGAATTTTAGATGATTTTCCAACTTCGAACAGAAGGTATTTTTGGGAGATTTCGGAAAATAATTGAACTCCGGTTTTTTATGTGGTATAATTGTTTAAACAGATGGAGGTAGTTGCTGTGAATACCGTTAAATTTATAAAACTTAATACAAATGCCATTGTCCCTTCCTATGGTTCGGAATGTGCCGCGGGAGCCGACCTTTACGCTTGTAACGACGGCAAGGATATTGAAATTAAACCCAATGAAACTGTCATTATTCATACCGGAATTTCTATGGAAATCCCTAATGGATATGCGGGTATGATTTTTGCCCGTAGCGGCATTGCTCTTAAAAGAGGTTTAGCACCTGCAAATAAGGTAGGAGTTATCGATAGTGATTACCGAGGAGAAATTATGGTCGCACTTCATAATCACTCCGATAGCGTTCAAACGGTTGCCGATAAAGAAAGGGTAGCGCAGTTGGTGGTTATGCCTTATTTAAGGGTTAATTTTGAAGAGGTTGAGTCACTTGAAGATACCGTACGCGCCGCAGGCGGTTTCGGTTCAACGGGAACTAAATAATTTTAAAGATTTTATCGCCCGAAATTTTCGGGCGATTTAATTTTTGTTTATAAATCTGTCTTTTATATAATAATATAATATATACTTGACAAAATTGGGTGTTTGAGGGTAGAATATAAAGAAGTATATTGGGATAATATGTGTTGGAATTTTACGACCGCGGAATTTGTGGTCTGTGTCATATTGTTAGTTTACATATCGATAGGAGGAATTGCTTTAGATGAAAGAAACAAAAAAGAACAGTAATTATAGTTCCGCTAAAAGCAGCGTGCAGAGTGTAGTAAGCGGTACTTCAGGCAAATCAAGTAAAGCCCGTTATAATAAGCAGGGCAAAGTAGTCAATAGAAAAACTCAAAAATCGGCTCCCCAAAAGTCAGCCGCATCTTCTAAAAAAAGCAGTAATATTGTTAAAAACCCCGTAAAGATCATTCCTTTAGGCGGTCTTGGAGAAATCGGTAAAAATATTACTTTATACGAATATGATGGCGATATGTTTCTTGTGGATTGCGGTATGAGTTTTCCCGATGAGGAAACCCCCGGCATAGATATAGTTATTCCTGATTTTTCTTTTGTTTTAGAAAACAGGGATAGGATTAAAGGACTCGTAGTAACCCACGGTCACGAGGACCATATTGGCGCAATACCTTATCTTTTAAGAAATCTCAATGTTCCCATATATGCTACTAAACTCACGATGGGTTTAATTGAAGGCAAACTTAAGGAACACAAGCTTCTAAATGATGCTAAATTAAATATCATCAAAGCGGGACAGAAAGTGAGTCTCGGTAAATTTACTGTAGAATTTATTCACGTTAACCATTCTATACCCGATGCAGTTGCCTTCGCTATTACCTGTGATGCGGGTACAATAGTGCACACTGGCGATTTCAAAATTGATACCACGCCTATTGATGATAAAGTCATAGATATTGCACGTTTTGCAGAACTTGGCAACAAAGGAGTTTTGGCGCTTCTTTCAGATTCAACAAATGCTGAAAGACCGGGATATACCTATTCGGAGAGATTGGTTGGCGAATCCTTCTCAAATCTTTTTAAGAAGGCGCAGGGCCACAGAATAATAGTTGCAACATTCTCATCCAATATTCACCGAATTCAGCAAATTATAGATGAAGCGGTAAAATGTAAGAGAAAGGTTGCAATTTCGGGAAGAAGCATGCTTAATGTTGTAAGCATAGCAGAGGAACTTGGTTATTTGAAGGTTCCTAAAGGCGTTCTTATAGAAATAGAGCAGCTTAACAACTATCCCCTTGATAGAATTGTTATTATAACAACCGGCAGTCAAGGCGAGCCCTTATCCGCTCTTCACAGAATGGCTTTTGGTGAGCATAGACAACTTGAACTCGTTCCGGGTGATACCATAATTATCTCGGCAACCCCCATTCCGGGTAATGAAAAACTCGTAGATAAGGTTATAAACGAACTGATGCGTAAGGGCGCCAATGTGGTTTATGAGAAGATGTACGATGTGCACGTTTCCGGTCACGCTTGTCAAGAGGAACTTAAACTTATCTTAAGCGTTGTTAAGCCGAAATATTTTATACCGATTCACGGCGAACAAAAGCATCTTTACAAACACGCTTTACTCGGTAAAGCAATGGGTATTTCAGCTAAAAACATTGTCGCCCCCACTAATGGTATGGTAATTGAAGTTTCCAATGCTGAAATCAAGGCGACGGAAACAGTCCCATCAGGTAGAGTTTTGGTTGATGGTCTGGGTGTCGGAGATGTGGGCAGTATTGTTTTAAGAGATAGAAAACATTTGGCGGAAGACGGTATAATTGTTGTGACCGTTGCCATTGATAGCAATACAAGAGAAGTTGTGTCAGGTCCCGATGTTGTATCCCGCGGATTTGTTTATGTTAAAGAATCCGAACAATTAATGAAAGACCTTAACGAAATCGTATGCGATATTTTAGAGCGCTGTTATATTTCAAATATCAGTGACTGGAATACCATTAAAGGAAAAATTAAAGACGGAGTATCCAGGTTCCTGTTTACAAAAACGCACAGAAGCCCAATGGTGCTACCGATGATAATGGAGGTATAGGTTAGTCCTGTACCTTACATAGAAAGGAAATTGTTATGAAAGTAATTTTACTCGCTGATGTTAAAGGTAAGGGTAAAAAAGGCGAACTCTGCACCGTATCCGATGGATATGCCAGAAACTTTTTATTCCCCAAAAACCTTGCCGTAGAAGCGGATAATGCGGCCATGTCTGAACTTAAGAGTCGTGAAGAATCCAAAGAACATCATAAAAAAGAAGAAATTGCCGCCGCTAATGCTACTGCCGCCAAATTAAACGGACAAACCGTAGTTGTAAAGGCCAAGGCGGGTTCAAGCGGCCGACTTTTCGGCAGTATAACCTCAAAAGAAATTGCCGCAGAGATAAAGAATTCTCTCGGAATTGAGATTGACCGCAAGAAAATGAAGGTTGCAGATATTAAAAATTTTGGTGAGTATAGCGCGGAAATTAAACTCTATACCGGTATTACTGCTACCCTCACCGTAAAAGTAACGGAGTAAAAAACTATGAAAGAGGATAAAGTGTTATTTGACCTTGAAGGCCGTTTGCCTTATTCTGTTGAGGCAGAACAAGCCGTTCTTGGCTCACTTATTATTGACCCTAAGTGTATTACAGAAGTCGCTCTTCAGGTTAAAGCGGAGTATTTTTACATACCGCAACACAAGGAAATATATTCTGCTATTGTTTCGATGTATGAGCTTAGCCAGAGTATTGATTTTGTAACGCTTCTTGAAAAATTAAAACGAGATAATGTCTATGATGAGGCGGGCGGTAAGGCGTATCTTACTCAACTTGCTCAGGCAGTACCTTCATCCGCAAATGTATTGAGTCACGTGGCGATTATGAAGGATAGATTCTTTAGTCGCGCTCTTAAAATGGCCGCTCAAGGCATCATTAAGGATATCGATGAAAATCTAATGGATTCCGATAAACTTATCGCATCCGCCGAGCAAAGAATTTATGATATCCGTTCGGGCAGCGATGTTGAAGGATTAACCCATATTAAGAGTGTCATTGAAGGGGAAACCTATGACCGCCTCGGTAAACTCGCCGATCCGGAAACAAGAGGAGATTATATCGGTGTGCCCAGCGGTATTGGTGAATTAGATAAAACCATTACAGGTCTTAATAAATCCGATTTGATTATTTTAGGCGCCCGTCCCGGTATGGGTAAAACCTCGTTTGCGCTTAACATTGCCCGTAATGTTGCTATGCAGTCCGGAAAAACTGTTTGTTTTTTCTCTCTTGAAATGACAAGAGACCAATTGGCACAGCGTATGCTTTCTGCCGAGGCAGGTATTAAGAGTGAAAAATTAAGAACGGGTGACCTTGATGCTAATGAATGGACTCGTCTTGCTCAAGCGGGCAATAACCTTTCAAAAGCTGAGATTTATTTTGATGAATCTTCGAATATTACAGTGCCTGAAATGAAGGCAAAACTGATGAGAATGAAAAAGGTTGACCTGGTGGTTATTGATTATTTGGGACTTATGCATACACCGAAGCCCAATGATAACCGAGTTCAAGAAATTTCTGAAATCACAAGAAGTTTAAAGATTATGGCCAAGGATTTAAAGGTGCCTGTTCTTGCTTGCGCGCAGCTTTCCCGTGCTACCGAAGGCAAAGGCAATAAATCCCACCGACCCGCGCTTTCCGACCTTCGTGATTCGGGCTCTATTGAGCAGGATGCTGATATTGTTCTCTTCCTTTATCGTGATACCTATTACGACAATGAAAAAGGTGAGGATGAAGATAAAGCATCACCCAATAAGGCAGAATGTATCGTTGCGAAAAATCGTCACGGTGAAGTTAAAACCATTGATTTGCATTGGGATGGTCAATTTACGAGATTTACTTCTGTGGATGTGTTCAGATAATGGAAGGAAAATTATTGGAAGCGGTTGAAGCGTTTTCGCTTCTTGATGGGGTGGAAGATGTAACCGTTGCCCTTTCGGGCGGAGCAGATTCTATGGCGCTTTTAGTTGCGCTTTCCAATTTGCGTGAAAGATTAGGTATTAATCTTTATGCCGCTCATTTTAATCATAAAATTCGCGGCGAAGAGGCAAATAGGGATGAAGAGTTTGTAAAAAAGCAATGCGAGAAGATGGGGATTTCTCTGTTTTTAGGGGTTGAAGATGTCCCTAAATTTGCAGAAGAAAATCAAATATCTTTAGAACTTGCCGCAAGGGAACTTCGCTATAAATTCTTAAATCGTGTTTGTAAAGGCGTTATTGCAACCGCTCATACTGCAAGTGATAATCTGGAAACAATGCTTTTCAATATTACCCGCGGAACTTCTTCTAAAGGCATGTGCGGTATTCCGCCCAAAAGAGATAATATTGTAAGACCTATTATTCTTTGCACAAGAGAAGAAATAGAAAACTATTGTAAAACAATGAAGATTCCCTATGTTACGGATAGTACTAACCTTTGCGATGAATATTCAAGAAATAAGCTTCGCCTTAGGGTAGTTCCCGTGTTAAAGGAATTGAATTCATCCGTCGAGAAAAATTCTATGAGGGCGGCCCGTTCTCTTTGTGAAGATAATGATTTTATTGACAGTGTTGCAAAGTCGAATTTTGATGAGCGTTATAAAAACGGTAAACTTGATGTTGTCGATTTGGAAAAACTTCACATTGCCCTTCAAAAAAGAATAATTAAATTATATCTTTTGAATATCGGGGTTAAAGATTTAGATAATCTGCATTTGGTATCCGCATTAAAAATTGCTCTAAAAGGTGGCAAAACGCAGATATCAGATAAATTCAACCTGGTATGTAAGGAAGGTTTCCTTTGTAAACTTGAGGAAGAACCGTCTGTTTTTTCGGTGGAAGTTTCCAAAGAAAATTTTAAATTTACCGAAAACAATAAAAAAATTCATAATTTGTTATTAAAAAACGCAATTGATTGTGATAAAATAGTAGGCAAGTTGGTACTAAGAAATAGGGTTGCCGGCGATGAAATTCGGCTTAAGGGCAGAAATTGCACCAAAACCCTTAAAAAACTTTTTACCGAAAAGAAAATTCCGTTATGTGAACGAGATGTTTGGCCGCTTGCGGCTGACGACAGTGGTATTTTGTGGATTCATAATATCGGGGTTGCCGAGAGGTGCGCAGTCGATGAAAAAACAAAAAGCGTTTTTAAATTTAATGTAGCGAGAAAATAAAATTTTATGGGGGATAATATATGTCGTTACGAGATGATGTTTGCGAGGTTTTAATTTCCGAGGAGGAATTGAAAGAAATTTGTAAGCGTTTGGGTGCGCAAATTTCAAAGGATTATGAAGGCAAGAAACTTCTTTTAATCAGTGTCCTTAAAGGCGCAGTTGTCTTTATGTCTGATTTGCTTAAGGAAATTACCTGTGAATGCGTTATTGATTTTATGTCCGTTTCATCTTATAGCGGCACTAAAACCACCGGCGTTGTTAAATTTAAAAAGGATATAGATATTGATCCTGATGGATGCGATATTCTTCTTGTTGAAGATATCCTTGATTCAGGTATCACTTTATCTTATTTGAGAAAGGTTTTATCGGACCGTAATGCAGCAAGTATAAAGATTTGTACTTTGCTTGATAAACCTGCTAACAGACAGGCAGATATTAAAGCTGATTATGTTGGTAAGGTTATTCCCGATGCATTTGTTATCGGATACGGCCTTGATTATGATGAAAAATATAGAAATTTACCTTTCGTGGGAATTCTCTCACCAAAGGTTTATGATAAATAAATATCCATCAGAAAATATTTCTGATAGGGAAGGGGTATATCTCTTTTGAAGAAAAATGTTAAAAATATTATTTTAGTGGTGGCGATTTTACTGATTTTTATCACCGGCTTTGCTTTTGTTAGCAATGTTTATAAAAACAGCGCCGCCAAAAAAGATTATTATGAGATTGTGGAAATGGTTAAAAATAACGAAATTTCTGAATTTTCACTTAATCTTTATAACGGCGAGCTTTCTTATAAACTCCGTAGTGAAGGTAAGGATGCTAAATTTCACCGCTATACAGTTGCCAGCGCAACCTTATTTATCGAGGATGTAAGAAGTTTCCTTGAAAAAAACAATGAAGAAAATGCCGGTAACAGCGATAAGTTTATAAAATTCGATTATGAATCGGGCGGCGAAACTTCGTGGATTATGAGTATGTTGCCTTCTCTATTACTTCTCGCTGTTATTATCGGTTTCTATATCTTTATGTTCAAGCGAATGAGCGCAGGTATGGGTGGCGATAAAACCCTTAACTTTGGTAAAGCAAAGGTTAAAAAGGATGAGGGTCGCAAGAAAACAACCTTTGCCGATGTTGCGGGCGCAGATGAAGAAAAAGAGGAAATGAAGGAAATTGTGGATTTCCTGAAGGATCCTAAGAAGTTTAGCGAACTTGGCGCCAGAATTCCCAAAGGCGTTCTTTTGGTTGGCCCTCCCGGAACAGGTAAAACCCTACTTGCCCGTGCAGTTGCAGGTGAGGCAGGGGTTCCCTTCTTCTCAATTTCCGGTTCCGATTTTGTTGAAATGTTTGTAGGCGTTGGCGCTTCACGTGTTAGAGATTTATTCGGCGAAGCCAAGAAAAACGCTCCCGCTATTATATTTATTGATGAAATTGATGCCGTTGGTCGTCAGCGCGGCGCAGGTCTTGGCGGCGGCCACGACGAGCGCGAACAAACCCTTAACCAACTTCTCGTTGAGATGGATGGTTTCGGCGCTAATGAAGGCGTAATTGTTATGGCGGCTACCAATCGCCCCGATATACTTGACAGAGCATTACTGCGTCCCGGTCGTTTTGATAGACAGATTACCGTTAACTATCCCGATGTAAAGGGCAGAGAAGAAATTCTTAAGGTTCACTCTCGCGGAAAGCCATTAGGCCCCGATGTTAACCTTGCAACCATTGCTAAATCCACTTCAGGATTTACGGGTGCTGACCTTGAAAATCTTCTAAATGAAGCGGCTTTGCTTGCGGTAAGAAGCAATAAAAAAGCAATTACTCAAGAGGAAATTGAAGAGGCGACCATTAAGGTTGTTATGGGTACTGAAAAGAAATCCCATGTTGTTAAGGATAAAGATAAGATGGTTACCTCTTATCACGAGGCAGGTCACGCAGTTGTATCTTATTTCTTACCTACACAAGACCCCGTTCATCAGATTTCTATTATTCAGCGCGGTATGGCCGCAGGATATACAATGTACCTTCCCGATGACGATAGGGGACATGTTTCAAGAAATCAGATGCTTGAGCAGATTTGTTCACTTCTCGGTGGTCGCGCCGCAGAGCAACTTACTCAAGATGATGTTTGTACAGGCGCATCAAACGATATCCAAAGAGCAACTGAACTTGCAAGAAAACTTATTACCAAGTTTGGTATGAGTGATAAATTAGGACTTGTTTGCTACGGTAACGATAATAATGAAGTTTTCCTCGGAAGAGATTTCTCTTCTACGCCTAACTATTCTGAAAAAACGGCTGCTTTAATTGATGAAGAAATTGAAAGCGTAGTTATGAATCAGTATAAGAAGGCCCTTGAAATTCTTGAAAATAATAAGTCAAAACTTCACGAAGTTGCTAAAAATCTTTTCGATAACGAAAAGATTTCGGGCGAAGATTTCAGAAAAATTATGGAAGCATAAAAATAAAACTCGCAACATATGTTGCGAGTTTGTTTTTATATAACCGATTTAATTATATCGGCAACTTGTCTTGCGCAAACATCAATACCTTTTTCGGTAAGATGTATGCAATCCTCTTTTAATATGTAGCCGTCGATATCTTTTGAAACAGTAGAATATAAATCATTTATTACAATGCCCATATCTTTAAGGATTGGAACGATAAGATTATTATATCTTTGAGTTCTTTCGTTATCGTGGTGTGGATTATTTGGTCTTACAGGCGTAGTAGTAGCAAATATTACGGTTTTAGCGTTGGCTTTAAGTATTTTTGCTATGCGTATCATAGTTTCAACATATTCGTCTTCTGTCGTAAATACTCCGTCACCCAAATCGTTAAAATCCCATAGACCGTTGTTCCAATGAATAACATCGCAGTTTTCAATTATGCTTTTCCATTCAAGAGCAACACCGCGCAGTGTATATTTTGAAAAACGGCAGTTATCAGTAGGGCCAACTACTTGGAAATCATCGCCCAATAGTTCGGTAACTTTGGTTCCGTATCCGATTAGTCTGATAGAATCGCCAATCAATGCAACTTTTTTCACAATAACAACACCTCTATTTATTTAAAAAATCCATAATTTTTTTGGATTCTTTATAATATGTTTTAACATTTTTATCGTGCTCGAGGGTGGTGCCTTCAATTGCACGGCAAGAAATTGTAAGACCTTCCGGGAGTTTTGTAATCGCTGCTTTATCACAGTTTTTATAGAAATCTTCATTTAAAGCAATAGGATTTCCATCGAACATTTTATCCGAAATTTTTGCAAGTTTTTCGTGGGTAACTTCATCAGTGATAAAGAGAAGCGCATCAGCATCGCTGGCGATTATTGCTTGTATTTTAGTTGTCATATTGTATTCATATTGCGCCTCCTTACCGCCGCCCGTATATGAGCAGTTCAGTACCTGAATATTGGCTTTGCCATCGCCATTAATATCATCAATGTGCTCTGAAAGGTACTTTGATATATATTCATTGTTTTGAACGTCAATATAATTTGATGTATAGATAACAAGTTTTAAATCGTATTTTTCGCGTGTTGCGCATTGGGCAATTAAAACCGCAAGGACAATGGTGGCAAGTAATAGTGAAATAATGGTAACACCGTGATAAAACCAAAGATGCTCAAGTTTTTCCTTGAAAGTTTTAGGAACAATGGCAACTTCGCTTGGTTTTGGACCTTTGTCTATTTCGCCGCTTTGCATTTTTTTAAGTTCAATAAAATCATTGCGCGCTTTTCTTTGTTGTTTTATGGTTTCGCTAACCTGTTTTTTAGCCATATGCATCACCTCAATTATTGTAACAAATAAAAACTTATATATCAAGATAAAAAAATAAAAAGGCGAGTATGTTAACTCGCCGTAAATTTTTTAGTAATTTTCTGCTTTAATCTCGAAATATGCCTTCGGATGCAAACAAACGGGACAGGTTTCAGGAGCAGAGGTGCCAACAACAATATGACCGCAATTTCTGCAAATCCAAACTTTTGTATCGCTTCTTTCAAACACTTCATTCTTTTTAACGTTTTCAAGTAGTTTTCTAAAACGCTCTTCGTGTGTTTTTTCAATTTGTGCTACCGACCTGAACTTTACCGCTAAATCATTAAAACCTTCTTCTTCGGCATCTTTGGCAAAGTTTTCGTACATAGTTGTCCATTCGAAGTTTTCGCCTTCAGCGGCAGATAATAGATTTTCTTCTATGGTTCCAAAACCGCCGAGCTCACGAAACCAAAGTTCTGCATGTTCCTTTTCGTTATTGGCAGTTTCCTTAAAAAGCTCTGCGATTTGCTCAAAACCCGCCTTTTTTGCAAGGGAAGAGTAATAGGTGTATTTATTTCTTGCTTCTGATTCTCCCGAAAAAGCATCCCTTAGGTTTTGTTCGGTTTTAGTACCGGAATATTTTGTTTTCTTTTCCATAATAA
>JAZNFF010000081.1:0-2470 GCA_045588995.1 Acutalibacteraceae bacterium
AAACGTTTATGAAAACTATTTTCGCCGTCTTGGAGGCAGATACCTTGAGGTATTTTCCGAAAAGCCAATTAAGATAAACTATATAACCCTTATTCCTACCGATTATCCCACGGTTAGAAGGCCCTATAAGGCAAGTAACGAACTTCGTCAGAAGATTTATGATGTTTCTGTAAGGACACTTGAAATTTGTATGCACGAGCATTATGAGGATACCCCTTGGAGAGAACAGGCACTTTATACCCTTGATAGCCGCAATCAGATGCTTTTCGGTTATTTCGCCTTCGATACCTTTGAGTTCCCCCGCTCTAATCACGAACTTATAGCCCTCGATAATAGAGAAGATAATCTCTTGTCTATCTGCTATCCAATCAAGCGCGACCAGACAATTCCAAGTTTCTCGCTTTATTGGTTTATGTCGATGAACGAGTATATCAAATATTCTGGAGATTTATCTCTTGCCAAGCAGTATATGGATAAGCTTAAATCGTTACTTAAAGTGTTCACCGATAAGGTCGAAGACGGTCTTGTTCCTATCTTCACAGCCGCGCCTCATTGGAATTTCTATGAGTGGTCTAAAAACCTTAACGGCGTTATAGGCGTAGAGGAGGAAAAGAGATTTGACCTTATTCTTAACTGTCTTTTAGTAATTTCCCTTAAGAATTTCGAGGAAATCTGCGAAGCCGTAGGCGAAAAGGTTGACTACAGTGAACTAAAAGCTACTTTAAATCGCAGAATAAGAGAGGAATTCTTTGTGGAATCCGATGGGCTTTTCAAGAATTCCACTGCTGATGACGATTATAGTGAACTTGGTAATTCTATGGCTATTCTCTGCGGCGCTGCAGGGGAAGATGCCGAGAATATCGCAAATGTTCTTGCTGATGATAACAATAACCTTACCAAAATAACCTTAAGTATGCAACCCTTCAGATACGATGCCCTTTTATCCATTGATAAGGCGAAGTATAAGGATTATATACTTAACGATATCGATAAGAGATATAAGAGAATGCTTGATATGGGCTCAACTTCTTTCTGGGAAACAGAAGAGGCCGATGTAAAACTCGGCAACAGCCGTTCTCACGGATGGGCCGCAGTTCCCGTTTATTACTATAATATTCTTGATAAATAAAACCAATAAGCGCAGGGTGTAACCTTGCGCTATACCGTAAAAAATACCCCCGAGGTTTAACTGAACTGCCCCAATTTGTGCAGACAGTACAAAAAGCCCCCATGGTAGGTTATATTAAATTTCAAGTAACATACTGACATCGCTTTTCAAGTGGTGTCAGTTTTGTTTTTAGTTGTATGCGTTCGTTGTTGTAAAAATGGATGTATTCACCTATGAGGAGGCGCGCCTCCTCATAGGTCTGAAGTTTCACTCTGTAAATACACTCTGTTTTGAGAATTGAAAAGAAATTTTCTGCCAAAGCATTGTCATACGGATTACCACGTCTTGACATTGACGGACTAATACCGTATGATTGTGTTAGGCGATAATATGCTTGCGATGTATATTGAAAGCCTTGGTCACTATGGAGTTGCAGCTCTGTGGTGACCTTTTCTTTTTTCTTCGCTTCTTTGAGAGTGCTTAAAACAAGATTTACATTTTGTTCCGTTCCAGTTTTGTAAGCAACTATACTGTTGTCATACAAATCTCTAATTACCGATAGATACAATACACCTTGTTTTGTGTGTATGTATGAAATATCTGTAACCCATTTTTGATTCGGTCTTTCAGCAGAAAAATTTCTATTAAGCAAATTGGGATATCTATGAAGATAATTTCCGTAATTGCGGTATTTCTTTCTTCTGATTGCCGAGAGTAATCCATATTTCTGCATAACTCGGAGTATTGTCTTTGGATTTCGGTAAATACCATTCCTCTCAAGCCATATATGTACTCTGCGGTAACCATAAGTCTTGCCGCATCGTTCCTGACATTCCTTTATCTTTTCTGCCAACGGCAAATCCCATGCAGGTATATCCATTCTCGATACATATCCGTAATATCCACTTCGTGATACTCCAAAGAACCGACACATTTCACCAATGGAGTATTTATCTTTATGGCGGTAGATTACCATATATTTTACGCTAGTCCTCACTTCCTTTCTGTGAGCGAGAGAAAATCCCGCAACAACTCATTTTCCATTTTTAGTCGTTTGTTTTCGTATTTATATTCTTGTAATGTTTTTGCAGGTTTTCGACCTCTTTGTTTGGATACACCACTTTTTTCTTTCCTGCGTTCTCTTTTAAGAAGATTGTGAATGGGACGGTCACCAATTAAACCCAATGCATTTTCAATCTCTTTATGTGTTTTACCTTTTGCTAACATTTCTTTGATTTGCGGCAGCAATTCTAATGTGTGTTGATATATTCGTGACATAAAAATACCCTCCTATGGTAATTGTTTAAATTCTACCATAGGAGGGGGATTTTTTCTATTGTCCGTTTTTACTGGACTTGTTCA
>JAZNFF010000082.1:0-1806 GCA_045588995.1 Acutalibacteraceae bacterium
GGCAATGTTATAGGGGTTGTTTTTCCTATGCTGTTTGTTATTTTAAGTATTGCAACTGCATTTCTCTTAACCGTTTTGGTGTTTAAGAAAAAGTTAAATCGAAGATTAAACATATTACTTTGCATATTTTCTGCACTTGCTTTTATTGTTTTTATGCTGATACCCAGGCAAACTTATTATGTATCCTTATATACCTTAATTAGATTTCATAAAATACCGTTAATCGAGCACTCACATATTTTTTATATGCTTATTTCCTTGGCGGTTATCGCATTTGATTTATTTTCGTATACAAAATGCAAAAGGGAGGATATAAAGTGAAAAGAATATTATCCATTGTTTTGATTTTGGGATTAGTTATAAGCTTTTGCGGGTGCGGTGAGGTAAGCGAAAGCGAATATTCATATTTTTCGGTTTTTGAAGAAACGGATACCGATAAAATTACTTCCGATTCTAACTCTAAAAAACCCGATTCAACCCAAAACAAAAAGCCAACCACCCAAGAAGATTCGGCAGATAACTCAAATATATCTTCCAGTGCAGAAGAAAAAACCGAGACGGAAAACGCAACACCCTCACCCGCTGTAAAAAGCAATTTGCCCGAAGTGAAGTTTTCGCTTAAAGATAGCGATATTTGCTTTAGAGACATGGTAAATCTTTCCGATGGTGGATTTGCAATTACTTGCGTAAAACCAGAAGATAGCATTAACGCAATTATACGGGTATATGACAAAAACCTAAATCTTACAAAAGAATATTCGTATGATAAAGTTAGTTTTGATGAACTGGCGGTTTGCAGTGATGGCGGATTTGTTACCGCTTCATCTGTCCCGCCAAGCATTATAAAACTCAATAGCAGTTTTGAAATCGAATGGTCGACGCCTTTTGTAGATGATGAATCTTGGGGCACAGTGCAGGATATCGAAGAAATATCGCAAGACCTCATAGCAATATCGTTTGTGTCTATGGACTCACCGTATATAAGTAGAAGGTTTAGAATTGCTTTTTTAAATAAAGATGGTGAGCTAATAGAAACTATCGACTTTATGAAAAATGTCGAACCTTCGGATTCGGAAATAATAGCCGATAGCAAGGGTGGATTTTACCTTTTTACTGCTTGTAACGAAGAGTTTGCAAACAAATACTCTTCGCTTTCAGAAGTATATGACAATTCAAAAGCTACCGAAATAGCTTTACTGCATTTTTCTTCTGATAGAAAACTTACTTGGGCGAAAACATTAGGCGGTGGCGGAAATGACTGGATAGAAGAAGCCACCATAGATAAAGATGGCAATATGTATCTTGCGGTAGGTACCGATTGGTACGGCGCAGATTCCTTCTGGGAGATGGGCGTTGAACGGTCTATGCCTTATCGCCGTATGCTTGTTAAATTAGATAAAAACGGTGATATCGTTTATAAAGTTCCGCTTTCAAACAAAGGAATGGCAGTTGATACGGTTTTCGGAATCCATATAAAAGACGGGGTTGCCTTTGCTGTGGGTATGTCCGATTACTTTGATGGATACCAAGTAAAATATCCTTGCGAACAAATTTCAAAAAACGAAAAAGGCGAACGGGTATTTTGCGTATATCTCGCTTCCTTCAGCAGCAGCGGAGAAGAACTGGGCCGCAAGATTTTCAGATGCGATATAAATGATACGCCTTACGATTCTGTACTGTTGCCAAACAGCTCTTTGGTAATGGCGGGAAGCGTTTCTTTGAGTGATAATCCCTTTAAAATACCCCTTACAGATGATATAAATCGCACGGCTGCATTATTTAAATATACCATCAATTAAAATTTAA
>JAZNFF010000083.1:0-27876 GCA_045588995.1 Acutalibacteraceae bacterium
TGATATTGAAGCCGATGCAGAAGAAAAGAGATTAAAAAATTTGATAAGCAATATTCAATAAAAAGATCAAAAGGCAAGGAATCCCTTGCCTTTTGTCCCTATTGTAGCACAACCATAACACACAATTATGAATTTTTCTACTCAATAGTAAAAGGACGCTAACAACTGAACAAGTCCGTTAAAAACGAACAATGACAAAAAGGAATACCTGATACATCACAAAAACAATTGATAAGATTATTAGAAAGCATCGCGAAGGCAAATCAATAAAATCATTAGCAGCAAGGTAGTTATCCTTTGCATATCACCATAAAAAATGGAAAGAATATCTAATATAATATTAACGGAGGTAAGTTTATGTTTAAACACGAAAAGATGCTATTTCATCCTGTAGCAGTAGAGAAACCTAATCCGCAGTATGCGGCGCTTTTACAAGAACAGCTTGGCGGCGGTAACGGCGAGTTAAAGGCGGCTATGCAGTATATGTCGCAAAGTTTTAGAATTAAGGACCCTGAAATTAAGGATTTATTTCTTGACATTGCCGCCGAGGAACTTGGTCATATGGAGATGGTTGCGCAGACCATCAATCTGCTTAACGGACACGATGTTGATGCCGAAAAGGTGCCGTCAGGCGAGATTCAGTCCCACGTTCTTTTAGGTCTTAACCCCGGACTTATCAACGCATCTGGTTACTCTTGGACGGGCGACTATGTAACGGTTACGGGTGACCTATGCGCAGACCTACTCAGCAATATCGCATCCGAGCAACGTGCAAAGGTGGTTTATGAATACCTTTATCGCCAGATTGATGACAAAAAGGTGCGTGAGACCATCGATTTCCTTTTAAATCGTGAGGAAGCGCACAATCAGATGTTCCGAGACGCATTTAACAAGGTGCAAAATTCAGGTTCTAACCGAGATTTCGGCACAACAAAAGCTGCTAAAATGTATTTTTCCATGTCGGATCCCGGTCCTAACGCTTTTGCAACAAACGATACAACGCCTGTTTCTTTTGACAAATAGTAAAAACCTCTCTGCAAATTTTAAGCAGAGAGGTTTATTTTAATATGACTATTATACTCACTTCATAAATATACAATTTTCTGCGTATCAAAAATTGAATAGGTTGTATATACTAATAAAATATGATAAAATAATCATTGCAAAGTCCGTTTTTTGGTGCACACAACCGTTTATAGTATAATTATAATATAAAAATGGAGGAATAAATACACGTGAATGATTCGCAACTTTTGAATGAATATGAGAAAGAATTGATATGCAAATATAAGGGAGAAACATATACCGTACGTGATAACGGTTCTGTGCTTCGTCACCCAAAACCCGACAAAAAACCACGTCCTACAGATAATAATTGGACTTTTGGCAAATACAATATTAAAACAGGATATGCTGAAATTGCCGGAGAGCGAGTACATAGAATTGTTGCAACAGCTTTTCATGGCGAAGCTCCTTCATCTCAACATGTTGTAGACCATATTGATACAAATCGTAGAAATAATCGTCCTGAAAATTTAAGATGGATTACCAAGTTAGAGAATATCTTGCTAAATCCCATTACTGTTAAAAAAATTGAATTTATATGCGGTAGTATTGAAGAATTTTTGAAAGATCCATCGAAACTGCGTCAAAGCGACTTTAACAAAGATTTCGAATGGATGAGAGCAGTAACCAAGGAAGAAGCCACAGCAAGTTTGGAGAGGATGTTGAGTTGGGCTAATAGCGACAACCCTTCATCTGAAGGTTCGTTGGGAGAATGGATATATAGAACGCGCGGCTTCCCAAAAACGATAGTGGCAGAAAAAACATCAGATGTGACTATAACTGAAAATTTGAATAACGATACAAACGAACCAGTAACAAAAGATGAAACGTCAATAGAAGAAACAAAAGCATCCCTATCAAAAAGCAACCCATTTAATTTCCCCAGACCTAGTGATTCTGAAGATACGGTAACAATGTACAGAACCAACGGAGAGGTGTATGGATTACTAAAGTCTCAATTGGAGTTAGAAAAAACTTTAAAATTACCAGATATTATATTGCTGACCGCTGGGAAAGAAATTGTTATTAAAGAGTCCTGGGATATTAAGTTTTCAAAAATCGAATTTTGTTATGAAGGTAAATCTCGAATTCCTAAATCTATAATTCTGATTTGTGAAAACGATTCAATCGCATTACTAATAAGAAGAAATAAAAACAAAAACGATGAAGAGATTGCTAAATTAAAAAATAAAGGCTTCAACATAGTTGAAATTGATTTATCTTGGGCTAAAGACGGTGTTACTGGTCAAGAAATGGCATACCTTCTTCAAACCGATATTACCAAGAAGAACTGGATACATCACAAACAGATTCTCGAGGCAAATGAAAAACTTCTACAAATTTGTGAACCCATATCCAGTTCAGGCAACGGTGTTTTTCATTCTTACTTTGCTTGTCCGCTTACTTCAGATAGTGTTCAGGATATCGAGTGTTGGTATTGTGACTATCACATTTATAACGAAATATCTAATTGCGATTATTGTTTTGGGAAATCAAGAGTCCAAACATACGAAGATATTTTATCAATAACCAGTGTAGACAAAGAAGATGAGCGAATAGTTGGAATAACCTACTATAAAAATGGCGAAGAGATCGTAAAGAAGTTTGATAAAGAAGTCGCATTACCTGGTAAAACTTTGTTTCAATTATGGAATGAGAAAACAGGTGATAAAATGATAGCGCACAATATTTATAGTGATTGGTATGTTTTGATCGAGGAAGAGCCAAAAGCGTGTCTCGATAAGTTTGGGCGTGTTTATGGAAAGTTAGGAAAGAGTCTGAAATATCTAAAAAATTGTAAAGTTCGTTCAATATTTAGTTCTGATGATTCTTGTTGGGAAATTGTTAAATAACTAAAAAACAACTCCTTGAAATGATGCGTTTTGCATTGCTTCAAGGAGTTCTATTTTAATATACAGTTTTCACATAGATATATCACCACATAACAGCGCCGCCGTTGAGGAGACCGGCGTGTCTGGGGTTGAACATCAGGTTGCAAGAGAGATTAAGAACACGAGAGAGAAAAAAGCAGAAACCGCTGAAGTTCTTACGCTTCAGTGGTTTTGTTTGTCACATTAATTATATTTCTTGTGGTTCGTTATTATATGTGCTATAATGTTTAAGGTGATAAATTTGAACGATAATTTTAAAATAATCAATGATGGCAGTCGTGTACTAGCTTTATCAAAATTCCGTATTCCTTTTGATCTTTATCTATTGAAAGGGCAACGCAAAGAAAACATTTTATCTTTTAGAGAACATCTGATTACGGAAATCAAAACTTTAAATCCAAAGAAAAATGAGATTCTTTTTGGTAGATATGGTTCAACAGATACCGTAAATGTATTCTACGATGTTGAAAATGTTTTGTTTTATAATATTGGGACTGCCGTCTTTAAAGATTTGGTGAAATTCGGCATTTCTTTTTCCTCCATTGAAGAAACAGAAATAAAAAACATTTTAGAACAATACGGCAGTGAATATAGTTGCATATACGAATATAGTTTGGTGCCCCATGAAGATCCTTGCGAAGATAACAGTTTAATTGCTAAATGGGATGCTTGTGATTTTTGCAAATTCAAAGGTTCCAAACCTACAGACTATTGGAAAGCAATTAGAAATATAGATTCAAAAATATCTGTTTTTAATTCAATTGATTGTAACAACGGTGACACATTTTCGCTTGATTTGACCGTTTTTGTCCCTAAAAATACTGATATCAATATAGCCACTTCAATGAAACCTTTTTTAGATGGTTTAATCTGTGCTTTCCACGGTGCAGAAAAAATGGAGCATGATTTTTCATATTTAATCGAAAAAGTTGATTGTGACGATAATTGGTTGCATAACAAAAACATGAATTTACTTGGTAGTCGTCAGTATCTTTATAAATATCGGGAAAACATAAAATGGAATCCTGCAGATGACCTATGCAAAAAAGTCAAAATCATATTAAAAACAACCGATGAGCCTACATGGAAACTTTCAGGTAAAATATTCAAAATTTAATTATACAGTAAACCCGATGAGTTTCATCAGGTTTAGAGTTACCTGTAGTAAGAACCTCTCTGCCGAAATTCAGCAGAGAGGTTCTTTATCACCACATCACTGCGCCGCCGTTGAGGAGGGGTGCGTGTCTAGGATTGAACATCAGGTTGCAAGAGAGTGCGATTAAGAACACGAGCGGGAAAAAGCAGAAATTAACGATAAGTATTTTTGACAGTTTATCTTTTTGGGCGGACTCGGTAAATATTACATAGTAGACAAAGCCGACAATGGCGCAGAAAATCAGCGAAAAGCCAAAAGGTCTGCGGAAATAGATAGCGTAAAGTACGCCCCAAAAGCAGACAGCGGTCAGCATTACATAGACCAAAAACCGCACCATTTTTGATTTGGCGTCCACAAGCACAAGAACGGCTGGGATATATAAAATCGAAAGTGCAAATCTCATTACAATGGCATCGTCAAGATAGATAAATATGTAGCCGGTCATTATTCCCGCCACAAGTTCGATTAGGTATGTACAAACCATACAACTATTACTGCGGGACACGGTAGATTACCTCGCTTTCAATCAGATTTCGGCAGGTTTTATCAGGAAAATACGGTATGTATTTGGTGATTTGCCTTTGGGTGATTGGGTTTATGAAGTTACTTGTAAAAATTACTTTGGAACAATGGTTAATTTAGCTCAAACTTTTTTATATAAGATAACACCCATTAAATTAGAGTTTCATAGTTTTTATCTCCCTTCTGGAATAGATGCACGTCAGTTTTTATTTAAATATCCAAAAGGTATATGCGTCGGAGATAATTATATTGAAGCTAAAAACAAATTAGCATCGATTGAAAACGTTAAAATATCATCAGAAAGAGAAACGCAGAGTAACGAAAATTATAGGCAAATGTACACTATGGTATCTTTCCCATATAACTTTAATGATACCATAAAATATATGAATTTATATATTCATTTTGACGCTGACAGTGGTATTATTATGAATATGAGACACCAATTCAATTGTGTGAGTTAATATAATCTAAATTGTTCCCAACTGACAAAGAGCATCGCTTTTGCAGTGCTCTTTTATCATTTAATTATTGATTCTGCACGCCATTGGTGTTATAATGTTTATAGTAATTATCGGAGGCGATACAATGATTCTTAAAAATGGTAATGTTCTTTGCGGGGATTTTGTTTTTCGTAAAATTGATGTTAAAACAGAAGATGGCATTATAAAGGAAATCGGCGAGAATCTCTCGGGCGATGAAATCTTCGATCTTGAGGGTAATTATCTTCTTCCCGGTCTTATCGATGAGCATTTTCACGGGGCTAATAACTGCACGGTTTACAACGGCGATGTCGATGAGATTATTCGCCTTGCCGAATATGAAGCAAGTCAAGGCGTTACCGCTATTACCCCTACCCTTTCATCCTATTCTGATGAATTGATGCTTCGCGCCATTGATGCGGTAAAAGATGCGGCACGAAAAGAACACAACGGCTCTGAAATTTTAGGAATACACCTTGAAGGCCCATATTTAAGTCACGAATATAAGGGTGCACATATTCCCGAAAATCTGCAAATCCCCACACCCGAAAAACTCAAGCAACATATAGATAGAGGCGAAGGCGCCGTTAAACTACTGACAATTGCCCCCGAAATTGATAAGGATTTTGAAACTATTAAATATGCAGTTTCCCGCGGTGTTGCCGTTTCCATAGGTCATAGCGGTGCTGATTATGAAACTGCCACCGCCGCCATTAATGCGGGCGCTACCGCTTCAACGCATACCTTTAACGCTATGATACCGCTTAACCACCGTAACCCCGGAATTTTAGGCGCGGTTCTTACCGATAACCGCGTAAACTGCGAAGTTATGGGTGACTTTGGTCACGTAGCCCCCGCCATTGTAAAACTTATTTATAAGACAAAGGGTGCCGACCATGTTAATTTTGTTAGTGACTCATCCCTTATTGCAGGTCTTCCCGAAGGCGAATATATTATCGACGAAGTTAAGAGTTATGTTAAGGGTGTGCTTGCCTATTGCGAAGACGGAACAATTAACGGCAGCGCCACTACGGTGCTGACAAGTGTTAAAAACGCTCTTAAAATCGATATTCCTCTCGAAGACGCCGTTAAGATGGCATCCTTAAATCCCGCCAAAACCCTTAAGGTTGATAATATTTTAGGAAGCATTGATATAGGCAAACACGCGAGTATGTTCGTAGCCGATAAGGATTTAAATCCAAAGGCCGTATTCGTTAAGGGTAAAAGGGTATTATAAAATAAATTAAAATCCCGACTTTGAAAGTCGGGATTTTTTATTTTTATTTTTCTAAAACCTTAATAATTTTACCGATAATCATATAATGATAATCTTCTGTGGGGTACCATTTGAGCGGCTCTTTATCTATAAACTTTTCGGGGTCGAGGCGGGAAACATACTGCTTTTTGCAGATTATTACCTTTTCTGCCTCCTTAAAATAGACGGTGCCTTCATCGAAAACGGGGGTGAGCCCCGTTTTTTCGGTTTTATTAACATCTCTGCCTGATTCACTGCCGCAAACCTTATGAATTTGCTTATTATCGCCATAAAAACTCAAAGCAAAGGTATCGTTTTCATTGAGAAATTCCATTGTATATCTTTGAGGACGAACGGCAATAACCACCGAATCCGCGCCCCAGATTTCGCCCATAAAGCCCCAGGAAGCAGTCATCATATTATGACTTTCCATATTTCCCGCGGAAATGAGCATCCATTCATCCGCTATAGCGCCGACAAGATTATCTTTTATATCTTTTACCGAAATTTCTTTAAACATTATTTGCCTCTTTTCTGCGCTTATCTATGTTTTCAGCCATAAGGGAATGAACGCGCTCACCAAGTTCGTTTGTATGGGTATTATCCACAGTATCAATTACCTCTAATATATCAAAGTATATGTGGTTTCTATGGATAAATATTCTATCTATGGCTTCTTTTGTACCCTTAAGGGTGCAAACAACGATTTTGCTTCCCGTTTTGGTGGCAATTTTCAAGGCGCCGTTACGGATGGACTGCAAATTCCCATCCAAACTCGTATAACCTTCGGGGAAAATGCCCACCGAGGCCTTATCGTTTTTAATCAGATTACAGGCCTTAATTATGGCCTTTGCGCCTTCGCGGTTATTTTCTCTATCAATGGGAATTCCGCCGAGATTAGTAAATACCTTAAAGACAAAGGGCATAAGTTCTTCAATCTCTTTTTTACCTATAAAGCAAAGCTCGGCATCGGGAAGGGCATACATAATAATAGCGGGGTCGATATTATGGATATGATTGCAAACAATCAAAAAGCGTTCGCCTTTCGGCACCTTTTCCGCGCCGCTTATATGAACTTCCACCCTTAAAAGTTTTATAATCAAGGGCAGAGTTACATTTATAACCCATCTATAAAACTTGGAGCCATTTTTGCAAATATAGGTTGAAGCGAAAAACACTATGGCGTGAAGCGCTAAAAAACCTATAAAACAGCCAATTAAAGTAAGGGGCGTTTTGTAAAGGGAGCCGGGGGCGGTGGTTACCCCTGAAAAAAGGGTTATTACCGCAGAGCCGACAATATAAAAATACAGCAACCTTATTATCCGCCTTTCAGTTTTGTTTTCTCACGATTTTATACTCATCATAAAAATCGAAATATGGGCAGGTATATCCACCTTTTCCCACCGAGGAGGAAATAAATCTCGCCATTTCATCCTCATCGAGAGGCATATTGCAGATATAGCACTCGCTCTCATCATCATATAAATAATTTGAACAGTTTTCGCAACAATTACTCATTGTTTTCTCCGCCCGACTGCTCCTCATTTACGGTGTTATCCGAATTTTCACCGTCACCGCTATCGGTATTATCGGAAGTGGTTTCCCCATCTTCCGAAGAGGTATCTTTATCGCTATCGGTTTTCGATGAAACATCCTCGCTTACGGTACTATCTGTTGATGAAGTTTCATCATCGGGAGTTATATTAATAGGTGTATCTTCAGAAACGGTATTATCCGTATTGGGAGCCGTACTGACAGTACCCGATGAGCCCGCAACGGTATAATTACCCGCAACCTTTCTATACCAATCATTTTTCTCGATTTTATTCGCCGCAACATACTCTTCGATGGTCATATCATCATATATTACGCCGTGAATAACCTCACCCGCATAGTCGAGGTCATAGTAAACCACCGAGCCGAAATTTCCCGATGGAGAAGGCATTGCAAATTCGGGCTGAGGAACCCTTGTCTGCTCAAATACTGGCTCTTTCAGAAGAACATCAACGGCTAAACTAAATATTTCGGACATAGAAAGAGATGTTTCGGTGCAAGGAATAAGCGCCTTAATCATCTTTGTATATTGGGATTTTTTCATCTGCGTTGCTTTATTGAAAAGTTGCTCCATAACATAACGCTGGCGGTCTGTTCTGCCATAGTCATTGGTGGTGCCCCATGTATTTGCAACGTGGCGGATACGGGCATATGCCACTGCTTGAACGCCGTTGAGATGCTGATTTCCCCACTTTTTAACATAATATTTTTCGGGATTATAGCCGAGATACAAGCAAAGTTCTTGTATCATATCGTTGATGCCATGAACATTTCCTCGGGCGGTTACCTCTCTCTCGGTCAAGGTCACGTCAATACCGCCTACCGCATCAATAATATCCGCCATACCGTAGAAATTAACGGTGGCATATTCTTTGATATCAAGGTTGAAATTTTGGTTAAGGGTTTTTATGGCAAGTTCGGGACCTCCCTTTGAATATGCGGTAGTAATCTTGCCGTAGGTGGTCTTTCCCTTATAGTTTATGGGCACCAAACTATCACGCATTACAGAAATTATCTTAACCTTTTTGGTTTCGGTATTGATACTTAAAATCATAATACTATCCGAAAGGCCCTTGAAGGATTTGGTGTTTCGCGCATCTATACCGAAAAGCGCCACGTTTACAACTTCTTCATCGATAATATCGGTAATACCAAGGTCTTCATAGTTACCCGTTAGATATCTGTAATTATATATCAAATGGGGTACTGTGAATATTAAAGCCACTACCAAAACCGCTGCAGTTACCGAAATAACGGCTGCTTTCTGCCCCTTTTTGAGTTTTTTCCACCATTTTTTAATCTTTTTGAAAAACTTGGCAAGTCCTCTTTTTTTCTTCATAAAATCCCCCGATGTCATATCATCTAAAGTTATGAATTCTCCGTTTTCAAGTGAAGTATCGGAAACGATATCTTCGAATTTCATTTCCTCCTTTTCGCTTTTGGAAGAAATATCTTCGAAATCATCCTCAAATTCAAAGTTGAAATACTTTTCATTATCCTTCATATTCTGTCTCCTTTAATGCGCCTTTTTGCGAATAAACGGCCTTTCTGTTATGAGAAACGTGAAAATAGCCAATACCGTAGATATTGCCACAGCAAGAACGAAGTTTACAAATCTCGGCATTACGCCTCCCCACGCGAAAACTAACAATTGTTGAACTAAAAATCCCCATAGATAAATACCGTAGGAATAATCCCCCGTCTTTCCTAAAAATGACGGGCATTGTTTTATTGAAAACCAAACGGTAAAAAGTATATACGACCATACGATAGCATATAAAGGGGTTATTAACCACGGCACAGAAAGTCCGCCAATTAACATTATAACTGCAACGGGTAAAACTTTAATGCTTAATACAATGTGTTCACGGTAAACATAATATAACATTCCCGCGTAAAAACAAACGCAGGGCTTGACCATAAAATTTAAAATCTGCGGCAAACGAGATTCCAAAATTATAGCCGCTAAAACTATGGGCAGGGTATATAAAAATCTTTTTTTATGAAGTAATTTTAATTTATAAAATATGAAACACGCGATATAGCAGGCAAACTCTACGGGCAAGGTCCAAAGAGAGCCGTTTACATCGGAACTCGATATATTTTGCTCAAATACTCCCGGCAGATTATGAACGGGCAACAACAATCCGTTAAGCAGGTATTTATACGTTGCGAAAGATGAAAAATACTGCCTAAAGGTGAGATTTGTGATAAAAGCGCCCAAAATCACCGTAACAACAACCAAAAAAGCCAAGGGCGGCAGCAATCTAATAAGCCGCGCTTTTATATACGGAATAAATTTATCTGCCTTTACAACGCTTTTGGAAATCAAATATCCGCTGCAAAGGAAAAAAAGAGCAACGCAGATTCCGCCTATAGATGTGGCGCCTTTAGAGTATCTATACAAAAAATCCGTATTGGGCGCCGTTCCCGAAAGAACATAAGAATGAGAATAAATAACCATAACAGAGGCAATAAATCTCATAAAATGAAGATTTTGACTCTTGATTACATTTGTTTCGGAAAGTTTCATCTTAAACTCTCCACCATCGCCTTATAAATATCGCCCTTTTTTATTCCCGTTACACCGGCGGCTTCTTTGGCGGCTTCCGAGGCGGAAAGTCCCTTATTCATAAGGCCTTTGGCAATATTTAATGCTTCATCGATGGTATATACTTTTGTTTCGGCGGCTTTCGCCCCTTTGATTATAAGCACATATTCACCCTTAGGGGAATTGCTGTTGAAAAACTTAAGAGCCGACCATAAATCCGTTCTTAAAACATTCTCGTGAATTTTGGTTATCTCTTTTACAACCGCAATTTTGCGATTACCGAAAGCGCTCAAAAGGTCGGAAAGGGTTGATATAAGTTTATGAGGCGCTTCGTAGAAAATAATGGTTCTGGTTTCGTTTTTAAGGGAATCGAGATGTTCTTTGCGCTCGCCCTTATTAACCGATAAAAATCCCTCGAAACAAAATCTTTTTGAAGGCATACCCGATATTGCAAGCGCCGTAGCAAAAGCGGTAGGACCGGGCACCGATTCAACCGCTATTCCTGATTCGTGGGCTTCTCTCACCAGATCTTCGCCGGGGTCGGAAACAGCGGGCATACCCGCATCGGTGACCAATGCGCAAACTTCGCCCTTGCTGATACGGGCAAGTATCTCCTCGCCCTTCTCGTTTTTATTATGCTCAAAATAGGAAACAAGTTCCTTTTTGATATTAAAATGATTTAAAAGTTTAAGGGTTACCCTTGTATCCTCGGCGGCAATAAAATCCGCTTCGGAAAGGATTCTGATACCTCGGGGCGAAAAATCCTCTAAATTACCTATGGGCGTACCCACAACATACAATTTACCACTCATTATTAAAGATACGCCTCCTTATACGGACCGTAAATCTCTATCATTTCGGGGGAAAGTTCCCCGTTTTCTTCTATATATAGATCGGGCTCAATACGAAGTCCCGTTTTGCCACACCTTGTCCCTTCCACCAGCACAAGCCATGGCTCCTCCCCTTTTCTTTGACAGACAAGGCGAAGACGTTTGGGCTCAATTTTATATTCCCTCATAAGCGCCATAAGTTCTGCCAACCGTTCGGGGCGGTGACACATACAAAGTCGGCCCGAAGTTTGCAAAAGTTTTGCCGAAACTGCAACAATATCCTCGAGATTGCAGGCAATTTCGTGACGGGCTACAGAAAGCACGCTATCGGGGTTTTTAATTCCTGCCCCCGATGCTTTATAAGGTGGGTTACAGGTAATAAGGGTATGACAGCCGAAATCCACCCTGCCCTTTAGTTCCTTTAGGTCACTAAGAACAGCGGTGAATTTATCAAGCCCGTATTTTTCCTTTGTTTTAAGGGCCAACTCTATGGCTTCTCCCGAAATATCCACGCCTATTGCTCTTTGCAAACCGCCGTCCCGCAGCATCAAAAAAGGAATTATGCCGCACCCTGTTCCAAGGTCTACAAGTTTATCCTTTTTGGTGGCTTTTGCAAAATGGGAAAGCAACACCGCGTCGGTGCCGAAGGTATGATGACGGGAGACGAAAATCTCTAATCCATCCCCTATGGGAGATAGCTTTACGCTCTCGTCCATTTTACTCCCTGAGGTGTATCTTCAAGAATTATGCCCATTTCTTTAAGTTTATCGCGGATTTCATCTGCAGTTTTAAAGTCCTTCATTTTACGCGCTTCCGTACGCTTTTCAATAAGAGTTTCGATTTCACTGTCAAGATCATCGGTCTTGCGGTTATAAACAAGACCTAAAACTCCCGTAAGTTCATCAAAGATTTGGGCAAAGGCGTTAAGAGCGTCCTTGCCTGCGCCTTCGGCTATGGCGGTATTTATATCCCTTACAAGACCGAAGACAGCCGCCAAGGCATCGGCGGTATTAAGGTCATCATCCATAGCGCAAATAAATTCGTTTTTGCGGCTTTCAATGAATTCGGGAACACTTCCGCCCTCCTTTGCATTTTTAAGGGCGAAATCAATATTATCGCGGCAGGTATAAAGGCGCTCTAAGGCATTTTTACCCTGCTCTAAAATATCTACAGAATAGTTTATAGGGCCTCTATACTGAGAAGAAATCATAAGGTAACGGATGGGCTCATAGCCATAAGCATTTGCCACATCCCTTACGGTAAAGAAATTATTAAGAGATTTAGACATCTTATGATTATCCACATTTATAAAGCCGTTATGCATCCAGTAGTGAGCAAAATCACATCCGTTAGCGCATTCACTCTGGGCAATTTCGTTTTCGTGATGAGGGAAAATAAGGTCAAGTCCGCCACAGTGAATATCTATGGTTTTGCCAAGATATCTTCCCGCCATAGCGGAGCACTCGATATGCCAACCCGGTCTGCCGTTACCCCAAGGTGATTCCCAATAGGGTTCGCCTTCTTTAGCTCCCTTCCAAAGACAGAAATCCATAGGGTCTTCTTTGATATCGCCCGTTTCGATACGGGCGCCCGCCTCTAAATCCTCAAGGGGTTGATGGGAAAGTTTGCCATAGGTTTCAAAGTTTTTAGCGCGGAAATATACATCTCCACCCGCCTTATAGGCATATCCCTTCTCCTCAAGTTCGGAAATAATGCGGATGATTTCATCGATATTTTCAGTGGCTTTGGGATGAACAGTGGCTTCGCGGACATTAAGTCCCTTAGCATCCACCCAGAACTCCTTAATATAACGCTCGGCAACCTCTTTTACGGTAATGCCTTCCTCGTTTGCCTTGCGGATGAGTTTATCATCAATATCGGTGAAGTTCTGAACGAATGTTACCTTATAACCCCGCCACTCAAGATAGCGGCGCAAAACATCGAAAACGCAAAGGGGTCTTGCGTTGCCGATATGGATATAGTTATAAACGGTAGGACCGCAGGCATAAATCTTTACCTCGCCCTCGTTTATGGGGATGAATTCATCCTTCTGTCTTGTAAGTGTATTGAAAATTTTCATTTGCGTTTGCCTCTTATTCTCCGAGAGATTTTACTAAATTTGAAAGTTCGCGGACCTCTTTATTTAAGCGGTCGATTTCTGCTTTAACGGGATCGGGAATATGAATCTGGTCAAGAGGTGACCTATCAATTTTTTTGCCATTTTGTTTTACTACTCTTGCCGGCACGCCGACAACCGTAGAATTAGGCGGCACCTCGTGGAGCACCACGGCTCCCGCGGCGATTCTTGAATTATCCCCTATCTTAAAGGGGCCCAGCACCTTTGCTCCCGCACTAATCATAACATTATTGCCGATGGTGGGGTGGCGCTTGCCTATATCTTTACCTGTACCGCCCAAGGTTACGCCTTGATAGATAAGCACATCATCGCCTATCTCGGCGGTTTCACCGATAACGATGCCTGTACCGTGGTCGATAACGAGGCGGCGGCCGAGTTTAGCGCCCGGGTGTATCTCAATGCCCGTTTTCCGTAAAGTTTTTTGAGAAATCATACGGGCGATAAAATGCATATTGTGTTTATAAAAGAAGTGGGCACGGCGATGTCTCCTAATGGCTTTAACGCCGGGATACAAAAGCCAAACTTCTAAAAAACTTGTAGCAGCAGGGTCTCTGTCCATAACCGCCTTAACATCTTCAATTAATCGCTTAAACAAAGTAAATCACTATCCCAATTTTAAAATATAATTATTTTGAAGAGTTAATATAGCTTTTACACTCGTTAAGATATATAAGTCCAGAAATAACACAAAGAACAGCAGAAACCCAGAATAACGCAATTACTATGATATCTGCGATATAAATAATATTTGCGCTCTCTATCAGACCAAAATCCATTATAACAGCGCAGAATAACAACGCCACTATTATGCCTGCCATTTGGGATACGGTTTTAAGCTTACCCCAAATATTTGCGGCTACTACTAAACCTGCGTTTGCAGTTACAAGGCGCAAAGAAGATACCATAAATTCACGGAAAAGAACTATAAATACTATAACAGTCATCTGTTTTCCCAAGTTGCCCGAATATAAAAACATAAATCCAAGGTAAGCGGAGGTGGTGAGCATTTTATCTGCAAGGGGGTCTAAAAACTTACCAAAGTTGGTAACAAGGTTGTGTTTTCTTGCGATTTTACCGTCTAACATATCAGTGAGTGACGCTAAAATAAAGAGCACCAAGGATACAGTATAGTGGTAAGGAAATTCGATAAGCATTGTTGCCATAAAAATGGGGGTTGCGATAATTCTTGCTACTGTTAGTTTGTTGGGGGTATTCATTTAAATCAACTCTCCTAATAAATCATATTCAAGTGTATCGTTAATTCTTACTTTTACAAAATCACCGATTTTTAATGGCCTGCCCGATAAGAAGAAAATTTTTCCGTCAATTTCGGGGGCATCGCTTTCGGTTCTGCCAAAGTAACATTTTATATAATCGTCGTAGCCCTCGATGAGAACTTCGGCGATTTTTCCTATTTTTCTCTCGTTAAGGGAAGCGGATATATCCATCTGCAGTTCCATAATATGCTCCATACGGTCAACCTTAACCTGTTCTTCAATCTGACCTTCCATATTGGCGGCAACGGTATCTTCCTCTGCCGAATATGTAAAACAACCAAGGCGGTCAAATCGCGCTTCCTTTACAAACTCTGCCATTTCGCAGAACTCTTGGTCGGTTTCGGTGGGGAAGCCCGTAATAAGCGTGGTGCGAAGGGTGATGCCCTTCACCTTTTCCCTTATTCTCTTAATAAGAGCATCTATGCTCTCTCGGTCGCCCCTTCTATTCATCTTTTTAAGGATTTCTCCGTTTATATGCTGAAGGGGGATGTCAAGGTATTTTATAAGTTTCTTTTCCCGCGCGATTACCTCTAAAAGTTCGTCGGTTATGCGCTCGGGATATGTATATAAAGTTCTTATCCAATGGATACCCTCTATTTTGCAAAGTTCGGTGAGAAGTTCGGGAAGTTTGGCTTCCCCATAGATATCCTCACCAAAGGCAGTAGTATCCTGGGCTACAACTATTAGTTCCTTAACCCCTCTTGCCGCTAAACCCTTTGCCTCGTTTACGCAATCTTCAATTCTACGGCTTCTCATTCTGCCGCGAATTTTCGGAATGGCGCAATAGGTACAACAATTATCGCAGCCATCGGCAATTTTTAGATATGCGGTAAATGGCATACCGCCTAAAATTCTATCGCCGTTTAAATCCAAATCATATTTACTGCCAAAGGAGTTTTCCTGTTTTCCTTCTATGGCGTTTTTAACGATTTCGGCTATTTTACCGTTTGAGCCAATACCAACGCACACATCCACTTCGGGAATTTCCTCGGTAACATCATCCTTATATCTTTCCGCAAGACATCCCGTAACGATTATGGCTTTACATTTGCCTTCGGTTTTATATCTCGCGCATTCAAGAATATTCTCGATGGCCTCGGCCTTGGCCGATTCGATAAAACCGCAGGTATTTATGATTATAGCATCTGCCTCGGCTTCCTCTATGCCGATTTCATAGCCCGCATTTTTAAGAATGCTTAGCATCATCTCGGCATCTACCTGATTTTTAGGGCATCCGAGACTTACCATACTGACTTTATACATTACTCTTCCCCGTCAATATATTCAAGTTCTTCGCCGTGAGTCTTAAGTGCCTCTTTAACGGCGGGATACATAAAACCCTTTCGCATAAGGGCGGCAACCACCTTGGCGGTGTTTTCCCTTGTATCCAATTTATTTGCATATTTTCTTTTTATGACCTCTAAAACCTGCGCGGTTTCATCAATTTCCGATTCACTTAAAACCTCTTTAATAATATCTTTCGGCACGCCCTTTTGCATAAGTTTTGCATAGGTTTGCCTTTTTGATATATTGCCCTCAAGGCATCTTTCGGCAAAATTACGAGCAAAGCGGCGATCATCAATGAGACCTAATTCCTTAAATCTCGCCACGGCTTTACAGCAGGCCTCGGCCGAAATCCCCCCCCCGATTAGTTTCTCGTAAAGTCCCTTTTCGGTGCGGTCGCCTCTATCAAGAAACCAAAGGGCGCGGGATTTTGCCCTTTCATAATCGGAAAGTTTTAAAATTTCGCTTATTTCTTCGCGGGTAAGTTCCTTGCCCTTATTAAGAGGGATATTTTCGCAAACATCCTTATCCACGAGAAAAGAAGTTTCATCAGAAAGGACAACTTTATAAAGATGCCCTTTCTGTCTTGCAATCTCAACTACGGTCATTATTCATCAACCGCAATATCTATATCTACTCTTTTTCTTGGTCTTGCGGGTTCGATATCCGCTGAATCCACGGGCATTACTGTGGGCTCGTTATCGGGGGTTTCTTCTGCCGATTTGCCCTCAATTGCCTCTCTATACTTGGCGAGAATCTTTTCTTCAATCTCAAGGGCCAATTCCTTATTATCGATAAAGAGTTGCTTAACATTATCTCTGCCTTGAGCCAGACGGTCCTCACCGTAGTAGAACCAAGCGCCAGAACGCTTAATAATTTCAAAATTAAGTCCCATATCAACGAGTTCGCCCTCGCGGGAGATTCCCTTGCCGTACATAATATCAAACTCGGCCTCTTTGAATGGGGGAGCCACCTTATTCTTAACAACTCTGGCTCTCGTTCTTGAGCCAATCATTTCGCTGCCGTTTTTAATGGCTTCAACCTTTCTTACATCAATACGAACACTGGAATAGAATTTAAGCGCTCTACCGCCCGTAGTAGTTTCGGGGTTACCGTAAAGAACGCCGATTTTTTCACGAAGTTGGTTAATGAATATTGCGGCACAGTTTGACTTTGAAAGCGCGCCTGTGAGTTTGCGAAGCGCCTGTGACATAAGTCGGGCAAGTTGGCCTACATGGGATTCACCCATTTCACCTTCTATTTCCGCTCTCGTAACGAGGGCTGCAACCGAGTCGATAACAACTATATCAATAGCGCCCGAACGAACAAGGGCTTCGGTAATTTCAAGGGCCTGTTCACCCGAATCGGGTTGAGAAACCAGCAAACTGTCAATATCAACGCCGAGATTCGCGGCATAGACGGGGTCAAGGGCGTGTTCAACGTCTATAAACGCTGCGGTGCCGCCTGCCTTTTGTACCACTGCAACGCAGTGAAGGGCAACGGTGGTTTTACCCGAAGATTCGGGTCCGTAGATTTCAACCACTCTGCCTTTAGGGATTCCGCCGATACCGAGAGCCATATCAAGAGCAATAGAGCCCGTTCTGATATGCTCAACGCTCATAGAAACATTTTCGCCAAGACGCATAACGGTACCTTTACCGTACTGTCTTTCAATCTGTTCAACCGCAGTGGCCAGTGCTTTTTCCTTGTCCTCGCTCATATTTACGGTTTTTGTAATTTTAGGTGCTTTTGCCATTTTCTTTACCTCCGAATAATAATTATTCTTCCTTATCTTATAGCCAAATTATACCATTTACACTGTCCCAAAAACTACTCTTTCTATATCATTTAAGTCCTTACGGGTAGAAACATTTTTAAACCCGTTTTCAATAAGTATCTGCTTAACGCTTTCCGCTTGGTTCACGCCCACCTCAAAGGCAAGCATACCGCCATCTTTAAGCGAAGCTTTATACTTTTCGGTGATGCTTTTATAAAACATAAGTCCGTCTTCCCCGCCCCGTAAGGCAGTTTCGGGCTCGAAATTCACCTCGGGTTGAAGGGATTTCATATCAAGGTCGGTAATATAGGGGGGATTGCTGACAACGAGGTCATATTTGCCCTCGCTTTCGGCCCCTTCTAAAACATCGCCTTTGACTATCTTAACCTCTACCCCATTACTTTTAACATTGCGCTCGGTATAGAAAAGCGCCTCATCGTACTTTTCAACCATAGTAACCGTAGCGTTTTGGCACTCGCCTTTTAAGGTGATTCCTATGCATCCACTACCCGCGCACAAATCTATAACAGATGGGTTTTCCTTCGTCTTTAAAAACTCAAGGCAGACATCCATCAGAGTTTCGGTATCGCTTCTCGGAATAAGCACCCCCGGTCCTACAGAAAACTCTCGACCGAAGAAGTTCCATTTACCGATTATATACTGAAGCGGATACCGCACAAGGCGTTGCTTGATAATCGCCGTTAGATTATTTTCTTGGTATTCCGTAAGAGGTTGAGTATATTTTTGCAGTATCTGGGCATTTGAATAACCCGTTATATGTTTTATAATCTGCTTGGACTCGAAGACATAATCTTCAATTCCTGCCTTCATAAGTTCCCTTTTGCAGTTATTGTAACTCTCGAAAATCGTTGCCATTACTCTGCCTCGTTTTGTTCTTTGTCTACGCTTCTATCTACATCGGGCTCTTCGGGCTCGCAGGCCTTAATCGACGCGATGGCGATTTCTATCATATCATCTTCGGGCTCTTTGGTTGTGAGGCGCTGGAGCCACATACCCGGAGCCGAAATAATTCTCGTAACTATATTATCGTATTTTCCGCAGAAACGAAGAACCTCAAATCCCGCTCCGCAGATAAGGGGTAACATAAGTATTTTAATTATAACCCAAAGCCAAGTTTTTTCATAAATGCCGCCGAAAATCATCTGTATGGCGGTAGAAAAAACAATACTTATAAGTATCATCAAAATGAGGAAAGAAGTTCCGCACCTTGGGTGGAATCTCTTTTGTTTTCTTACATTTTCCACCGTAAGCGGTAAACCTTTTTCGTAGCAGAAAATGGTTTTATGCTCGGCGCCGTGATACATAAACACTCTTTTTATATCCTTCATAAAGGTTACGCACCAAACATAAAAAACAAATACCGCCATTTTAATAAATTGCTCTATTCCCGAGCGGACAACGGGACTAAATTCGATACTGAAAAGTTTCTCCGCTCCCCCTACTATAAGGCGGGGAACCAACATAAAGAGCACCACCGATAAAGCAACGCCTAAAACAGAACCTATTACCATAACGATATTAACCAGTGTGCTGGTTTTCTTTTCATCCTTTTTAGTTTCTTCTTTTTTATTCTCTTCTTCCAAATCGGTAAAACCCGATTTTTCCGCCGAGAGCATCATTGCTTTATAGCCCTGCATCATTGATTCGATATAGGCCACAATTCCTCTCAAAACGGGGATTCGAAATATTTTATATTTATTCCGCAAAGATTTTTCGGTGAGATAGGATATATCAATTTCCCCATCGGGCTTTCTTACGGCAAGCGCTGTCTTTTCAGGGCTTTTCATCATAATGCCTTCAATAAGCGCCTGACCGCCGATAGCAGTATATTTAGCCATTTTCTACTTCCTTTGTTTTGGTTTCATCGGTAACTTCGGGGGCGCCCGTCAAAGCGGCGGGAATAACCTCCTCTTCGCCTTCGGGCTCCTTTATTTCCTCGGGCTCATCATAAAGGGGCAAAACGATGGTAACGGTAGTGCCCACGCCCTCGGTGCTTTCAAGGAACAAAAGTCCCTGATGCTGTTTAATTATTTCATCGGCAACGGCAAGACCTATACCGCTTCCTCTGACCGTTTTATTGGATTTGAAGAATTTTTCCTTAACCCTATCGATATCCGCGGCAGGAATTCCTACGCCCGTATCCTTAACAACTATTCGCACGCAACCTTCTTCGCGAGTTTCGGTAACGAGAACAAGGCCGCCCTTATCGGTATATTTAACCGCATTATCGATAACATTGATAAATACCTGCTTCAGTCGGTCGCCATCACCCATAACAACAGATGATTCTGATGGCTTATTATAAGAAAGTTCTATGCCTTGCTGACGGGCAAGTTCGGTATACATATCTGCGGCGGATTCCAAAAGATAAGAGGCATCGACGGGCATCGTATTAACCGTAAGCCGTCCCGACTGCATTCGGGAAAAATCAAGAAGTTCTTCAACGAGCCCTGAAAGACGGTCGGCCTCGCTTAAAACAACATCAATACCTTTTGCTACAAGTTCTTCATCCGCACCTATCGACATTTTTGCCGTTTCGCCCCAACCTCTTATGGCGGTGAGGGGGGTGCGCAGTTCGTGAGAAACGGAGGATATGAAATCGTTTTTGATGGTTTCGGCTTGTCGGAGTTCCGTAGCCATATAATTGATGGTATCGCAAAGTTCGCCGATTTCATCGTTGCGCTCGATTTCTATTTTGGTTTCAAAATCGCCCATCGCAATTTTTCGGGCGGTATTACTAACATTTCTTATGGGGTTAACAATGGATTTTATAAAATAAAGTCCCGAAACGGCGCAGAAGGATATAACTCCAAGCCCTATTGCCGACAAAATAAGCACAATATAGGTAATATACTTATTGGTAGCGGTCATAGAGGTAATCCATCTGTAAGCGCCTAAAACCTCGCCCTCGCCGTTTTTAATAACGGTGGTTTTGGAAAAGATGCTTTCTCCTGCGGAATTTTTACCTCTATATACCGCGGAGTCAAGCCCGCCGGTCATAACCTTTTCGTAATCGGGCATACGCTCTTCAAGGGGCTCAAAACCCGTTGTGGACACAAGGACCTTGCCCTTGGTATCAATGACCTGCACTTCAATCTTTGATTTATACTGAAAAGAATCCGAAAGGTTGACTGCCGCATCTTCAAAGGATTCCGAATTAGTTGAAGACAGGGTTTCAAATTCATAGGTATAATCTTCGGCCAAGGTTTCTATTCTCTCGATATATACGGTGGCAAAGAAGAAAGAGAAGGCAATTATTGCCACGATAACCGTTGCCGCAACAATGGCGAACACGTTGGTAAACCAACGGACCGCTATACTTTTAAAACGGATTTCAAAATTCACTTTTTTACCACCTCTTTACTATTATATCAATTTTCCTATTACGCCTCCCTTGCCTAAAGGGAGGTGGCAAAACCAAGGGTTTTGACGGAGGGATTTTATTTAGATTTAATCATACTACGCCTCCCTTGTCTAAAGGGTAGGCCAACGGAACGGCACGCAGGCGCGTTCCCTACATACGCGAAATTTACGGGCAGTCGAGGACGCCTGCCCCTACAAGCGAAGCGTTTACGCTTCGCTATTCCACTTATATCCCATACCCCAAACTGTTACAAGATACTTGGGGTCGGAAGGGGTATCCTCTATCTTCATACGAAGACGTCTTATATTAACATCGACGATTTTTTCTTCACCGTAGTAATCATTACCCCATACGGTATGAAGAATTTCGGTACGGCCTATGGCTGAATCGGGAGCCAAGAAGAACATTTCAACTATCTGAAATTCCACCTGAGTAAGTTCTATATTTCTGCCGCTTTTAGTAAGGGTACGGCGGCGAAGATTAAGGGTAAAATCACCAATAGTGAGTTCTTCGGCCGATGCCTTGGGTTTTTCGTTTACTATACCGACTCTGCGGTAAAGAGAATCCACACGGGCCAACAGTTCCGAGGGACTGAAGGGCTTGGTGATATAATCATCGGCGCCTATCATAAGGCCGCTTATTTTATCCATTTCCTGAGATTTGGCGGTGAGCATTATGATACCGATAGTTTCACTTCTGTTTCTAAGTTCCTTGCAGAGAGAAAATCCATCCATCCCCGGCATCATAACATCCAAAAGGGCAATATCAAAACCGATTATATCGTTATCATAAATATCAAGGGCCTCTTCTGCGGAGCCCGCCTCTACTATCTCATATCCTGCTCTGCGAAGATTTATGGCCTCAAATTCTCTTATGGCCGCTTCATCTTCAACTATAAGTATTCTTTTCAACTTTCTTCCTCCAATGGTTTGAAAATCTTCTTAAGTTCATCCGCCGTTATGGAAAGTTCGCCGCTTTCATCAAGTATGACGCCGAGATAAATATTATCTTCGGTTTCGGCAAGCACTACGGCATCTTTATACTCTTCGGATTTATAACTTTTAACGGGAACGGTTTTTATATAACCGATTTTATCCCCAACCGTTTCGGTTTTTTGGTCGTAATAATAGAAGGTGCGAAGATTATATTCGGTTTCCTTTGCCACTGCAATTTTACCCCACCATTTTTCAGGAACGGTTACATAATATCCGTCGATGGAATTAACGATGGTATTGAGCTTCGAAACAAGTCCCTCTCCGTTGAAGGAACACCAACTTGTATAATAAAGCACTTCATTATTGGAAGTAATGGCGCTGGGCAGTACCGATGCCACCGGGATTTCGAGAACACCATCATTATTAATATCGGCAGCCGAAAGGGTATACGCCCTTACCGTCTTGGTATTTTCTATGGTCTCCACGCTATCAAGAAGCGGATTTACGAGTTCACCTTTCGAGAAGAAAAGCACCTCGGTAATATTTCCGATACCTTTAACTTCATCGATATATACAGCAACCTGTCCCGTAGAAAGAGCAGAAACCACGGGCTCGCTCGCCGCCTTAACGGTTCTATCCATAAGGCAACCGCCTATTTGGGAAACGCCCATAGATGTAAGTTCGAAAAGCATTGCCCTATTTAACTGCTCAGAGGGGTTAAGATGCTGAACAAAAAGTTCTTCCTCGTTATCTTCATCAAGGTCGCAACAAACATAGTTTGTATATGACTGGAGCATTCTTTGAGCCAAGGCCTCACCCATTGGGGAATAAACCGCAACCTGTCTATCCGTAGTTCCGTGAACTTCCCAACCTACGAGGAGTTCCTCTATGCCATCGCCATCCAAATCGCAAAAATCAACACGCTCAACTCCGCCCGCCGCTATGGACTGGGTAGCAACCGATTTCCAACCTTCATCTATGGTTTTTATGAAATTAACGGTCATAGTGGTTATGCCATCTTCAACGGTGCTATAAAAAGCAAAGGCCTCCATCTTTCCGTCAAAATCAATATCCTCTAAAACAACGGCGCTTCTTCTATCACCGGAAGAGGGATATTTAAGAATATATCCTTCGGGAGCGCTTTCGTTTATAACATCTTTTATGGGTGACATATTACCCGCAAGTTCGGGGGGAGATATAAGGGCATCGGTATCGGCGCTGAATAGATCGCAACCGCAAAAGGTTATTATGCTGACAATAACCATCACTAAAGAAACTATATGTCTTGCTTTCAAGCCCATTCCTCCTCTAAAGATATTTATACATAATAGAGTATAGCACAAACTTATTAAAAAATAAAGAGTAAATATATAAAATATTATATATTTATATCCTATAACCCGTGTTGTGTGTAGGGGAGGGGTCCCCCCTCCCGATTAAAATTTGCCGTATCCTTGCGGGAGGGGAAACCCCTCCCCTACACGCACCTGTTAATATAGATAAAAATAAAATCGGAACGGCACATTGGCCGTTCCATACGATGCAAAAAACCGACGGGTTAATCCGTCGGTTTTTAAATATTAGTTTATTTTGCCGTAAAGCGGGATATCGCTATCCTTTTTTGGCTCTCTTGTTGGGGCAGTGGCTACGGTAGATGAGGGCTTTCTTCCTCTATCGTTTCGGCCGCCTCTGCTTCTGGGAGCTTCGCCGCCTTCGGGAGAAATTACTACTCTTCGGCCGCTTCCTTCGCCAACAGATGCAGATGTAACACCCTTGATTTCCTGAACGGCAGTATGAATAATTCTGCGCTCATAAGGATTCATAGGTTCAAGGCGGCGGCTTCTGCCTGTGCGGATAACCTGCCCGGAAATGCGCTTTGCAAGAGAGGTAAGGGTTTGCTCTCTCTTTTGTCTATAATCCCCGATATTAACGGATATCTTATAGTATCCGCCACCGTTATTGGCGGCAAGATTTGAAAGATACTGCAAGGCATCCAAGGTTTCGCCTCTATGACCGATAACGGCGCCAAGGCCCTCACCATCGAGAACGATAAACGCGCCATCATCTTTAACGGCCGCTTTGATGGAAACATTTTCGATTCCTAAACCTACAAGTACGGTTTTAATATAATTGATGGCCTTACCCGCCTTGGTATCAGCGGGGATTTCAGATGCATCTACCGCATCCTTAAAATCTTCTTCTACAGAACTTTTTTGGGGCTCCGCTTTTTTCTCTTTCTTGGGCGCTTCTTTCTTTTCGGGAACGCTCTTTTTCTCCGCCTTTGCGGGCTTTTCAGATTTTTTCTGATTTTTCTTTTCCTTTGCGGGCTTGGGGTCGGGGAGTTCAATATATGCTCTCACCTTGGCTTGACTGCCGCCGAATAGACCTAAAACCTTCTTTTTAGGGGTTTCAAGAATTTCAAACTGAACTTCAAATTCTATATCGGCACCCAAAGCAGCAATGGCATTTTCTCTGGCTTCATTAACGCTTTCGCCGTAGCCAATCGCTTCTCTAATCAAGGGTAATCCTCCTTATTTATGTTGGAAAATAATTATTCCTCAACAGTTGGATTATCGAATTTTTCCAACTGCTTCTTTTCAAAACTATAGCGTTCCTTTAGTTCCTTACTTCTATTTTTTGCAAGAAGTTTATTGGGACCGTAAAGCAACTGAACGCCCGACTGAATAAGTCCTCCTATAAGGGAAGAACAAATCCAATAAAATCCTACGCCGCCCGGGAAAGTGAAGCCCAAAAACAGCGATATTAAAGGCATTGCGAGCATCATACCCGCCATCGAGGGCGCATCAGGATTATTGCGTTTATTAATCATCATCGAGATAATCGACGTAAGAATCTGGGCTAAAAATGCAAAGATGGGAATTAACCAAATTGTGCGGAAACTCTCAAAAATATTTATATTGAATTTGGGAGTTTCGGTAAGGTTTATACCGATAAAGGAATAGTCAACCTCGGATTCCTTAACATTTTTTGTAAGGTAGCTAAGGTCATCCTCAATTTTCTTATATTCCTTTTCATCCATAACCTCTTTGAAAACTTCGGGGTTTTCCTCAATAATACGAATGAGAGAAAGCTCGTTACGGGTATTTTTCTCATTCCAGGAAGTTTCCTCAACAATACGGTCATATTCAGATTTATTCTCTTCCTTAAGGTCGGCAAGAGAACTGGAAAAGGCCTTGGTTACGTTGGTAATTTTGCTACTGTCGGCCTGCGACATATAAGTAAGAGGTGAAAGAATAAGGGAGTAAATACACATCATCAAAGCGAGACGGATTATCATAGGTAAGCATCCGCCCGACATTGATACCTTTTCTTCCTGATAAAGTTTCTGCTGCGCTTCAGCGAGTTTCTGACGGTCATCACCGTAACGCTTCTTAAGGTCATCAAGTTTGGGCTTGATGCGAAGCTGGTCAACAGAAGATTTCTGGCTCTTGATACTAAGGGGTATCATAACCACATTTATAAGAAGTGTGAAGAGGAAAACAGCGCCTGCAAAGCTGCCGCCCATCATATCGGCGAAAAATCTCAACACATAACTTAACATCTGATTTATAAAGTTCATCAATCGCACTCCTATTTACTTTTTTCTTTCGGGAACGGGGTCTACCCCACCCTTACAAAAAGGATTGCACCGCAATATTCTCCAAATCGAGAGAGCCGTTCCTTTTATACATCCGTGAACGGTTATGGCCTCTATAGCATAGGCCGAACAGGTAGGTGTAAAACGGCAACAGGAAATTTTTCGGGGCGAAATATGGCGCTGATAAAATCTTATGAGCCATATAAGTCCTCGGCTAATCACATTCGTTTTCATTTAAAATTCCTGCTTTTTTAAGGTGACCGCGCATTTTTTCGGCAACGATATTACTTTTAGTTTCAAGAATTCTCGTTCGGGCAACGCACACGAAATCATACCCCTTTTGAATTTCGGGGGCGCACTGACGAAAAGCGGCGGTTATAACCCTTTTGGCGCGGTTTCTTTCCACCGCTCCGCCGATTTTTTTAGTTACGGTGATTCCAAGCCGAGTTTTATCCTTTCTTCCCTTGGCGACATATAAAACAAATGCGCCGGAAACAAAGGGGCTGCCCTTATGATAAAGCCGTTTAAAATCGCGGTTTAACTTTAATTTTTCAAAGTGTTGCATTCAAAAAACTCCTTTTATACTAATAAAAGGAAAAGCCACGGGAAGTGGCTTTTTAGTAAGTCAACTGCTTTCTTCCTTTTGCTCTGCGACGTGCTAAAACCTTGCGGCCGTTAGCGGTTGCCATTCTCTTTAAGAAACCGTGCTCTTTCTTACGATGAAGTTTCTTGGGCTGATAAGTTCTTTTCATTAGTTCCAACCTCCTTAATTACATTGGTCATATAAGAAACACAAATGCATTTATTTTTTTAATTAGATAACCTATCAGTTTGACATTATACCCTAAACTGCCCCTTTCTGTCAACTAAAATCTGCAAATTGGAAGTGATTTTTTAAAAAAACTCTTGCAAAACAATACGGCTTGTGATAATATATCTGTGTTCGGCAATATGTTGTGTAACGAAAAAACTTAATATGGGGGTATAGCTCAGCTGGGAGAGCGCTTGAATGGCATTCAAGAGGTCAGCGGTTCGATCCCGCTTATCTCCACCAAAAAGACAGACCGTCACAAGATGGTCTGTCTTTTTGTGTTTATGCGCACTGCGCATAACTTAATTTTGCGGTAAAACCGCAAACATCGTTTGACCGATAGGTCAACATCGTTAAAAAGTCCCGCCGAAGCGGGATTTAATTTTATTTTACAATAAAACTTCAGATTTTTCAACATTTTTCTATACTTTTTAAAGCCCCATCGCTACCGCGAGCATTTTTTCGATTTTTTTATAAATTTCCTCTGCCTTTTCGATGGGCAGAGGATTTTTTCCTTTGCCTATTTCCACCGTAAAGGCAGGACGGTCAAATTCTAAAATAAACCAATCTTTAAATCCGCCGCCTGAAGCGAGTCCCATGGGTACATCAAGGGCATAGCCCGACTCCGTAGCCAATATTTCCGCCATTCTTTTGCTTCTTTTAGGGTGGATATTTTTATATCCGTGATAGATTACCTCTCCTTGCGAATGGAGGGCTAAAGCGTGGCAAATATTCGCCCTTCGGCACAGGTCGCAAAGGGCTTTTGTTTCGGGCTCACTTTCAGGTTTTGTGCCGCCGTAACGGGTGGGGGCAGGGCCCCATATTCCCGCCTTTTCTTCCCGTTTTTTAAGGTCTTCCCAGTCGGCATTAAAATTATGATTTATATCCACGCCTCTGAAATTTGAGTTCCATATTTTAAAGTTCCCTTGGCACAAATTTCTGATTTCTTTTTCCTTGCCGACGCAACCCTTTTCGCCGAGTATACTGATATCGCAACCGTCGGGATTTATTCGCGGCAAAATTAAAATGCTTCTTTTAGCGAGAATTCTCTTCAGATTTATACCGCATAAATCCTCTTCTTTTTTTATACACTCGCCCAACCTCTCAAGGAAAAACAGGGTGATATTTGTAGTTATATGCTCGCTTCCATGAAAGGCGGCGGCATATAAAACGCTCTCCCTACCCGCTCCTATTTTTATGCCCTTAATATCGAGTCCGCCAACACTTTTTCCAATGGCAAAGGGTTTAAAAAACGGATACTCGTGGCATAGCGCCCGTAATGCTTTATTGAGATTGGCATAACTGTAATTCTCTGATTTTATCAACATTTTACCGCCCCGTTAGTTAATGAAATAGTATATTTAC
>JAZNFF010000084.1:0-4272 GCA_045588995.1 Acutalibacteraceae bacterium
GGTCGGAACACCCCATATCGCTCGATTAAGGCGCTCAAAAAACTCATACAAAGAACTTCGCCCCCGAAAAATTAAAAAATTTTAAAAATAACTATTGATTTTATTTCTGATTTGTGATATTATACTTTGGCAACCTAAAAAATGCGCCGATAGCTCAGCTGGATAGAGCGTCTGGCTACGGACCAGAAGGTCGGGAGTTCGAATCTTCTTCGGCGCGCCAAAATTACGACTGCACCATTTGGTGCGGTCGTAATTTTTTGCTTTTAGCCGAAGAAGATTCGAAAAGGAAGGAGAGCAACACGAAGGGTTGCTCGGAAGAAAACAGTTCGGGGAACTGTTTTCGCTGACGGGTGCGTGCCGAGAAACGCGGAAGTTTCTCGGGCGAATCTTCTTTTTGTTTTATCAATTGACTGCACCATTTGGTGCGGTCGTAATTTTTTGCTTTTAGCCGAAGAAGATTCGAAAAGGAAGGAGAGCAACGCGAGCCAAATCATTCAAACCCTAACCAGCCTAAAAAATGCGGTTTAAAGGCGTCTTTTGGCTCTTTGTCACCCATAAGCGACAGCTTTATGTGCTCCGCATCACCAAAATCCACTCATAAACCGCACATTTTAGGTCGCAGAATTTTGTGATAAAGGGATTTTGCGGTGGGGCAAGGCGCAAAACGCAGCAAATCCTTGTCGGATTTGCGAGTATTTTAACAAAGTCACAGCGTGAAATCCATATCCCAAAATCTGATTCGGGTTTGAATGATTTGGCTATGGGTTGCTCGGAAGAAAACAGTTCGGGGAACTGTTTTCGCTGACGGGTGCGTGCCGAGAAACGCGGAAGTTTCTCGGGCGAATCTTCTTCGGCGCGTTTTTTTATTTTCTAATAATTGCGCAGATAAAAAGATAAAGCGCCATTATAAACAGTGAAATATTCGTATCTTTTTTAAGCGCTAAAAATACTCCCGCCGCTAAAAACAGAGCAGAAAGTATAAAGGTTAAAATCCTCACTCGCCCTTCGGCAGAGTAAATATCGGTTTTTCGCGCCCATATATTTTTAAGCACCGTGCCGCCGTCCAGTCCCGAAACGGGCATAAGATTAAAAACGGCAAGGATGAGATTTAAAAGAGCGAAGGTTAGTACCGTTTCGTTTTCCGATAAAAGAAAATTTAAAAAAAGGCAGAGAAAAACCGCGAGATTTGCCGCGGGGCCGCAAAGGGCGATAGCGATTTCTCTTTTTTCCGAAAGGGAAAAATCCCTTGTTATCTGCATTGAGGTCGGGATAAGTTTGATTTTTCGGGGTTGGCACCCGCAAAGCCACATAGCGAATAGATGTCCGCCCTCGTGAATAAAAGAGGCGAAAAGGGTGGGGATAATCAATCCCGTTCTGTCGGTCGCTAACAAAAAAGCCATAAGGGCGGCAAAAAGAAAGGAAATATAAATCTCCGTTCCGAAAACCTTGAATTTCATTCTTTTATCACATCGCTTACCGTGGTTTCAGTCAGAAAATGCTCACTGTAAAAATCCCTTACGGAACTAAAATCGTTGGCCGAAAAGTATTTCATAAGCAAAATAACCGCCAGAATTATGGCCATACAAATGACCTCCGTGATAATTACGGCTAATAAAATATCCTTTTTGGGAGTATTCTGTTTTTCTTCTAAAATTTCTTGCTCAAAATCTTCCATAAACATACCTGCTTGTATCGTAGTTAAAAATATGATATACTCTAAATATATATTAACAATAAGGAGCAAATATGAAGGTTTTAATAGGTATGAGCGGCGGGGTCGATTCCTCGGTTTCGGCGGCTCGACTTTTAAATAGCGGTTACGAAGCGGTGGGTGTTACCCTTTCCCTTTGTTCATCCGCCGCAAATGAATCGGCGGCGGCCGCATCGGTATGCCAAAAACTCGGAATTGAACATAAATGCATAGATTTAAGCGGTGATTTTAATAAATTTGTAATTTCTGATTTTATTTCCGAATATGAAAAGGGAAGAACCCCCAACCCTTGCATTGTTTGTAATAAAAATATTAAGTTCGGCAGAATGCTTGAAATAGCCCAATCGGAAGGCATAGAAAAAATTGCTACGGGGCATTATGCAGTCATAAAAAAACAGGGAGAGCGCTATCTTTTAGAGAGGGCGGTGGATAGGACTAAAGACCAGACATATGTGCTTTATTGCCTTTCTCAAGAACAACTTTCCCATACTGTTTTTCCTCTTGGAGAACTCACAAAACCTCAAGTAAGAGATATTGCCAAAGATTTAGGTTTTGTTAATGCCGATAAAGCGGACAGTCAGGATATATGCTTTGTTCCCGATGGAGATTATGCGGAATTTATAACCTCATATACGGATAAAAGCTATCCCGAAGGCGATTATATTGATATAAACGGCAATATTCTCGGCAGACACAAAGGCATAATCAACTATACAATCGGTCAACGAAAAGGGTTGGGTATCGCTCTTGGAAAGCCGCAATTCGTTATCAGTAAGGATGCCGAAAGCGGCAAAGTTGTTTTAGGGGATGAAGAACATCTTTTCTATAACAGAGTAGAGGTTGAAGATGTTAATTTTATACCTTTTGATAAACTCAATTCTCCTCTTAAAGTAACGGCAAAACTTCGTTACGGAAACCGAGAGGATGAGGCGATAATTCACCCTACCGAAAAAGGCGTTTTAATTGAATTCGAAAAGCCCCAAAGGGCACCAAGTAGCGGTCAGTCGGCGGTTTTTTATGACGGCGATACCGTCGTAGGCGGCGGAAAGATAGCGGGAGGAATAAAATGAATGAACGGATAAGGAAGGTTATAGCGGCCCTCGAGGGAAATAATATGAATGCAGTTTGGGCCGAAAATAAAGAAGATATTTTAAATACGGTTAAAAACTTATTACCCAAAGAAAGCGTTGTTTCTTCCGGCGGCAGTCAGACGCTTGTGGAAAGCGGAGTTCTTAAGCTTATTAAGGGCGGTGACTATAATTATCTCGACCGTTTTAACTGTAATGACCCGATGGATGTTTATAGAAGCGTGGTAGGGTGTGATTACTATTTTTGCTCATCAAATGCTCTTACCGAAAAGGGAGAATTGATAAATGTTGATGGATTTGCAAACCGTATAAGCGCCATTTCTTTCGGACCTAAAAAGGTGATAGTTATAGTGGGCAAAAATAAAATCGTGAAGAATGCAAGGGAAGGCTTTTTGCGTGTTAAAAAGATAGCCGCGCCTAAAAATTGCGTACGGCTTTCTTGCGATACACCCTGCGCAAAACTCGGCCACTGCGTATCCCTTCTCAATAATGAAAATCCAGATATTACCGATGGTTGCGCTTCGCCTTCGCGCATTTGCAGAAGCTATCTTATAACGGGCAGACAAAAGGATGAAAACCGCATAACCGTTATAATATCAGGCGAAAATTTAGGATATTAATAAAAATTAAAATTTTTTGTTTACATTTCACCGCAAAGGTGTTATAATTTTCCTATAGTAAAAAATATTTTTTCTGGAGGTCCTCGAAATGAAAAAAATCATAGCATTAGTTCTTTGCGTAGTTTTCGTTTGCGCACTTTCTGTTGGCGTTAGCGCTGAGCAGAGCCCCGTTGCTGACAAGGTATTTGCCGTTACTACCATCGTTCCTGAAGAAAAAGCAGATATTACCGATAATGTAAAACCTGCTACCACTAAGGTTAATGATGGCGGAACAATCACCCTTACCGCTCCGGTTACCGTTAAAAATGATGATGGCGAAACCAAGTTCCTTGGCTTTAAGATTTATAAGAAAGCCGCTGCTACAGGCACTGCCGCTGCAAATGAAGGCAAAGTTATTGCTCTTGCAAACGGCCTTGTTGAAGCAGTTAAGGGCACCGATTATGATATCGTTAAGGGTTCTCTTACCGATGCATCTGTTGAAATCAAGCCCTATACCGACCTCGTTGTAGTAGCAAACTATGAGAATGTTGTTATTGACCCCACCACCGGCGCTGTAACTGTTCAGCCCGAATCTCCTGCAACCGGTAGCGCAACCGCTATCTGCTTTGCAATTGTTGGTCTTGCAGCAGCCGCCGTTACTTTTGGTGCTAAAAAGCGCGCATAAGTTAATTTAGTTTAGATTTAAAGCCCCAAGAGTTTTCTTGGGGCTTTATGTTTTCGTTTATCTTAAGGTGATATAAATGGAAAAGATACTGATTGTTGTTGATATACAAAATGATTTCGTTGATGGCGCTCTCGGAACGAAAGAGGCCTGCCAAATGATTTCAAATGCCGCAGAAAAAATCAAAAATTT
>JAZNFF010000085.1:0-2129 GCA_045588995.1 Acutalibacteraceae bacterium
TCCCAAGGGTTTGGCTGTTCGCCAATTAAAGCGGTACGCGAGCTGGGTTCAGAACGTCGCGAGACAGTTCGGTCCCTATCTGTCGTGGGCGCAGGAAGTTTGAGAGGAGCTGTCCTTAGTACGAGAGGACCGGGATGGACGCACCTCTGGTGCACCAGTTGTCACGCCAGTGGCACAGCTGGGTAGCCAAGTGCGGCATGGATAAACGCTGAAAGCATCTAAGCGTGAAGCCACCCTCAAGATAAGACTTCCCATAGTGTAAACTAGTAAGATCCCTTGAAGACTACGAGGTTGATAGGTCAGGGGTGTAAGCACAGTAATGTGTTTAGCTGACTGATACTAATAGATCGAGGGCTTGACCTTAATGGAATCTTCAAAGTATGTGTAAATCTTCTGTTCAGTTTTGAGAGTACAAGATACTTTCAAACCCAAAGTCGGTGTTGATTATGAGTTGGTCCCACCCGTTCCCATTCCGAACACGGTAGTTAAGCAACTTCATGCGGACAATACTTGGCTGGTGACGGCCCGGGAAGATACGTAATGCCGACATAAACGACGGGTAGGTCGCATCTGCGACCTACCTTTTTCATTTCATTTTAGGAAAGGAGCGTTAAAATGGAGCAAAAAAAGAAATCCGCATTCTTGAAGGTTTTGTTTGTTCTCTATGTTTTGGGCGTGTTATTTATTTTGTTCTTCGCCCGTGTCAATCGAGGCGATTTATATCATTGGGAACTCTTTTCCGAGGAGCATTTGGCGGATCGCCTCCAATGGATTCCCTTTGCCACCATTCAACGCTTTTTTGCAAAGTTGAATACGCAAACCATCAATCTCCAATTTGTTGTCCGCAATATTGCGGTCAATCTTTTGCTTTTTGTTCCGATGGGGGCGATGCTACCGATGCTTTTCCCTAAACGATTTGATCGGTTTTGGAAGACGATCCTTTTTATTGCTCTTTTCGTATTTATTCTTGAAATTTTGCAATTTCTCACCTTCTATGGCTCGGCGGATATTGATGATTTGATCTTCAATACCTTCGGCGCCGCGGCGGGATATTTCCTATATTATATAGGCTCTAAAATAAAGAAAAGCACCTCAAAATGAGGTGCTTTTTTGATTAAAAACCAATATTTTCGTCGCTATAATGGGTGGGATCGAAGGTTTCCATATCGATTTCCTTGGCGGAGATCTCCAGCTCCTTGCAGATCACATCGACCACCTGACCGCCGATGGCTCGGATGGCATCTTTGGTCTTATAATGGGTGCGGTCGGAATGCCATTCCTTGGGGGCATCTTTGGTGAGGGCATAGAGGTCGTTGATGATTGTATCGGTATCCTTCAACGCCTCGATCGCCGCCTTATTATAGGCCTCGATGGTGGCGTTGGAGCGATAATGGTTGCTGCTGTTGCCCGCCTCGATGACGGAGGTGGAGGTGGCGAAAACGATTTTTGCATTGGGATAGAACATCCGAATTCGTTTGTCCACCCGCTTGATCATTTGCGCGTAAACTTCGATGGGGGTCAAGGGGCCATCGCCATAAAGCTCGATAACATCCCAAAGACCTGCGTTCCAATGAACCAAATCAATATCTTCGGGCGCCTCTTTTTTCCAGCGAAGAATCATTCGCAGGATATATTGGGCGAATTTGCAGTTTTCGCTTGGATAATAAACCTCGGCGGACTCTTTCAAAGATTCCCGCACATATTTATCATAGCCCATCCGAATGGAATCGCCAATCAGGATAACCTTTTTCATAATTATTCTCCTTTTTCTTCCGCCTCTTTATCGAGCTTGCGGTTTCTAAAATAGATGCCAAGGTCGATGCAAACCATCGTCATATTCAAGATATAGAAGAACAAAACATACCATTTGGTATCGAAGGATGCCATATAGGTTTCATTGATGAGTTTGGAGGTGATTCCTGCGATATAGCCTGTGATAATAAGCAATAAGAACCATAAACTCTTGCCCTTGGCTGTACGCGCCTTATAGGCTTTGATGGCGTTGATCGGCCAAGAAAAGCCGAAGCAAACCAGCATAATAACTTCTAAAATTTCTACCATAATTTCCTCCGATTACTTCTCTTCGATCAGGCTCTTGCCGCCCATATAGGAAGTCGGATCGTAGCCAT
>JAZNFF010000086.1:0-14025 GCA_045588995.1 Acutalibacteraceae bacterium
AGGTTATTAAGTTTCATCTGCATTTTGGAAACCTTTACGGTGAGGAAGAAAACCTTTGCGAGCAATAGGAAAATCACCACAAGGAATATAAAATTCGAAGGGGATTCAAAACCGAGGAAATCGGAAATCAAATAGCAGAAATTAGGGAAGATACTCATAACAAGAAGCACAAGACAGAAAATAATCCAGAAGAACGAATCCTCAATAACGAAATCGGTTTTTCTGATTTTTCTCATAACGAATATCATAACCAGAACACTGAAAACTATAAGCAATATTCGAAGTGTTAATGACATAATATTACCCCTTTCTGAACCACTGAAGAATAAGAATCGACACCATCATACGAGCCATATAAGTAATGGAACGGGAGAAGGTAAGATAACTTTCTCCGGCGGTGCGCTCGTTCATATATGCCTGAACTTCACACACCTTAGCTCCCTTGCGCATCAAAAGCGCTACTGTATCGGGTTCGGGTCCCAAATCCTCTTTATTAGCCAAAGTTTTAATGATATCTTTATCGAAAAGTCGCATACCCGAAGTAGTATCGTTTATCTTTCTGCCCGTGGTAAGAAGAATAGCAAACTCAATAAGGTTATTACCGAGCATACGTAGGGATGAGGGCTTCTTTTCATCTACGAAACGGGAGCCGATAACTATATTATTACCTTCATAAAGTTTTTCGAGCATCGGGGCAATATATTCGGGGTTATGCTGACCGTCACCATCAAACTGGATAGCGGCATCGTAACCGCCCTTTAAAGCATATTTCATACCCGTTCTGAAAGCCCCTGCAAGACCTAAATTTACGGGATGGCTTATATAATTATATCCCCTTTGTTTGCAGATTTCTTCCGTATTATCCCTCGACCCATCGTTAATAACGACATAATCGTATTGCGGGTAGTTTTCCGTAAGGTTGTCCACAACCTTTTCGATATTTTCCCCTTCATTATAAGCAGGAATAATTATAAGTGTTTTCATCCTACTTCCCCCATTCTTTTTTGCATTTTGACAATTTGATTATTAAAACGAGTCCCAGTGATAGCGCCAACGCCGCCATAGACACAATATAGGTAACCGATGCGCCCATAAGTCCGTTTTGCTTTACAAGAGCAAATGCGGATACGGCGGAAACTGCGGTTACAACTGCATAAATCGCCGCTTGTATGCCCGTTACTCTGAAGGCCACCAAAATAAAGGATATTACCACCTCTAAGGCATACATAACCGAGCCGATTATGATTATCATCATTTCCGATTTAAAGGGCGCAAAATCCATACCGAAAAGTATAGATAAAACGGGCGCTTCCAAGAAAAATGCGATAACGGTAACTGCTATTCCGCCCGCAATTAAAATGAGCATCACCTTGCTGATAACCGATGATATTTTCTTATAATCTCTTTCCTTTATACCCGATGAAATAGTGGTCAATACGGGTTGTATTATATACTGACCGAAAAGATTCATAAAGGTTGCGGGAATGATTATATAACCGAAAATGGCTTGTACAACATTGGTTTCATATTCATCAATGGCGTATCTCGAAATATTTATAACCAAGGAATTAAGTGCGGTCAAAACGAAATTGAAAAGCCCCGCTTTCAAAAGGGATACGCCGACTTTTACCGACGGATTGCTCTTTTTAATGCGGCACCCTCTGGCATTGGGTAAATCATAGAATACGAAACACAGCGTATTTACCGCAATCAAAAGGGCTACCGCGAAGATTAAATTTCGGGTTAAAATATCGCCCACAAGGAACACCGCGACGCCTAAAAGGGCGCGGACTGTAAGGGATATTCCCACTTTATAGAGTAAATTCCTTTTTTGTATTATTGCGTAATAGGTCTCGATAAAGGCCTCTATTGCCCTATATATACATAAAAGTATTATTACCGATGTTTTATAAAAATCATACTGCCTTGCGATGCAAAAAATCATCGCGCACACTATGGAAATCAGGCAGGTAAACACTCTGACATAGATATAGTCAGAGTCACTGTATCTATCCGAAATATCGGTAACTTGATAGGGTCTTGTGATATAATTCGCCAGACAAAATAGAATAAGCGCAGTAGCGAAACCATAAGAAAATATACCCGCTTCCTCTTTTCCGTTTATAAAGGTGGTTATCATCACAAAAACAAGGGAAGTGAAGGCATTTGTGGTTGCGCCTATCATATTCCAAACCGCATTTTTTCTGTTTAAATCCAAAAACATCACCAAATTAAACTTCTAAATTTTGCTGTAAAGCCATACGAATGCTTTGGCAAGTCCCATTTTCTGAAGGATGCTAAAACACCATATTATAAATCTAACCGAGAATATTTCGCCGTTGCTTTTAAGTGTTATAAAGGGATTTTTGGCCGACGTATTTTCCTTAATCCAACCAAAAATCATATCATACTTTGCATAAATATCTTGCTTTTCTGCGTCCTTGCAGGAAAAAAGCATAGCATAAATAGCCGATTTTTTAAAGAAATAATCCATTATTTCTTTATTTTTGGGAGTAATGTCCCTTTTAATTTTCGAAAAGGTCTCCAAAACCCCATCAAGAACGCCGATTTTTTTGCCCTTGGTTCTTGTTACCGAAACAGGATTTTCGATAATCTGATACTCGGTAGTATTGCAAATGCCGATTTTTTCGGCAGCATTATAGGCCTTTAGTGTAAAATAAGCATCTTCAAAAAGGGTGGCGCCCGTCAAAAAATTCAATTTCTTGTCCTTTATAAAATCGGTTTTATAAAGTTTTCCGCAAGTAGCCACATTGGCATATATTCCAAGTGTTTTTTCCGAAATTCTTCGCGCGGAAATCACCCTGCCGTCTTCGGTTATATTGCTATAACCAGCCACAGCCATATCTGCCCCTTCTTCGCATTTTTTCACAAGTTCCTCAATAAACTCTTTCGGTAGTTTATCATCACTGTCGCAAAAGGTTACATAATCGCCCGAAATTAGTTGCAGTCCGTGGTTGCGGGCACCCGCCGCGCCCGTATTTTCCTGATAAATATATTTTATTTGGATTTTTTCTGACATACGGTCAACAACCAGCTTGGTGTTATCTTCAGAGCCGTCATCAACTACTATAACCTCAATATTTTTATATGTCTGCCCATATATACTTTCAAGGCACCTATCAATATATTTTTCGGAATTATATGCGGGAATTATAACTGATACTTTTTTATCGCACATATGAAAAATCCTTTTAAAGTTTATTACTCTTTTCGCTTTTTGCATAGAATTTAGCGATTATTTTTGCTATTCCTTTGCCCCAAAACTTGCAAAACATTTGGTAATCTTCCTTAGTTCTGCTGTTTTGCCCTATGATTTCACTTGTGGTAGATTCCTCGTGAATTCTATGGCACATAAGGGGTTTTTTATTATATACAAACGAACCCTTTTTTCTCGACTGAATTTCCCATTGTTGCCAATCAATATTACTGCTGAAATCATTGGTAAAGGGGTTTTCGCCTACCCTTTCTTTAACAAAGGTAACCGCGGGGCAACATATGGGGCAACCCAGAGATAAAATTCTTCTTCTAATAAATTTGCTCTTCCAAAATCCTTTAATTTCAAGGGGTGAAAGCATAAGTTTTTTGATTTTTAAAAGGGTATTATTATAAACTTTTTCCCCCTCGCGAAGTTCTCCGTAACCGCAGAAATAGATAATCGGGTCCCTTGCTTTATTGAAAAAAGAAAGCATTTCTTTTGTATAATCGGGCTCATATATATCATCCTGATGAGCGATGGTAACAAGGGGTGTTTCTGCCTTACTGTAGGCAAAATTCCAATCCCCGCCGATACCCTTAATTCCTTCGTTTATATAAAGGGGAATATCATATTTTTCGCAAAGGGATTTAATGCTGTCATTAGGCGTAGAGGTGGCCAGAATAACATTGCTTTTTACGGTCTGATTCATAACCGATAAAATGCACTCCTCTAAAAACGCGCTTTCCTTATAGGCACATATGGCATAGGTATGGTCCTTTACGGTAAAACTCATTGGACTTCTCCTTCATACTAAAATTCAGATGCGGGGCAAAAATACATAGTAAACATTATAAAGATTTATTAAAACCATCGGTATTATCATTAAGTAATTATAAACCGTTCGTTTTGATTTAATATATATTCCCTTAATTCCCAAAACCGAAAGCAATGGGTAAATGAGTGGAATCATATATCGGGGTTGGCAACCGTTAATAACCTCGCTTCCAACGGGGGTAAACGCCACATACATAGAGGTTGCAATTAAAACGCTGATGCCGAAAAACATACATACCGTTACGGTTCTTATATACCATTTATAATCGGTATTTACATCTTTATCCTTATCGCTTAAAAAAGCCACCATCAAAAGCAACAATATAATAACTTTTCCCTTGCCTATCCCTGCGTATGCAAAGTGAAGCATATATTGGTCAGCATTATGGGGCGCAAAATACTCTTTTAGAAAACCGAAAAGTATTTTGGCGTAACGCAGCGGGTCGCCGAGAATAAGTCCAATCTGCTCCATAGGATTTACCGCGCCGCCTCTTGTATCCCCCGTACCCGAAACGATGCCAAGGGATTTAACGGCAAAAAACAAAAGCAAAAGCGCTAACATTGCGGCGCATATTCCAAAGTATCTCTTTTTATACTCTTTAAAATTTTCTTTATGAATAAAAAAGGGCAATAAAAGAAGTGGAGCATATATGGCTTTAGGGATACAGGCAACTCCAAAACAGGCGCACATTATGACCGTATTTTTAGTTTTTGCAAGTTTTCGGGGCTCTTGAAGTTCCCTTATAAAATAGGCCATTCCCAAAAACACAAATCCCGTAACCCAGGTATCGTAGGAATAGGATGCGGATAGGAACAAACTTGTTGGCAATAAGGCGATTATACTCATTAACACCTTGCCGCTTTTAAGTTTCTTTATGGCGAAATAGCAAAGCAAGGCATAAAGAACTACATTTCCTATTCTGCCCGCCAACATCTGACCTAAGAAATCCGCGCCTAAAAATCTCGCTACGGCCATAGGCACGCCCATAGAAAGATGGGTAATTCGCGGTCTTCCCCGTTCTACCGAAGAAAGTATCTGCGATGAATTTTGCATCGCCTCGATTTTCAAAGCGTTTTCTTCTGCAGTTAACGATATGAGGGAATCCGAATTTGCATTAAGGCATTTTCTATCAGCTTCGGTAATATAAACCGTTCCGCCATAGGATGAACAAAGCGCCATTCTATAATGAGAATCAAAATCCCAAGCAACATGCCCGAAAGGTCTTAGAGTGGCAAAAGCAATACCCAAAATCAATATGGCGCCCAAAACTAATTTTTCTGTTTTCTCGGACATTATCTTTCGGCATAACCAAAAGAGCGCTATCAAAAGAGTTGCCGCGCAAATAAGACCGAAACGGGCTTCTTTAAATCCGCCGCCTTCCGATAGGGAAACTATCCATTCTATAAGTGCGGAAACACTGCCGCAAACCAAAACCGCCCCTATACCTACAAGGATATTTTTTCGGTTACTAATAAAAAATTCTACTGCCTTTTGAGTGAAATCATATTTCTTATCCAGTATAAAAAATAAAATCGTTAACAAAAGGGCTAAACCCACAGTTATCCCGTATAAAACATAGGGAACGGGCGGATTATACTTCTCTTTTAAGGCGGAATTTTTATGAAGTTCCAAAGAACTTAGGGTATAATCTTCATCGATATCAATTCTTAATAACTTGACACCTTGTCCCTCAACATTAAGGGATATAGAATTATTACCCTTTAATATATGGGCATAGGGAGATTCTTTTACTATATACCCCTCTCCCTTATCGATAAAAATCTGAACGGGAACAGAATTTTCCTTTTTTTCTACGTTTATTTTAATGGACTTAAAATCGGTATCTATATTTTCAAATACAATACCTGCATCGCCACCCGTTACTTTTATCTTGCCGCCGCCTTCAAGGTGACAAGAGTTGAAACTATCAATATCTTTTACCGAAAAGGTTTTAACAATATCTTCATTCGTATGCCAATAAACGCACAAATTTCTCGGGGGAGATGAAATTGAAAATCCGCAGAGCAACAATATGGCAAATATTAAAACTGCCGAGCAAATTCTTTTTGCCATTCTCCTATCCCCCTAAGTATATTTATATAATTATATCATAATAATATATATTTTTCAATATTATAAACTCGAGCTTAAATTTTGCAGATAAAGCCCGATTTTTCGCCATTTCTTTGATTGACAAATATTAGTTTTTAGGTATAATTAAACTAACCGCAAAAGCGAGTATTCGTTTTGAAAACGGAGGTTTTATTATGAGCGATAAAAAATTTGTAAGTATGGTGTGTTTCGTGAGATCTACACCCCGCCCCGGCACCACAAGAGATTTCCTCGGCGACCTTAACGCCCAGAGAATGAAATGCCGCGAAGCAGGTATTAAGGGTACGTATCTTTTCCAATATGACTCCCTTTGCAAACCCGAATTCCAAGAGGTAATTCGTGATGAAATGGCCTTTGGAAGCGAAATCGGCGCTTGGTTTGAGTTCCCAAAATGCCTTATTGTTGATGCGGGCGTAGAGTGGCACGGCCGAGAGGGTTGGGATTGGGATTTCCACGTTCGCCCCGCCTTTTCCCCTGCTTACACTATGGAAGAAAAGAAGAAGATTATCGACACTTATATGAAGAAGTTCTATGAAATTGTAGGCGAATATCCCAAGTGCGTTTGCTCTTGGCTTCTTGATTCCGAAAGTATGAAATATATCGCCGATACATATAAGCCCGATTTATTCTCCCTTTGCCGCGACCAGTGGGGTATGGACGGTTACACCCTTTGGGGCGGTCCCTACTACGGCGGTTACTATCCCTGCCTTAATAACTCTCTTTGCCCCGCGAAGACAAAAGAAAATCAGATAGATGTTCCCGTTTTCAAGATTTATATAAACGACCCCATTTACGCTTACATGGACTTTGAGCACGGCGCTCACGATGGCGCGCCCTACGGCGTATTTACCCAAGAGCCCACCTATGCCCCCGTTGGCGGAAATCCCGCTTGGGTACAATGGGAATGGGATAACCTCTTTAAAAACTACGGCGAGGGTTATGCTTATATAGAACTTGGTCAGGAAGCCGGTTTCCCCTTCCAAAACTACGCCAATGCCTTCTATTATCAGGTTGATTACACTACGGAAAAGAAGGATGAACTTGGCTACGAGATAGTTACCTTCGGTGAGATGGGCAGACAGTTCAAAAAGGATTACACTACCACCCCCACCACCGTTCGTACCGCATTTAATGACTGGTACGGTCTTGGCCACCAGTCCGTTTGGTTTAACAACAATAATTACCGTGTAAACCTTATGCGTCACGAAGGTAAATTCTATATCACCGATATTCATCTCTTTGATGAAAATTATCGTGACAAGTATCTTGATAACCCCTGCGAAACCGCTGCTGCCACCTATGACTGCTTACCCGTTGTTGACGGCGCAAGATTTACGGGTGAAGACGGCAGAGGCAGAATTCATTTAGGTATGGGCGAACTCAAAGAGGTTAAAAAGGAAGACGGCAATACCGTAGTTTACTGCTACAAGAAGGGCTCGCTTGCTAAGATGACCTTAGCTGACGACCGTATTGTATTCGAAGGCTTTGATGAGTTTGAATTTGAATACGGTAAAACAGGTCCCAACTCCGATTCAATTAAGGAAATCGCCGAAAATAAATGGACTTACTGCCACAACGGTTTCGAATATTCTGTTGATATCGAAAAAGAAGATGGCAAGGTTACCATTTTAGGTCTTGATAGATAAATATATAAATTAACGGGGCGGTTTAAAACCGCCCCGTTTTTATATAATTTTATAAAAAAACAACGCTTGAGTTACCTCAAGCGTTTTTAAGTGTTGGCATCTACTTATCTTCCCAGGCAGCTGCCCGCCAAGTATTTTCAGCGCAAGTGAGCTTAACTTCCGTGTTCGGAATGGGAACGGGTGGACCCTCACCGCAATCAACACCAACTATTTTTCGCTGTCCTTAACGGACAACGATGAGATTATATCACAATGTTTTTCCTTTGTCAACACTTTTTTAAAAAATTTTTAAATTATTTTGCATACTTGCTATATAAATCAATAAGCGCCGTAACAGAAGGCCATTTTCCCGTGCCGCCAAAGGTTACTATGACATATTCGGTACCCTTATCCGACTTACCGTAACTTGCAAAACAGTAACCCGATTCGTTTACAAATCCCGTTTTACCCGCAAGAACCGTTGCCCCTTCGGGCTCGGTGCCGTACATATACTGGAATATGGTGTTTTTCATTTCTATTCCGTCGGGATGCTGGGTGGTTTTAGACGAAGTATATCTATTGGTGCAAAGAATTTTTTTGCATAAATCGTTTTCGAGAGCCGCTCTCAAAATAACCGCCATATCCTCTGCGGTGCTATAATGATTTTTATCAAAAAGCCCCGTGCAATTAGTGAAGTTGGTATTCAAAAGACCGAGTTTTTTGGCCTTTTTATTCATAAGTTTAACAAATTCTTCTTCACTGCCCGAAATATGAGTAGCAAGTCCCAATGCCGCATCGCCGCCTGAGGGGAGTATGCATCCGTAAAGCAAATCCTCCATAGTAATAACTTCACTTGATAAAAATCCCGCTACGGTTGCCTTGGCTTTAAACATAGGGTCGGTTATCTCATAGGTCATCGTGAAAGTTTCTTTTAAATTATCTAAGTTTTCGGCAGCCACAAGGGCGGTCATAATCTTAGTCGTAGAAGCGGGGTATGCCTTGGCTTGAGGATTTTTCGCCGCAATTACCTTATTGGTTTTCATATTCGCAATATAGATATTCTTATAGTTGAAACTTTCGTCGGGCACTTCGGTTTTGGCCGTATATTCGGCGAAAAGGGGATATTTCTCGCTATTATCCACAATCTCATACTGAAAATTATTAACAGAATCGGGTTTAGAATGGTCTACTATGGATTTTATAACAAAGGTTATGCCGAGCACCAAGGCGAGAACTACGGAAACAAAGGCGATTTTAAACTGTCGCACCTCGGCTCGCTTGTTCTTTTTGGGGGCATCCTTGAAAGCGGGTTTATGCGAGCGCTCCGTATTTTCGGTATGCTGACGCGAAACCTTCTGGGACTTCTCCCTTAAAGGTTCTTTTGGGGGCTCTTTTTTAGCCGATTTTTCAGTTGTTATTCTATCTTCCAAAGCGGCAAAATAATCGCCGTAATCCTTGGAACCGAAAAAATCAGACATAACAAATCTCCGTAAAACAAAATAATATCCGAAACTCAACAAAAGCCATCTTTTTCAGACGGTTTAGGTTTAAATTTCGGGAATTAAAACCCCGCCCTGCCGTAACGGCTTTAAAATAACCTGAACTTTTATTCAGGTGGATATCGGCCGAATGGCTTCGCGCTCCCTTCTTCCGAACTCGGCACAGCCGCGGGAGGTCTGCAAGCCCACCATTCGAGCTTTGACTCCTTTTAAATGGTTGTAGGGTTATAAAAGCTTCGATTCGCGAACAGGGCAGGAAATACTTCTTTTTAATATCTATACGGTTTACTGAACCGGACCTTTTTCATCAATTTCAAAAAAATCCTCAAGGCGTTCAACAAAAGCATCGGCAATCATTTCATACTCATCGTCATCTTCGATTTCAAAGTAGAATTCTTCACCGTCTTCTTCGCCAACCTTAACTATAACCAATTCTCCCGAATCTTCAAGCATCTTCTGGGGGTCATCATATACGGGAAGCAACGCAAGATAACGGGCAGTATCGGTTTCGATGGCATCAAGAACCTCGAAATTATACTCTTTTCCCTCATCATCGGCAAGAGTTACAAGATCGGGATTATATTCTTCATTTTTGATTTCTTCGCTCATTTTTATACTCCTTAAATTTCTATATTCATTTTCATATCATGCCTCCCTTGCCTAAAGGGAGACTCCCTACGGTGTAGGGAGATGTCACGAAGTGACAGAGGGTACGGGCTCCTGTTAGGAGACTCCCTACGGTGTAGGGAGATGTCACGAAGTGACAGAGGGTACGGGCTCCTGTCAGGAGGTGGCACGGCTATGCCGTGACGGAGGGATTTTAACAATCCTCATCTTTACCTATATTCTAATATAAATTCCCCTTTTAGTCAACGGATAAATTATCCAAAATCTTTCTAAATTGGGTTTCATAGAGAAGTTTATATGTTTCGCTCTTTTTAAGCAGTTCTTCATGAGTGCCTTTTTGGGAGATTTTTCCGTTTTCAAGCACCATTATACAATCGGCGGAAAGAACTGTTGTCAGTCGATGGGCTATAACCAAACTTGTTCTGCCTTCCATAACTCTTTCAAGAGCCGATTGAATTAAACTTTCGGAAATAGAATCAAGGGACGAAGTCGCTTCATCGAGAATTAAAATTTTAGGGTCCTTAAGCACCACGCGAGCTATGGAAACCCGCTGCTTTTCTCCACCTGAAAGTTTAAGTCCCCGATTGCCTACCACAGTATTATACCCATTTGGCAACGACATTATAAAATCGTGGATATTGGCAATTTTACAGGCCTTTTCGATTTCTTCTTTGGTAGCATCTTCCTTGGCGTAAAGAAGATTTTCTAAAATTGTTCCGTTAAACAGATAGGTATCCTGTGTAACGGTGCCGATATTTTGTCGCAGATACTGCAATGAAAAATCCTTAACGCAAACGCCCGCAATCGAAACTCTTCCTTTTTTTGCATCATAAAGTCGGGGCATCATATTTATTATGGTGGATTTACCTGCTCCCGATGCGCCGACTATGGCATACATTTTACCCTTTGGAACGGTGAAATTAACCCCTTTAAGTACGGGATTTCCACCTTTATATGAAAACTCCACATCTTTAAATTCAATATTGCAGTTTTCCATATCGGGTGTTTTTGGATTTTCAGGGTCAACAATATCCTGCTTTTTATCGAAATACTCGAATATTCTTGAAAAAAGCGCCAGTGAACGAACGAAATCTACGCCTATATTAAGAAGCATCCTCACGGGCTGATAAAGGCGGTTAACGAGGGCAACTATAACCGATATCCCGCCAACAGTCAGAGCGCTGTCGCCCCCGTGAATTATCAAAAACGCTCCCGCAAAATATATAAGCAGAGGGGCAATTTGGATAAACATTCCGAGAAAGACATGAAACCAACTTCCCGCTCTATGTTCTTTTACGGTTATTTCAGTTACCTTATCATTAATTGAGCTGAATTTTTTATACTCGCTTTTTTCCTTGGTAAAGAGTTTAACAAGCATAGAGCCGCTAACCGAAAGGGTTTCATCAATATGCTGATTCATCTCATCGTGCTTTTCGGCCGAAAGGGACAACAATTCCCATCTCTTTCTGCCTACCACACGGGTAGGGATAATCAGAATCGGGATAATAACAAGGCCCACAATCGCCAGTCGCCAATCGGTATAAAACATATAAAAAACCGAAGTGGCTATTACCAGAATATTACTTACGATGCTTGTGAGAGTTCCCGAAATCACCGAACTTACCGAATTTATATCACTATTCATTCGGGTGATGATATCGCCCTGTTTTTCATCGGTAAAAAAGGCGTGAGACATATGCTGCAGATGGTCATACATCTGATTTCGCATATCCCTGATTATCATTTGAGAAATCCAGGAATTTATGTATTGCTCCAAAACACTTATGATTTGCCCGAGTGCCAAAAGAACAAAGGCGGCTATAAGTAAAATTAAAAGCTGTTTCATACTTTCGGGAGCAGAGATTATTTCATCAACGATTTTTCCCGTAACCGCCGCAGGCATAAGACCCAAAACCGCCGAAACGGCGAGGGCTAATATAACCAATAAAAACTGCCACCTATACGGTTTTAAATAACCGAGAATTCGGGCGATTAATTCCTTGGTGATTTTGGGCTTATTCAGTTTTTCTTCTTCGGTGAGAAATCCGCGAGGACCGGGCGGCCTTCCCATACCCCGAATTCCCGGCGGAGGCGGCATAAAATTCGCCATTATTTTTATCTTCCTTTCGATATTTTTAAAATAATTTTAAGTGATTTTCATATACATTATACCATATATTGTGTATAATTGCACTTTTTATATTTTTAATAAAAATTATCAACTTTTTACTTGACATTTAGTGCATAATGCGTTATAATAAAGACGAAGAAAAGAGAAAGAGGTGAGTCCAAAGGTTTAGAAAGTAACGAACTCATAATCTAAAATAAGGATTGATTCCAAAAAACAGTTAATTTTTTACTCGACCAAAAATTTTTAAGTAAAGGTGAGTCCAATGGGCCATAATTCTTTTTAAGAAAAGCGCGTTCAATAAAGATATCCGAAAAGGATTTAATATAGATGTTGGTGATAAATATGATTTCATTTATATCTAAATTTCAAATCAAATTTTAAATTCGGGTGGTACCAATGTACAATTAAAAAGAAACCTTGCTTTTCCGGTTTTAAGTAAAACTTAATATGATATACTGCGCGGTCTTCAAAAGAAGGCCGCGTTTTTTATATTTACCCTTTATTTTAAAATAGAAATATGATATAATTGTGATGGGAAATTTTCCCTTTTATAAATATTATTATGAGGTGAATTAAAATGGCAGAAAACAAATTTAAAGGTTCTAAAACCGAAAAAAATCTTCTCGAAGCATTTGCAGGTGAATCTCAGGCAAGAAATAAGTATACATATTTTGCCTCTGTTGCAAAAAAGCAGGGTTTTGAGCAGATTGCAGAAATCTTTTTAAAGACCGCCGAAAACGAAAAGGAACACGCTAAACTCTGGTTTAAGGCCCTTGGCGAACTTGGTAATACCGCAGAAAATCTCGTTGCCGCCGCCGACGGAGAAAATTATGAATGGACCGATATGTATAGCCGTATGGCCGATGAAGCAGATGAGGAAGGTTTCCACGATCTTGCCAAGCAGTTCAGAGGCGTTGCCGCTATTGAAAAGTCCCACGAAGAAAGATACCGCAAACTTCTTCACAATGTTGAAACCGCCGCTGTATTCGAAAAGTGCGATGTGCAGGTTTGGGAATGCCGCAACTGCGGTCACATTGTGGTTGGTGAGAAAGCCCCTGAAGTTTGTCCCGTTTGCAACCACCCGAGAGCATATTTCGAACTTCGCAAAGAAAACTATTAATCGAAATAAAATAATATATTTTGCTCGTGATTTTAACTTAATATATAAAAACGGCTCACTTTTTTATAAGCGAGCCGTTTATTTTTATATTTTTAATTTATTTGCAGTAACCTGCAACGATTTCCTTCATTTTATCCCATTTTTCTTCCATATCTGAAACCAGTTTAAACTGGGTATGACATCTATCGAGATTATGGTCCTTATAGTGAACTTTAAAATATGTATCGCCATTTAGATAATCGGTTAAAAATCTCATTCCGCATTCAAGTGTCATCATTTTAGCTCCTTCGGGCAGAAGCATTATTTCGGAATCCAAAAGTCCGCCGCCGCAACCTTCAAGAAATCCTTTTGTATATATGGCGAACATCTCAAGGTCCATACTCACGCGACTTAAATCCTTTTCATCCTCACTTGCTGTAGAAGCGCCGAATCTTATGGAATCACCGAAATCGGTTACTGAAAATCCGGGCATTATGGTATCAAGGTCGATAACGCAGAGGGCTTTTCTGGTTTTATTATCAAGCATAACGTTATTCATTTTGGTATCATTATGGGTAACGCGAAGGGGTATTTCTCCTCTGTCCTTTGCCTCATAAAGCACTGAACAGAAATCTTTCCTCGCTTTAACAAACTCGATTTCTTCTAAAACATTTTTTGCTCTGCCGCAAACATCGGCCTCAACAGCGGCAATAAAATCATTATAGCGTTTAGGAGTATTATGGAAATCGGGAATGGTTTCGTATAGCTTTTCTGCGGGAAAGTCGGTAAGGTTTTTCTGAAATTCACCAAAGGCGACCGCCGCTTGATAGAAATCCTCCGTGGTTTCGGGCAAATCAAGGCAGATTGAATCCTCGATAAA
>JAZNFF010000087.1:0-3399 GCA_045588995.1 Acutalibacteraceae bacterium
TGATTCAAAATCGGTTAACCCCTCTATTGCAGGTGTTTTCTTCCTGAAATGTTTTGCCGCAGTTTTACTTGCCGCGGCCCTCGTGGTAGTATATGTTGGTTTCCGCTTTAGAAAAATCGGCGGCGTTTCGGCGGCTCTTACCGCTCTTTGCGCATTGGTGCTTGACCTATTTGTCAGCTTCTTTGCTTGCGTAATTTTCCGTCTTCCCGTTGACTCTAACTATATCGCCGTTGTTCTCACTATTCTCGGTTACTCTCTTAACGATACCATCGTTATTTACGATAAAGTTAGAGAAAACGCTAAATATTATCCCGAACTCTCGGTTGCAGAGAATATGGATAAATCCATAACTCGTATAATGGTTCGTAATATCGTTACTACTACCACCACCGTTTGCGCAGTTCTTACCATTATTGTGGTTTCGGAAATTTTCGGTTTAACCTCTCTTCGCTCCTTCGCAATTCCTATGATATTTGGTCTGATTTCCGGATGCGCTTCATCACTCTTTGTTTCAGGTCCCCTCTGGGTTAAATACAGAGAACATAAGGATGCCAAACCCAAGAAAAATAAGAAGAAATAATAAAACAAAAAAGGAACGGAAAAATCCGTTCCTTTTTTTGTTAAAGTGTAAAAGTGCTATAACAATTGAAATATTAACGCTCAATATTAATGCTCTTACACAATTAATTTGATACGCTATGCTCTATTTTTTAAATACAAATAAATATTCGTGTGCTATTAACAGAAAATTATATTTTATACTATTTGTTTTCCAATAACCCGTTGCTTTACAGTTATGCTGCTCTTTAATAATCAATTCTTTAAGTTTAAATCCTGCATCTTCAAAAATTCTCATAACTTCAAAGGACATTGGTATCATGTGTCCTTTATGACGAGTATCGCCCATAAGAACTGCACAGAATTTTTCTTTTTTTAGAACTCTATAGCTTTCCGCAGCTACTTTTTTCATTTCCTCAAGGAAATCCTTAACTTTTAGCAAAGATAAATCTTCAGGGATATCCTCGCTGTATTGAATTATATTAGCATACGGAGGATGCGTACAGATTAAATCTATACTATCGTCTGGAATAAAATCCAGATTTCTTGCATCACCTTTGTGAAGATATACCTTACCATTGGCGCCTTCGCGTTCAAATGCAATTTTTTCTTTGCAGCGTGTGAGCGCTTCCTCGTTTACATCGACTCCGATAATATCTCTATTAAGCAGTTTTGCCTCGACAAGTGTAGTGCCTCCGCCGACAAATTGGTCAAGAACCAAATCGTTTTCTTTTGAATAACGAAGTAGAATGTTTCGTGGAATGTACGGAGACCAATTTCCGCGCCATTTAGCATCATGTGTAGCCCAGTCTCCCCGTTTTGGGAAGGACCAATGGGTCGTCATTTCCAACTCAAAGTTTTCCGGTCCCCAAGCAGTTATTTTTTTGCTTTTCATATTAATTTTCACCAGGTACGGGCAAACCAAATTTATATAGTGGAATATACTCAAAATAATAATGGCATCTGACGCTATGTATGTAATCTAACACATCTTTGTACTTTGGAGCTCTGAACCAATCGCTTAACAAATACATATATTCCACATCTATATTCGCCTTGGATAAAAGTTTTTGATATTGTTTTTTCTTGAAATCACACGTTTGCAATTTTTCATCAACAGATCCCTCTACTTGTTGGAATTTGCATTCTATTATATATAAAGTGTTTTTAATAATTACAAAAATACTATCATCTGGTAAAAGACGTTTTGAAATGATTTTAGTCCAATCGATTTCGAGTTCCTCTAAAAATATTTTATAGAAATCATATTTTTTAAAAATTCTGGCAACTAATTCGTTTTCATAATAAACTTTATCTTTAACAACACTATATCCCTTTTGCATGGAGAGAAATGTAGATAAATCGGTCTTCCCCTCGAACACAAGTCCGGTTTTCGTGTTGCCTCCACCTTTTCCATTTTTAATCATAATTTTCTTCCCCCTTAAAAATTACTAATAAGCAATTCTTTTATTTTTCCTCTTGATTTCGCTTGGCAATTAATCATTCTTGCCGCTTCAACTCGTTTGATATTATATTTAGAATAGATATTGTCGAAAAAATCATCGTCTTTATTTGAGTTTTTAGGATCTGAATTACTGACTACAACTTTAGCTCCTTTTTTGTGCATATCATTCACAAAATGAGCAAGTTCGATTTGTTCTTTGTCATTGAATAAATTTTCCGTATATGCAGTAAAATTTGATGTATCTGTGATTGGTCTATAGGGCGGATCAAAATACACAAATGTATTTTGATCAATAAAATCCGCCGAATCCTTGTAATCACCACAAACAATAGTAACCTTTTGTAATTTTTCCGATACCGCTCGAAGATTGCTTTCGTCACAAATCACAGGATTCTTATACGCGCCTATCGGCACATTAAAACGTCCTTTTTTATTTACCCTGAACAATCCGTTAAAGCAAGTTTTATTTAAGAATATCATCAGAGCGGCCTTTTCGGTATTTTCACGTATGTCCTCACTAATTTTCAAATTGTTAAAGCGTTCACGCTTTTCATTATAATAAACCTTGCGATCGTCCGACGATAACGGAATAAATTCTTTCTGCATTGCATATAACATATCGATTACCGTATCGACATTATCACGAACGATACAATAGGCATTAATAAGTTCGGCGTTACTATCCCCGATATAAACATTACTTAAGTCATATTTGCTAAGAATATCAAATAAAATTGCTCCGCCACCAACAAACGGTTCGGCGTACTTTGTAATATTCTCTTCTTCAAAGGGATAATACTTCTCGATTTCTTTGATAAGTTGGCCTTTTCCGCCTGCCCATTTTAGAAACGGTTTAACTACTTTTTCTTCACTTTCAACATATCTCCGAATTCGCGCATCTTCCGGTTTTTTAGCATTAATAGGAATAATCCACATATTTCCAAGCATTGCAACATCCGTAATGCGCTTTTCCTTGCACAAAGTTAAAACTCTTCTGTGAGATATGTTCCATTTTTTTGCGGCTTGATTTGCTGTCATATACGCCAACATATTTCACCACTCCTTTTGGAATTATTATATTCCAAAACGCGAACAAAAGCAATACCAAAATCGAAAGACAGGTTTATCATTTTGATAAACCTGTCTTTTCTGTTTAAGAAACAATATTCTGCCCTTACTTTTGTTTTTAGAAAAACACGCTATAGAGTTCTTTTTCTTCGGTTTCTATATTGCCGGCCGAGGCGTAATCACAAACGGGGGTTTCGTAAACAAATCCGTTCTTTTCAAACCTTGCCTTATAGCTTAATATCACATCTGCATCATTAGAACCCTTTGTGAGCGAAACCATCATATCCTCATCGGCTTTAAATTCGCCG
>JAZNFF010000088.1:0-36303 GCA_045588995.1 Acutalibacteraceae bacterium
GAAAGATTTGTAACTATTGTAACTTAAAATTTAAACAGATTTGTAAATTAGCTGTAAATTTCTTATTACAAATATCACCCCGCCGAAAATCGACAGGGTGATACGGCTTTTATTTATTCGGCAACTGTTTCAACATTAGCGGCGCGGCGCTCTGCCAATTCAGTATTCATAGTATCCATTGTCTTCTTATCAAGGTTATAGATAATTGCAAGGCCTACAAACTGCATAATAGCACTGAAGAGGTAAAGTCCTGCAACTAACCAACACATATTATAGGAGGTTGCTGCACTTTGACCGCCTGTACCTAAATCAGATACATAACCGAGAGCTCCCATTATTAAGAGTACAACAGAGGGACCTACGCCTTGAGCGAGTTTACGGAAGAAGGAATGAAGTGAATATACAGTTCCTTCTTCACGCTTACCTGTTTTCCACTCGTTATAATCAATGGCATCTGCCATCAATGCCCAGGATACGCATGTATAAACACCCATACCGAGACCAAAAATAACAAGTCCAACGAGATAAACGATTAATGAAATTCCCTTATTGGAGATCAAGGGGAACAGAAGCATTAAAACGCCGCCTGCTAAGGATACGATTGTACCTGCAACAGATGCTTCCTTCTTACCAAACTTATTAACAATATTCTTGATGAAAGGCATAAAGATGAACATAGGTAAGAAACCTACCATCTGTACCACACCTGAAAGCTGAGCCATACCGAAATATGTAGCAAACATAATTGCAACTGCGGTAGTAGCAGCGTTCATACCAAGGAACATACCCATAGCGGCTAAAGTAGCGCCGACTGCGGGGCGGTTTTTAGCAAAGTTGCCAAAGGCCTTGATAACATTGAATTTTTCAGAATCGTTGGTTTTTATGCTATTTTCATCAACGCGAACGGTGATGTTTTTAATCATAAACAGGAATGATACAAATCCTAAAACACCCATTATTAAAGCAGCCAAGAAAACGCGGTCGCCTAAAAGGGTCTGAACCTGAACACCGGTTTCGGGATTTAAAAGAGGAGTGCCGTCAGCATTGAACTCTTTCTTCCAAATCAACATAGGAAGGATAACATTAGGAAGAATATTACCAACCATTGAACCGATGGAACGCCAGGTAGAAAGCTGAGCGCGTTCACCCGCATCTTCGGTAACCAAAGAAAGCATAGAACCATAAGGAACATTAGCGATGGTATAGAAAGCATCCCAAACAATGTAACCCAAAATGAAAAGCATTGCTTTAACAACAACACTTGCATTGGGGAAAGGAAGGAACACTGCCGCGCCGCCAACAAGCAAGCCGCATGCGCCTATAAGTATATAGGTTTTGAACTTGCCGAGCTTATACTTTCTGCGGTCAGCATCGATCATAGAGCCGATCATCGGGTCATTGATAGCGTCCCAAATTTGAACAACCAATAATAATGCGGATAAAAGGCCGGTTTCCATCATCATATAAACCAACCAGAAGGTTTGAACTGTACCCTTAAGGGCAAAGCTCATGTTGCAACCAAGGTCGCCGGCCGCATAGGCGAGCTTATCACGCATACCGAATTTGCGGTAGCCCTTGGCATCAAGTTTTGCCTGTTTTTTCATAAAACAAAAATCCTCCTGAAATTAAATTTACTTGTATTTGAATACAAATATATTATATATGTTAACCTAACTTTCGACAAGGATAAATTTAATATATTTTTGTATTATTTTTATCAAAATTCTTTTTTTAGGGTTGAATTTGCATATATAATATACTATAATGTTAAACGAAAGGTGAAATTTTTTAGTTTTTTTGCATATAAAGAGGTGTTTTTTGTGTTTTATGATGCAGAACTTGTATTTTTAAAAGACATTTTAAGCAAATACCACCTTCGCACTTTTGTATTCAGCAAAGATGATAATATAGCCGATGTTATAGATGTTTCTCTTAACGGATTTTTCTATAATTCGGATACTGCTGCCACCTTTAGCGATATGTTTCCCGATATGAAGGAAAACACGGTTTATAAATTCACCGATATGCTTATGTGCAGTTACTATTTTTTACTGCTGCCAAAATCAGAAAGGCCTTTGGTTCTCGCTATAGGACCCTATTTAAAAGAAGAACTGAGCCACACGCGAATGCTAGAACGGGCGGAATCCCTGAACCTTGACCCAAGAAGGATAGGCAGTTTGGATTATTATCTCGGTAATACCCCTCTTATTCAGGATGAAAGCCATATATTCGCCGTTATAGGCACCTTTGCTAATAGAATCTGGGGCGGCCCTCAAAACTATACCGTTGCCGATATAAAGGGTGACGCTCCCTCCCCCTTCCAGAGTTTCGATTTTAAAAACGATGATGGGCAAGCAGAAAACTCCACCGCCTTTAATATGCGTATTATGGAGCAGCGCTATGCCTATGAAAACGAACTTATGAGCGCAGTTTCGGGAGGTCTTACCCACAAGGCAGAACTTCTTCTGACCAACTTTTCGGAAATGACCTTTGAAAAAAGGAATTCCGACCCTTTGCGCAATATTAAAAATTATTTTATCATAATGAACACCCTTTTGCGAAAAGCCGCAGAAAACGGCGGCGTTCATCCGATATATATAGATAGCGTATCCGCTGATTATGCTAAAAAAATTGAGGAACTTACCTCGGTAGAACATACGGGCAAATTTATGGTCGAGATATTCAGGGCATATTGCACTCTCGTAAAAAATCATTCCATAAGCAAATATTCCCCCGCCGTTCAGAAAACCATCGTTGCCGTTGATGCCGACCTTACAGCCGATTTATCCCTTAAAGCTATGGCGGAACTTAATAACATCAGCGCGGGATATCTTTCCACCCTTTTTAAGAAAGAAACAGGTCTTACCCTTACGGAATTTGTAAACAAACGCCGTATGAAGATGGCTAAAAAATTATTAACGACCACCAATCTGCAAATACAGACGGTGGCCGGTCATTGCGGTATTATGGACGTGCAATATTTTACCAAGCTGTTTAAGCGATACGAAGGCAAAACCCCCAAGGAATTCAGGACGTCACTCTGATGCGCACTCTCTTGGGCTTATGCCATATTCGGCCTTAAAGGCCTTAAAGAAACTCGTATAATCACGAAATCCGCAAAGGTGGGCTACCTCCCCTGCGGGTTTACCGCCAAGCAACATTTCTCGGGCAGCTATGAGGCGTTTTAAAAGAATATACCTATAAACTCCCGTTCCCGTTGCTTTGCTGAATTCGTGAGAAAGATGGTATTTACTGACAAAAAATTCCCTCGCTAAAAGGTCAAGAGATAGTTCTTCATTGAAATGCTCTCCTATATAATCAAGTACGCCCAAAACCAAGGGTGACTGTACTTCGGTGGGTTTTGTATTACCCTCTATGCTCAAGGAAATTCTATTAAGCTCTGCTAAAAATCTTACGAGTGTACCGAAAGCGCACATATCTGAAGCATATTCATTGCTATAGTATTCTTTTACAAGGTCTGAAAGCAGGGCGGTTATTTCGGTACGCTTTATTCCCGAGGCCCGTATTATTCTTTCTCGCGGCGCAGAGAAATCAAAACAAAGATTAAGGGGCTTTTCACGGGATAAATTTTCGAGATACTCTTTATCTACCCATACAACTATCCGCTCATAAGGAATATTTTTATCCTTTATAACGGGTCTATGAAATTCCATAGGGTTAATTAAAAGTATCTCGCCTTTTTGAAGAGGATATGTTCTTCCTTCTATCCAATATTCCACATCGCCTTCCAAAAGGTAATATATTTCATAAAAGTTGTGGTAATGGACTTCGGGGACAAAGGGCGCGGTTTCTCTATAATGAAAAACCTCAAAATTTTCACCCTTCATATACTGTCTGGGGTCAAAGCGTTGCGCTCTTGTTCTCATAGAATTCACCTCTTAGCCAAAGCATTCAAACCCGAATCAGATTTTGGGATAAGAATTTCACGCTATGGCTTTGTTAAAATACTCTCAAACCGTCGCTTATGGGCGACAAGGAGCCAAAAGATACCTTAAAACCGCCCTTTTGGGCCGGTTTGGGTTTAAATGCTTTGGCTATTATTATCTTATAACAATTTTTGCAATATGTCAAACAATTTATGCAATTAACCTTGCAAAAAGTTTGTGATATACTGAAATCAATAAAACACAAGGAGTAAAAAAATGGATATGAAATTGTCTTTCCGTTGGTATGGAGAAAGCGATCCCGTTTCCCTTCGCTATATTTCGCAAATTCCCGGTATGCGTTCGGTGGTTTCCGCCGTGTATGATGTTGCCCCCGGTGAAGTTTGGCCTGAAGAAAGTCTTGCGAAAATGAAAAAGCAGTGCGAAGATAACGGCCTTATTTTTGATGTTGTTGAATCCATCCCCGTTCACGAGGATATAAAACTCGGCCGAGGCGATGTTGAGCATCTTTTAGATGTTTACTGTGAAAATATTCGCCGTTGCGCTAAATACGGCGTTAAGTGCGTTACCTATAACTTTATGCCTGTTTTTGACTGGACCAGAACCCAACTTGATAAGGAAGCTGCTGACGGCTCTACAAGCTTGGTTATGTACTGGGAGCAGATGAAGGGACTCGACCCCCTTAAAGACGATATTCATCTTCCCGGTTGGGATTCGAGTTATACTCAGGCGGAAGTTCGCGAACTCATAAATGCCTACGGCAAAATCGGCGAAGAGGGTCTTTGGAAAAATCTTGAAAGATTTCTTAAGAAAGTTATTCCCGTTGCTGAGGAATGCGGAGTTAAGATGGCAATTCATCCCGATGATCCCCCATATCCCATTTTTGGTCTTCCGAGAATAATAACCAATGAAGAAAATCTTGATAGATTTTTAGCCCTATATGACAGCCCTTCCAATACTCTCTGTCTTTGCACGGGAAGTTTAGGTTGCGCAAAATCCAACGATATTCCCAAAATGGTTAGAAAATATGCCGCTATGGATAGAATCGGATTTATGCATATTCGTAATGTTTATATTATGGAGGACGGTTCCTTTGAAGAAAGGGCCCACCTTTCAAGCTGCGGCTCTTTGGATATATATGAGGTTGTTAAGGCACTTACCGATAACGGATTTGATGGCTATGTCCGTCCCGACCACGGCAGAATGATTTGGGGCGAAAGCGGAAAGCCCGGCTACGGCCTTTTCGACAGAGCTCTTGGCGCCGCATATATTAATGGCTTATTTGAGGCCTGTGAAAAGGAGAAAAAGTAATGAATAAGAACGTTTTAAATACCGACCTTTCGGGAAAGGTTGCCGTTGTTACGGGAGCGGGCGGTGTGCTTTGCAGTAACTTTGCAAAGGTTCTGGCCCGCGCAGGAGCAAAGGTTGCCCTTCTTGATTTAAATGAAGAGGCCGCAAAAGTTTTCGCCGATGAAATCGTAGCCGAAGGCGGAACCGCAAAGGCATACGCTTGTAATGTTTTAGATAAAGAGATTTGCGAGAATGTTGCAAATAAAGTGTTGCAAGAATTAGGTCCTTGCGATATACTCATTAACGGAGCTGGCGGTAATAACCCCAAAGCCACTACCGATAAAGAATACTTCGAGCTTGGCGATATTGATGCCGATACAAAGAGTTTCTTTGACCTTGATGCAGATGGCGTTGGCTTTGTATTTAACCTTAATTTCCTCGGCACCCTTATCCCCACCCAATGTTTTGCGAAACAAATGGTAGGTAGAGAGGGATGCAATATTCTTAATATTTCTTCTATGAACGCCTACACCCCCCTTACCAAAATTCCCGCATATTCGGGCGCTAAAGCCGCAATTTCAAACTTTACTCAGTGGCTCGCAGTTCATTTTTCCAAGGTAGGTATAAGGGTTAACGCTATTGCCCCCGGATTTTTCTCAACAAAGCAGAATGCCAAACTTCTTTTCAATGAAGACGGTACACCAACTGCCAGAACGGGCAAAATCCTTGCCGCTACCCCAATGGGAAGATTCGGCGAATCCGAGGAACTTGAAGGTGGACTTTTATTCCTTGTTAATAACGAGGCCGCGAGTTTTATTACAGGTGTTGTTTTACCCGTTGACGGCGGATTTTCCGCATATTCGGGCGTATAAATAGCTAATAGCTAAGGAGTGACTATTATGGAAAAATTTGTACCCGTTGTAGTAATTAAAGAACTTTCCGAAACCGACAAGATTTTAACTGCTCTTAAAGCTTCGGGAATTAACTGTGCGGAAATCACCTTCCGTACCGCTTGCGCGGCAGAGGCAATAAAATATGCTTGCGAGCACTATCCCGATATGAGCATAGGCGCGGGAACCGTTATAAACGCCGCTCAGTGCAAAGCCGCTTTAAAGGCAGGCGCGCAGTTTATTGTTTCCCCCGGTCTTTCGGTTGATGTTGCTAAAATTTGCAATAAGAAAAATATTCCCTATTATCCCGGTTGCGTTACCCCCACCGAGATTATGCAAGCGCTTGAACTCGGTATCACCACCGTTAAGTTCTTCCCCGCCAATATCTACGGCGGTCTTAAGGCATTGAAGGCCCTTTCTGCCCCCTTCCCCCAGATTAAATTCATTCCCACGGGCGGAGTTGACAGAAGCAATATTGATGAGTTTTTAGCGTTTGATAAAATTGCGGCCATCGGCGGCAGTTTCTTCGTAAAAGAAGCGCTTGAGAAAATGGAGGAAAAATAAATGGCAAAAATAGTTACTTTCGGCGAAATTATGCTTCGCCTTGCACCCAATGGCTACTATCGTTTTTTCCAGAACGACCAGATGCAAGCTACCTTCGGCGGCGGTGAAGCCAATGTTGCTGTATCCCTCGCTAACTACGGTATGGACAGCGTTTATGTAACCAAACTTCCTAAACACGCTATCGGACAATCGGCTATTAATTCCCTTCGCGCCCTTGGTGTTGATACATCCAAGGTTGTAAGAGGCGGTGACAGAGTAGGTATTTACTTCCTCGAAAAAGGCGCTTCTCAGAGAGGTTCTGTTTGTATTTACGACCGCGCTCACTCCGCTATTCAAGAAGCCGCTCCCGAAGATTTTAACTGGGATGAAATTTTTGAAGGTGCAGATTGGTTCCACTTTACAGGTATCACCCCTGCTCTCGGCGCAAATCTTGTAGAGATCTGCAGAGAGGCCTGTATCGCAGCAAAGAAAAAGGGCGTTAAGATTTCTTGCGACCTTAATTACAGAGGCAAACTCTGGACCAGAGATGAGGCAAGAGCCGCTATGACTGACCTTTGCCAGTATGTTGACGTTTGCATATCCAACGAAGAAGATGCTAAGGATGTTTTCGGTATCGAAGCAGAAAACACCGATATTTACGGCGGTAAACTTAACCACGAAGGTTATAAATCCGTTGCCAAACAGCTTATGGATAAGTTTGGTTTTGAAAAGGTTGCCATTACCCTTAGAAGCTCTATTTCCGCCAGTGATAATGATTGGGCGGGTATGCTTTACGATGGCGAAAATTACTGCTTCTCTAAATCCTATCATCTCCATATTGTTGACCGCGTAGGCGGAGGCGATTCTTTCGGCGGCGGACTTATTTATTCGCTACTTAACGGCAAGGACACACAGTCGGCCATTGAATTTGCGGTTGCCGCATCCGCTCTTAAGCACTCGGTTGAAGGTGACTACAACAGAGTATCCGTCAGCGAGGTTGAAAAGCTTGCAGGTGGCGACGGCTCGGGCCGAGTTCAGAGATAATAGTTTAGAATCTAACACATATTAAAAAATAAAGGAACGGATTTTAAAAATCCGTTCCTTTTGTTTTTATGGTTTATCAAACCAACCAAGCAACACGCTTGTTGCAGGCCAACAAGCGCTGACGCGCCAAGCAGTTCCTGCCGGACGCAGAGCGTCGGTTATATTGATTTGCTCGGTCAACATACCCTTATAAAAGGGCAAATCGGGGGTCGTATCGCAAAATTCACCGTCAAATAAGGTGATACAATTGATGGCGGCATTTTTAATATTATAATAAAGTTCCTTCCACCTATTGTCGCCCGTAATTTCACCTAAATCATAAATAAACCTTGCGGAATTGGTGCAAATTCCGGGTCCGATATGACGGTTTTGAACATTTGCTATAACACCGCCACAAACATTAAGACCTTCATTAAGAGAGCCCTCGGGGAAGGGCGGAATATAATTTACCACCCAGGTTGAGAAGAGTTTTGCCGCATCTAAAGCCATATCCAAAAATTCTCTATTTTTAGTAATTTGATACGCCAGTACCAGCACATTGCAAAGAGCGGCGCAACTTTCCGAATCATCGGCGCCCTTTATATCGGAGGGACCGCCGTTACATCTTCCCGTAAAAATAAATTTATCATATAGATTTTTGCAGGAATCCATAAAGGCGGATTTTAGTTCTTCGTTCTCGGGGAAATGGATAAGAGCTTCACCCATTGCCAAGGTGGGATATGCCCCTGCCGCGTTTTCTGCGCCATATATTTTTACGGTTTCACCGCTAATATCCCAATAGGTTTTAAATGCACCGTTTTCCTTCCAAACGTTTAATATTATATCTATACCATGCTTAAAATCATTCTCCCAATTTTTATGGGTAAATCCGTTTTCTTTTTCGAAGCGTATGGCTCTGCCAAGATAGTATATATACTCGCTATACAATCTGCAGTGGTCGTGAAGCGAAGGTTGATAGTTCCAATGCCCCTTAGTAAGCCACACATTGCCATCATAAACAGGGTATTTTATTCCGCAGGGTGAATTGCCGTTTTCTGCAAGAAAATCTATATATTCTATAGCAAAATCCCTATACTTTCCGCCGAATTTTAATAGCGGCAAAGCGGTCATCGTACCCGAACACCAACCGATTAGAACGTTCCAACCCGCCGAAACATTTTTATACGGGTAGCTTCCTTCCAAGTCGGTAAAAGCATTAAGAATCATAGCCTCGTTTTTACTGCTTCTGACACAATGTCTTTCATATACCCAATCTCTCACCAATGCACTGCCTTCATCTTCGAGAATTTTCGGTGAGTTGAAAGCGGGATGCATTTTAGAGCGAATTGTATCATTCCAATAATAATCAAATAAATCGGTTATTTTTTCACAACTGAATTCGGAAATATTGACCGTAAAACTAATATCGCATTTAGGATTCAGAGTGTATGCAGGGCGAGAAAGCTCGTTAAAGGCTTTAAGAGTATATTTTTTCTCCTCTTTGGCGGGGGCGAAAAATGTAAGCGTTTCCTTATCCCCATCAAGTTCGATTCCATTCCAACCCGCAACCGTTTTATGAGATATTTCATAGCTTTTGCCCATTGTTCCGTCTTTTGCAAGAACTGCGGGGAAAGACATGGCCGAAATCGGAGCGCTAAACTTTGGCGAGTCGGGCAAATTAATCAAGGGTATAGTGTTTATATTCTCTTGAACATTGCCGTCATAATACACACCGGGAACAAGAGTAAAGGCATCATCGCCATACTTCCAAGGAAAACGGATTCCCCAAAAGCCTGTTATAGCGTTATCACCGCTATTGAAAACTCTTATTTGCCAACCCTTTTCTTTTAAAAAGGTTATGTATATCTCCGCTTTTTCATAAGTGGCTTTAAAAAACGGAATTCCCCTAACCTCTCCGCTTACGAAATTTTTTATTTCCGTTTCGGTGGAATAATCGGGTGAAAAAATCAATTTAAAAGGTAATTTGCATTCCATACTTACACCTCTTTGCTATTTTAAAAAATCAAACTGTTAATAATTCCTTGCAGATATTCTTGTCTGCCACTGGATGGCAAGTTGGGTGCTCCAAGCTTTTCTGCATACTTTGATAATTCTTCAAGTGAGGTTTTATTATCAATTATATCTTTTCCGATGCCTTCCGTAAAGCTTTTGTATCTTTCTTTAATAAAGTTATCTATTCTTCCGTCTTCAATAAGTTTGGCGGCATTTATAAGACCCAAAGCAAAGGTATCCATACCAAGAATGAAAGAATAAAACATATCCTCTGCCGTATAACTTGGTCTGCGGGTTTTGGAATCGAAATTAAATCCACCCGTAAGTCCACCGGCATTAATAACCTCATACATACACATTGTTGCCTCATAAACATTTGATGGGAATTCATCGGTATCCCATCCAAGCAATAAATCGCCTTGGTTTGCATCAATGGAGCCGAGCATTCCGTTTATGGCCGAAACCCTTAATTCGTGTTGGAAAGTGTGACCGGCAAGGGTGGCGTGATTTGCCTCAATATTCAATTTAAAATCTTTATCAAGACCGTACTGACGCAAAAAACCAATTGCGGTTGCGGCATCAAAATCGTACTGATGCTTCATTGGCTCCTTGGGTTTGGGCTCTATATAGAAATCACCCTCAAATCCAATCGAACGACCGTATTTAACAGCCATTTTCATAAGACGGGCAATATTTTCCTGCTCAAACTTGATATCGGTATTCCATAGGTTTTCATATCCCTCTCTACCACCCCAGAAAACATAACCTCGGCCCCCCAGCTTTACTGTAAGTTCCAAAGCTTTCTTAACTTGAGCCGCCGCAAAGCAAAAAACATCCGCAGAGTTAGTGGAACCGGCGCCATTCATAAAACGGGGATTGGAGAACATATTGGCAGTTCCCCATAAACATTTTATATCGGTTCCCTGCATTTTTTCAAGTATATAATCCGAAATTTCATCAAGTCGATGATTGGTTTCTTTAATATCATCTGCCTCGGGAACTAAATCAACATCATGAAAACAAAAATATTTAATGCCAAGCTTACTCATAAATTCAGAGCCGGCATCAACCTTTGCTTTAGCATGAGCCATAGTACCCTTTTCCGCACCAAAGAGTTTATCGCCTGTATCGCTACCGAACATATCCGCACCTGCGGCGCACAAATTATGCCACCAAGCCATTGCAAATGGCAAGTGTTCCTTCATTTTTTTACCTAAAACTACACGCTCTGCATCATAAAATTTAAAAGCGAAAGGATTTTTGCTTTCCTTACCCTCGTATTTAATTTGGGGTATTCCTTTAAATATTTCACCCATTTTATTACCTCATTTCAATTCCTTATATAATTCTTTCACGGAAGGATAAATTTTCTTGTGTTTCTGATATTTTTGGTTATATCTTTCCACAAGCAGTGGGTCGGGTCTCAATTTTTCTTTGGTTTTAATTAGTTTACTCACACAATCACTTATAGAATTGTATTCCCCTGCTCCTACCATTGAAAGTATTGCTCCCCCATAACCCGGACCTTGCTCTGTTAGTGGGATTGTAATTTCAATATTAAGAATATTGCATATTATTTTTTGCCATAGTTTTGACTTGGCGCCGCCGCCGCAAATACTACTGCTTTTTATATCAATGCCCTGCATCTTGGCTATTTCGATATTATCTCTGATAGCATATGCCACACCCTCTAAAACCGCCTGTACCATATCCTCACGAGTTGTGTTCATATGTAACCCTACAAATATTCCTCTTGCATCTGTATCATTTATAGGACTGCGTTCTCCCATAAGATAGGGCAAGAAGTAAATATCGTTATTGCCTAATTTATCATCAGTTATATTCAATTGTTCGGTTAAATAATCGGTCGTTTTTAATATTTCCTCACAAAACCACCTATTGCAAGAAGCCGCCGAAAGAATACAGGCCATAAGATGATATTTACCACTGGCATGACAAAATGAATGCATAGCATTTAAATTGTCCACCGAAAATTTATCCGTGGATATAAATATAGTTCCGGATGTTCCAAGAGAAATATTACATTCCCCATCCTTAACCGTTCCGGTACCGATAGCCGCAGCCGCATTATCTCCGGCACCAGCAACTACCTTTACTCCATTATTAAGACCTAACTCCCTTGAAATTTCGGGCAGAACCGTACCTATAACCTCGTAGCTTTCGGCCAAGCGTGGTAATTGCTCTAAAGAAACATTGCAAATATCCAACATTTCCCTCGACCAACATTTATTTTTAACATCAAGAAGCAGCGTCCCCGAAGCATCGGAAAAATCAGTAACATGCTCACCCGTTAAGCGATAATTAAGATAATCTTTCGGTAACATTATCTTTTTTATTCTTTTAAAATTATCGGGTTCATTTTTTCTCATCCACAAAAGCTTGGGAGCCGTAAATCCTGCAAAAGCAATATTAGCAGTTAAACTCGAAAGTTTTCTTTTGCCTATTTCGGCATTTAAATATTCTACCTCGTTGTTGGTTCGGCTATCATTCCAAAGAATCGCGGGACGGATAACATTATCTTCCATATCAAGAGCAACTAATCCATGCATTTGACCGCCGATGCCTATTCCCATAATATTTTCAACATTTATAACGCTTGTAAGTTCCTTTATTCCCGATGAAAATGCCTGCCACCAATCCTCCGGATTTTGCTCGCTCCAAGTAGGTTTAGGGAAATAAACCTTATATTCTTTTGATACCTCGTTAACTATTCGCCCATCCGTATCGGTGAGCAAAAGTTTTATGGCAGAGGTACCCAAATCTGCTCCAATATAATATTTCATTCATTACACCTCAATTGTAATATACAATATATTATTTGACTTTTCTCGCAAATATAGGTATAATTAATGGACAAAATTTTACTTTTGAGGTTCAAGTATGTTTTATCAGTTCAATCATTTGGGTTCGCCTGATTATGTGAAAATTGAAAGTGGAAATGATTTTAATTTTCCTCCCCACCTTCATCAATGTTTTGAGATTATTATTATAAAATCGGGTGAGATGAAAATCACCGTTAACTCAAATAAATATATTCTAAAAGAAAATGATGCTCTACTAATTTTTCCAAATCAAATTCATTCATTGGAATCGGAAAACAGTGAACATATACTTTGCATTTTTTCTCCTCAAATGGTCAATTCTTTTTCCTCAAAAATTGCAGATAAAATGCCCAAAAGCAATAAATTTACAGTAGATAGCTATATTATTAACTCGCTCAAAAACATAGATACATATTCACACATAGAAAAAAAGGGAGTTTTATATCTTATTTGCGGTATGTTTGATAGAATTGCAGAGTATAAAGATAGTGAACGTGATAAGGAAAATCTTATATTAAAATGCTTTGCCTTTGTGGAAAAGCATTTTGCTGATAACTGTTCCCTTTCTGCCCTCTCGAAAGAAACAGGATATAACTATTCTTATCTCTCGCGTTTCTTTAAAAAAATTGTGGGCATCTCATTTAACGGATATGTAAATCATTACAGATTAAGCAGGGCCTGCTATCTCCTGGATAATTCACCTCTTTCAATTTTACAATGCACCTATGAATGCGGATTTGTTTCTTTGCGCAGTTTCAATAGGAACTTTAAAGCGCAATTTGGCATTTCTCCAACTGAATATAGAAAAAACAAAAGTTTGTATTAAAACAGGCGCCCAAAGGCGCCTGTTTTATGATATAACTGTATTGCTTGTATCATTAAGTCCTAAACTTACATATAGGGCTCTATCCACCATATTCATTGAGCGGTTATCAAGAGAGCCCATCTTCTCCTTTAGCCGCTGCTTATCAATAGTTCTCACCTGTTCTAAAAGTACTATTGAATCCTTGGCAAGACCGCTAAAAGATGCATCGAGTTTTATATGGGTTGGGAGTTCGGTTTTATCCTGCTGGCTGGTTATGGCCGCCGCTATGACCGTAGGGCTATATCGGTTGCCGACATCATTTTGAACTATAAGTACAGGTCTTATTCCGCCTTGCTCCGAGCCCACTACGGGACTTAAATCTGCATAATAAATTTCTCCGCGTTTAATAATCACTTATGTTTCACACTCCGAATTGTTCTGAATATATTTTTACCGATTTTTTCTATAAATAATCAGTATAAATAAATTCTTTTCAATTCATATTATGTGAAAATAAAAGCCGATGTGAGTTTTGACCACATCGGCTTCTTTGCTTATATTCTAAAAATTGCGGTTATTATAATGAATAAACCGAAAACCACACGGTATATTGCAAAAATTTTATAACTTCCTTTTTTTAGATATCCCATCAGGAATTTAATAACCAAAATTCCCGAAATGAAACTCGCTATTACCCCTGCGAAGAATTCGGGGGAAAAGGTGAAATCACCAATGGATAACAACACTGCGGCGGCTACTATGGGAGCCGACAGAAGAAAAGAGAATTTTGCGGCGGATTCCCTATCGAGACCGAGGGCGCGGGAAACCGTCATAGTAATTCCCGAACGGGAAGTTCCGGGAATAGCGGCGGCTACCGCTTGCGATGCACCAATAAGCAGAGCACTTTTAAAGTTTATATCACCGTAAGATGTTTTGGTTTTGCACTTCTTATCAACGAAATAAAGAATTACACCCATAATTATAAGGGCGGCGGCAATTATAATCATTTCAAGATTAAGATTATCGCCCACTAACAGTTCCATTCCCTTTTCGAGAAGAAGCCCCAAAACACCTGCGGGAATTGTAGCGGCAACGATATACCAAAATATCTTTCCCTCATTGCTCTTTTCCCTTTTAAACACCATTTTGGCGCCACCCGAAATGAGCGCTAACCAATCCTTATAGAAATATATAAGAATTGCCAAAAGCGTTCCCGCGTGGAGCGCTAAATCAAAGGAATCGGAAATATTATCCCATTTAAAAAGCCAGGGCATTATATTAAGATGTCCCGATGAAGAAACGGGAAGAAATTCCGTAAGTCCCTGAATAATGCCTAAAAATATAGATTTTAGCATTTCTATCATTAAAGTTTACCCTACTTTCCGCACAGTTCTTTATAAAGACCAATATATGAGCCCGCCGAAGCGCCCCAACTATTATTACAATTCATAGCCCTCTCTTTAAGGGACTTCCAACCATCTTTATCCTTATAATTCTCTACGGCTCTTCTAATTGTATACTCCATATCGTGCGCATTGAATTCTTTAAAGGTAAAACCGTTTCCAAGTTCTAAACCAACATCGGTGATGGTATCATTTAGTCCGCCCGTTTCGCGAACAACAGGAATTGTTCCATAGCGCAAAGCCACCATTTGTGCAAGGCCGCAGGGCTCGCTTAAACTCGGCATCAAGAAAATATCTGCGCCCGCGTAAATTCTATGGGCAAGGCGACCGTCGAAACCGATTTTAAGGGCTACCTTATCGGGATATTTTTGCTTCATTTCGGTGAAAAACTGCTCAAATTCCCATTCACCCGAGCCGAGTATCACAAACTGAATATCCTCTTTTATAAGGTTCTCAAAAACACACTTTATAAGGTCAAGTCCCTTATGTTTAACAAGGCGGGTTACCATACCGATAAGGGCTACATCCTTTACGGGAAGGCCCGTTTCCTTTTGAAGCTCCGATTTATTGAAATCTTTATCCGCCAATGTATCCACGCTAAAGTTTTTATATATAAGCGGATCGGTTTCGGGATTATAGACATCATAATCAATACCGTTTACAATACCCGTTAATTTATAGGTGAATCCCTTTAAAATATTATCAAGTCCATGAGAATAGAAGGGATCCAAAATCTCCTTCGAATAGGTTGGAGAAACGGTGGTTACCTTATGGGCGCACTGAATTGCCGCCTTCATAAAGTTAACGCATCCATCATACTCAACTATGCTTTCTCTACCTTCGGGGAGACCTAAAACATCGCCGTAAAGGTCCATCCCGTATTTGCCCTGATACTGAATATTATGTATGGTATAAACCGTTTTAATATTCTTATAAAGGGGATTTTCACCGTAAAATTCGTTAAGATAAACGGGAATCATAGCGGTCTGCCAATCATTACAGTGAATAATATCGGGAACAAAATCTATATGGGGAATTGCCTCTAAAACCGCGCGGGAAAAGAAAGCATAACGCTCGGCATCATCATAGTGACCGTAAAGTCCATCACGCTTAAAGTAATATTGATTATCTATAAAATAGTAAATTACCCCATCCATATGGGCTTCAAAGATGCCGCAATACTGTCTTCTCCAAGAAACAGGAACGGTAATAGAGCCAACAAAGGTCATTTTATTTCTATATTCTTCGGCCACCGCGCTATATAAAGGCATAATTACACGGCAACCTACGAAACGGCGGCGAAGCGCTTTGGGAAGCGCCCCCGAAACATCGGCAAGGCCGCCCGACATAGCAAAAGGATAAACTTCGCTTGAAGCAAATAATACTTTCATTTTAAACTCCTGAAACTATAAAATCTCATTTTTAGGCGCTAAGAATGCGCGATTTTCGGTGCCGTTTATAACTACATTTTCACCAACTGTAACATTCTTATCGGTGATAACATATTTAAGGTTTGCGCCACTTTTTATAACTCCGCTTTGCATAATTATCGAATCTTCAATAACTGCGCCCTTTTCCACCTTAACTCCTCTGAAGAGGATACTGTTTTTAACGGTTCCGTCAATTACGCAACCATTGGCAATAAAGCAGTTTTTAACATTGGATTTGGTGCCGTAACGGGTAGGCATATCATCGCGGGTTTTGGTGAAAACGGGCCTTTCGGAATTGAAAAGATTCTGTCGCGCTTCGCCGTTTAAAAGGGACATATTGGCATCAAAATACTTTTTGGTGCTATCTATAACCTGCGAAAATCCTTTAAATTCATATCCCATTACTTTAAGGGTAGCAAGTTTATCTGCAACAACGCCGCTCATTAAGCTACCGATATCTTCCATATCCGCATAGTTTATGAGTTCCTTTAAAAGTTCTTTGCCGATAACCGTAACACCTAAAGTATAATCGCAATCTTCCACAGATTCTTTGGAGAAGGTGCCTTTTACCACCCTGCCATCCTTAATCTCGGTAATCATTGTTTCTACTTGGCCTTCGGGACTTTGACCGTGGGTATAAACCACAGTAATATCAGCTTCGTTTTCTATATGATAGTCAACCACTTCACGAAAATCAATATTAGCAACCAAATTACTTTCGCATATCATAATATATTCAGCGTGACTTCTATCAATAAAATCCATACTGCTCTTTATTGCGCCTACAGAGCCCGAATATCTTCCCATTGATTTGGTTTCGTAAGGAAGTATAATATGTAAACCCTTATTTTTTCTATCTAAATCCCAAGCAATACCGCTACCGATATGGTCCATCAATGAGCGATAGTTACCATTAGTTACAACGCCGATATTGGTAATACCTGCATTAACGAAATTAGAAAGAGTGAAATCAATCATACGGTAACGGCTTCCGAAAGGCACCGATGCCATAGATCTGACGCTTGTAAGTTTTCCAAGGAGAAGATCCCTTGTATTCGCAAAAATTACACCTGCTACATTTGCCGCTCTCATATTTTTTCACCCTCCTTAACACAATTGGTTATCATTTGTTTTGCGCCAACAGTCGCGCCTTTTCCGACATTCAAATCTGCGCCGATTACGGTTATACCCCAATCTTCGCCCGTAGGTTCTGTACCAACGGATGCATTTTCTTCTACAACCACATTCTCGGCTATAATAGAATATTTAACCTGCGCGCCTTTTTTAATTACTGCGCCGGGCATAACCAGTGAGTATTCAACACTGGCGCCCTCTTCTACCGTTACATTTTCAAAAAGAATTGAATAATCAAGTTTGCCGTAAATATGGCAACCATCGGTAACAAGAGAATTTTCAACCGAAGAATTTGCATCTATGTACTGCGGGTGCAAACTGCTTGTTCTCGAATAAATTCTCCAATTAGGATCGGAAAGATTAAGGTCGATTTTAGGATTGAGAAGGTCAAGATTGGCTTCCCAAAGAGAATCCACCGTTCCAACATCCTTCCAATAATCATCAAAACGGTAAACCATCATAGTTTCTCCCGCGCCAACCATAGCGGGAATTATATCCTTGCCGAAATCATTGGAAGAATCGGCATTTTGTTCATCTTCGGTAAGATATTTTTTGAGTTTATCCCAAGAGAAAACATATATACCCATTGAAGCAAGATTACTCTTCGGGTTTTTGGGTTTCTCTTCAAATTCATAAATACTGCCATCGGGATTGGTATTCATAATTCCGAAACGGGATGCCTCATCGAAGGGCACCTCCATAACGGAAATTGTGCATGCAGCATTTGTTTTTATATGTTGCTTTATCATTTTAGAGTAGTCCATTTTATAAATATGGTCACCCGAAAGGATAAGCACATATTCAGGGTCATATCTTGCGATAAACTCTAAATTCTGATAAATAGCATTGGCGGTACCCTTATACCAGTCTCCGCCTTTCTGACCTTGATAGGGCGGCAGTATATGAACTCCGCCGTTAGCGCGGTCAAGATCCCAAGGTTTGCCCGAACCTATATAATCATTAAGTTCAAGAGGTTTATATTGAGTAAGGATTCCCACCGTATCTATGCCCGAATTGGCGCAGTTAGAAAGGGGGAAATCTATGATTCGGTATTTTCCGCCGTAAGGAACGGCAGGTTTGGCGATTTTGGAAGTTAAAACTCCAAGACGGCTACCCTGACCGCCCGCCAAAAGCATTGCCACACATTTTTTCTTTGCCATAAAAACATCTCCCGATTTTAAAGTTTATATATCTTTTTTCTTTGCCCGTTTTTTAGGGGATTTATAGTAGGTTACCGATAAAGCAGGTATATCCACAGATATAGAATTTGAAAATCCGTGCATACCCACTTCTTCGCTTCTATAAGAACAAAGTTTTTCGGTTTTGCCTCCGAATTCTTTAAGGTCGGTGGAAAACACCTGCCTATAACTTCCCTTATTTCCCACGCCGATGCGGTAATTTTTTCTCTCTACGGGAACGAAATTGCATACGCAGATAATTTCATTACCCGCTTTATCTCTTCTTTTGAAGGAAATTATACTTTGGTCTTTATCATCATTGGAAATCCAATTAAATCCTTCCCACGAAAAGTCAATTTCCCATAAAGGCGAATTCTCAAGATAAAATTTATTAAGTTTTTTTGCGAAGATATGCATCTTTCTGTGAAGGTCATAATCCAGCAAGAACCAGTCAAGTTCATTTCTATAATACCATTCAATAAACTGACCGAATTCCTGACCCATAAACATAAGTTTTTTACCCGGATGGGCCATCATATATCCGAAAAATGCTCTTAAAGAATGGAATTTATCTTCATAACATCCCGGCATTTTTGCGATTAAGGAACATTTACCGTGTACCACTTCATCATGAGAAATAGGTAATACGAAATTCTCCGAAAAAGCATAGAACAATGAAAATGTCAAAAGATCGTGATGATGCTTTCTGTACACCGGATCCAGCGACATATATCTTAAAATATCGTTCATCCAACCCATATTCCATTTGAAGTTGAAACCCAGTCCCCCATCGTTCGTAGGTTTGGTAACGAGCGGCCAAGAGGTTGATTCTTCTGCAATCATAAGCACGTTTGGGTTTGCGGAAAAAGCGGCAATATTGAGTTGCTTTAAAAACTCTACCGCCTCCAAGTGCTCCCTGCCGCCATAGGAGTTGGTTACCCATTCTCCGTCTTTACGACCGTAATCAAGGTAGAGCATAGAAGCGACCGCATCCACTCGAATTCCATCGATATGGTATTCTTTAAGCCAATATACAGCGCTGGAAATAAGGAAACTCATAACCTCTACCTTGCCGTAATCGAATACAACAGTTCCCCATTCCTTATGCTCACCTTTGCGGTAATCGGAATATTCATAGCAAGGGGTACCATCAAACCGATAAAGGCCAAATTCATCTTTTGGAAAATGAGAAGGCACCCAATCAAGAATTACCCCGATTCCGTTTTTATGCATAATATCAACGAAACGCTTAAAATCATCAGGTGTGCCAAATCGGGATGTTGGGGCAAAATATCCTGTAACCTGATAGCCCCACGAGCCATCAAAAGGATGCTCGGTTATGGGAAGTAACTCAATATGCGTATATCCCATATTTTTCGCATAGGCCGAGAGTTCCTCTGCCAAGGTGACATAATCATAGGGGTTCCCATCGTGAAAACGCCGCCAAGAAGCCGCGTGAACTTCATATATATTAACAGGAGATTCGTAAATATTCTTTTCACGTTTTTTCTCTAAAAACTCCCCATCGGTCCAATTAAACATCTTGTCCCCATAAAGACGAGAGGAATTATTGGGGGCCGTTTCGAAATGGCGGGCATAAGGGTCGCTCTTTAAAACCGTATTTCCTTCGCGGGATGTAACGGCATACTTATAGCATTGATATTCCTCTACGCCTTCAATTTCGCACTGCCAAATACCTGCGCCCACTCTATCCATCTTATGAGCGCCCATATTCCATCCGTTAAAATCGCCAACTACGCTAATTTCCTTGGCATTAGGCGCCCAAACTCTGAAAACGGCCCTATTACCCTCAAGAAAAGAGCCCAGAAACTCATAGGCATTATCACATATTCTGTTTTGAAAAGCGTTAATAAAATTCTTCACAGCCCACTTCTTGCCTTTCCTGCTTTTATTCTATTTTATTATACCACCAAAAAGTCATTATTTCAATACATTTTCGTCAAGTTTACAAGGTAAATCCAACCTATTTCATTGAGGGTTTTGTATATTTTGCACAAATTTAAACCTATTTTATTTGTTAGTTATCCCTTTCGTCGCAAGGTTTTTGGTATTGTTATCATTTCGCAATCCACCAAAACCGTTTCGGGACCGATAACCGCGATGTTTTCAAAAGGTATTATAATATCGTCTTCTCTGCCGATGAGTCCGAGGGCTTTGGGGCGTCCGTAAATAATAAGAGATGTGAGGGTGCCTTTCTCGGTATCAAGTTCAATATCAGAGATAAATCCCAGAACTCTGCCATCCTTTATACACACAACTTGTTTGTTTTTTAGTTCATCAATTCTGCAAACCATATTTACACCTCAAATAACTATATGCAAAATTTTCCTAAAAATATAACTTTTCTCTTGATTTTTAATGATGTGTAGTATATAATAAATTTAGAAAAAGTGTTCCATTTGGTACACTTTTAAAAAATACGTGAGGTGAGTTATGGACTGTTTCCTTTTTAAATCCTTAAACGAAACCCAAAAGGCCCTTGCCGAAGGTTATATTGAAGAGGTTTTTTCGGCCAAAAAGGGCGATGAACTTTATAAAAATGGGCATATTGGTTTTTTGCTTGAAGGCACCGCCGCCATTAAACGCTGCGTTGAAGATAAAGAAATCACTATGCGCACACTTAAAAGCGGCGATATCTTCGGCTCTGCATCTCTTTTCGGAGATTGGAGGGAAGATTTGAGCAAAACCATTGCCGAAAGCCGTTCAAAAGTAGGATATATAAGCGAGGAAAAATTCAAAAATCTTTTATCGGAGATTCCCCAGATATCCATTAACTATATCGGTTATCTCACCGAAAGGATAAGATTTTTAAACCGAAAAATTGATGCTTTTACGGCGGGAAACGCCGAAAGCAAAATCTTCGAGTCGTTGCAAAATATGCCGTCTGTAGACGGTGTTGTAACCCTCGAATTCGGTATGGCGGAATTTGCAAGGCGCCTTAAGATAGGCCGCACAAGTTTATATAGAGGTTTAGAGGTTTTGGAAAATGAAGGTCTGATAGAAAGAGATGGCCATAAATTCACACTTAGCCAAAGCATTTAAACCCGAACCAGCCTAAAAGGGCGGTTTTAAGGTATCTTTTGGCTCTTTGTCACACATAAGCGACAGCTTTATGTGCTTCGCATCACCAAAATCCACTCATAAAACCGCACCTTTTAGGTCGCAGAATTTTGTGATAAAGGGATTTTGCGGTGGGGCGAGGCACAAAACACAGCAAATCCTGTCGGATTTGCGAGTATTTTAACAAAGTCACAGCGTAAAATCCTTATCCCAAAATCTGATTTGGGTTTGAATGCTTTGGCTAAATAAAGAAAGAGGTAATAAAAATGAAAAAATTAGTTTCCCTTGTTGCTCTTATAATGAGCGTACTTATGATTGTAGGTCTTTGCGGATGCAAAGGTAACACTACCGATATTTCCGAAGAAAAACCTCAGGAAGAATATAAGTCCATTGATATGACCGTTGCCTGTCTTAAAGGACCTACGGGCGTTGGTATGGCTAAACTTATGGAAGATTCCAAAAACGGCAAAACCGCCAATAATTATACCTTCACCGTTGCTTCCGCCGCAGATGAAATCAGCGGTAAATTTGTAAAGGGCGAAATTAATATTGCTGCCGTTCCCACCAACCTTGCGGCAAAACTCAACACCAAAACCGAGGGCAAGGTAACGATGCTTGCCGTTAACACCTTGGGCGTTCTTTCCATACTTGAAAACGGAAATACCATAAATTCCGTTGCCGACCTTAAGGGCAAAACCATTTATTCCACCGGCGAGGGCTCTAACCCCGAATATATTCTTCGCTATGTTCTCAAGGAGAACGACATTGACCCCGATAAAGATGTTACCATTCAGTTTGTTGCAACCAATGATGAACTTATATCCGCTCTCGTAGGTGGCAAAGCAAACGTTGCTATGGTACCCGAACCTGCAGCCACCACTGTTCTTACAAAGAAAGATACCTTAAGAAGAGCCATTTCTATGAACGATGAATGGGAAAAGACAGGCGACAGCAGTTTGATGATGGGATGTCTTGTAGCCCTTGATTCCTTCGTAGAGGCCAACAAAGAACAGGTTGATAAATTCCTCGAAGAATATAAAGCATCCGTTGATTATGCCAATAACTCTACCGCTGATGCCGCAACTCTTTGCGCAAAATATGAAATTGTTCCCGCAGCCCCCATCGCAGAAAAGGCAATACCCCATTGCAATATAACATTTGTAAGCGGAAATGAAATGAAAAACAGCATCACAGGATACTTCGAGGTTCTTAAAAGTTATGACCCCACTTCCATAGGAGGAGCATTGCCTGATGACAGCTTCTATTACGGTGCAAAGTAAAAAACACACTGCAAAAAAGATTCTTTTCTTTCTTTTCGCTCTTGTTTTCTGGATTTCGGTATGGTGGGGAGCGAGTCACCTTATAGGCGAAGATTTGAAAATTTTTCTTCCCTCACCTTTTAAGGTTGCCAAGACCTTTTGCGAACTTCTTTTTAAAAAGGATTTTTATTTCGCTACAGCCCTCACCATTTTACGAATTCTTTCAGGTTTTATTTTAGGCGCGGCGGCGGGTATTATATCAGGTATACTCACCAGCAGTTTTAAACTCGCCGATATAATCATTTCCCCTGCCCTTCGGGTAATACGCGCAGTGCCGGTTGTTTCCTTTATAATTCTGGCATTTCTCTTTATGAGCATTGATGCGCTACCCGTTTTTATATCATTTTTGATGGTAACCCCTCTCGTCTGGCAAGCCACCCACGACTCCCTTAAATCTTCCTGCAAAGATTTGGAAGAAATGGGCCGAGTTTTCAAGATGAGCAAGGCGGCAATACTCTTTAAAATCAAACTCCCCGCCTCTCTTGGTGAGATTATCACTTCGCTTGTAACGGGTCTTGGTTTTGCTTGGAAATCAGGAGTAGCGGCAGAGGTTTTATATAGCCCCAATATATCCATTGGCAAAAGCATATATATAGCCAAAGCAAATTTGGATTTTTCGGGAGTTTATGCCTTTACGTTTACCGTAGTTATTCTGAGTATCATAATCGAAATTCTGCTAAAACACCTTTTAATAAAAAAAGGAGGCGCTTTATATGGTAGAACTTAAAAATGTCTCCTTTTCCTACGGCGAACTTAATGTTTTAGAGGATTTTAATCTTACGGTCAAAGATGGCGAATCCATCTGCCTTTGGGGAAAATCAGGATGCGGGAAAACCACGGTTTTAAAACTTATTTTGGGTCTTGAAAAGGCCAATAAAGGCGAAATTTCTGCGCCCGATAAAATATCCTGCGTTTTTCAAGAGGATCGACTAATAGAGCATTTATCCCTTGAAAAAAACATTAAACTCGTTCTTAAAAAAGAGCAGTATGAAAAGGCCGATGAACTAATCCGTGAATTTGGACTCCTCGAATTTAAAAAGACCAAAGTTCAAGAACTTAGCGGCGGTATGAAACGCAGAGCCGCCATAATCCGCGCCCTTGCTTTCGGCGGAGATTTGCTCATTCTTGACGAAGCGTTTAACGGCATTGATGCTAAAAACCGCGATAAAATTTCTGAAATCATAAAAAAAGAATTTTTAGATAAAAATAAAGCGGTAATTATGGTTACCCACATTACCGCCGATGCTGCTTCACTAAACGCGCAGGTTATAAAAATATGAAAAATAAAATGCTTCCCTTCATTTTGGGGAAGCATTTTTATTTTATAGAATGGTTTTTAACTCATCTAAATCCTTGATTTCATAGGTTGGGGTATATTTTCCCTTATCACCCTTAGGATTATACCAACAAGTATCAAGCCCTGCATTTATGCCGCCTAAAATATCAGAACTCATGGAATCGCCGATAACAAGAATCTTTGAACGGTCCTTTTCCTCGCTATGCTCTACGGCATAATCAAAGTATTCTTTTTCGGGTTTTTGAGAACCCGTAGTTTCGGAAACGAAAATATAATCGAAATATTTATCAAGTCCCGACTTTTCAATACGGTTATACTGGGTTTTGGCCATACCGTTAGTGGTGGCGCAAAGGATATATCCCTTTGCTTTGACATAATCTAAAATCTCGGTAGCGCCCTCTATAAAATCGCAGTTAAGAGATAGAAAACTAAAGTAATCTACCGCCATTTTTTCGGGGTCGCCCTTCTCGCCTACGGCTTCGAGAAATGTTCTGAAACGACCTGCATAAATCTCCTTTTTCTCGATTTCTCCGCGCTCAAAACGCTCCCAATAACTCTGATTTATCTTTGAATATAATTTGATTTCTTCTTCGCCGAAGGGTATTTTATGTAATTTCAAAAGAGAGGTTAATGCCTCGCGCTCGGCGGCGTGAAAATCCAGAAGGGTATTATCAAGGTCGAAATAAAGAGTTGTATATTTTTTCATACGCTTACCTATATAGTTGCAAGAATTGCGGCGGCGCCGGAAAACAGCGAAGTAATTACAAGATAAATCACTATGCCTAAAACTACGGCTCCTCCATTTGTTCCGCCCGATGCAGAAAGGGCAAACAGATAGTATCGGCTATCAATATTTGATGACCTTACTTTGTTTATCTTCTTAACGGCGAACTTTTTATACCAATAATATGCGAAAATTCCCGTGATTACAAACGACGCTATATCTATAATATCCGAAATTTCGCTTGCAACAGAGCCCCTGAGGGAATAAATCTTCTCGAAATATTCTTTTTCATCTATTTCGCCGTCTATGTATTCCTCATAAGCATCCATAATATCTTCGAAATCGGTTGTTTTTCCATCGGAAAAATAACTTTCCGTAATAGTTACCGCGCCGCTTACTATAATTCCTATTGCTAAAAACAGTATGGCGATTTTATACATTTTTCTGTATAAAAACCAAATTGCCGCGCCGACAGGGCCCAAAAACAAACTCCAAATTGCCGCGGGCCAACACCAACACACCTTGCTTCCCGATAACTGCATTTTAGCAAATTTGGGCAGTATTTTTCTCGATTTAGCGCCAATGAAAGCCGACATTTCTTCGGCGGGAATACCATCAATTTCAGGCATATTCATATCGTTATTATTGTTCATACTGTTATAGGCATATTGGTCATTATGCTGACCTTGTTCGCCGCCTGCGGCCGCGAATTCTTTTCCGCAGTTTTTACAAAATTTATAAATTTCTTCGTTTTCGGTTCCACAATTACTGCAAATTTTATTGCTCATAATACACCTCTTATAAGAAAGTAATGATAATGCTATATACTATATCGGTAGCAAAAAATCCTACTGCCGCCAATAAAACATTAACTCCGCCTCGTTTTGCAAAATCGGCATCCCTATCTTCACTGTTTTCTTTTATATCCTTGATGGCATTTATGGCGTGACGGCTATAAATAAAATCGCCGAAAATTCCCGCCAAAAATCTGAATAGCAAATTAATAAATCCGCCTACTGCACTTAAAATCAAGGCACTCGTACCTATTTCAGGCATTGCACCCATCATTTCGGAAACTAAGGTTCGGGTATTATTCAAATCGATACCCAAACTATAAATTGCATCTTGTAAAGGATAGGAAAACAAGGCGGATAAAACGGTTAAAATTCCCGCTAAAACACCATAAAGATACATTTTTCTGCTCAAAAACCAAGAGCAAGGGAAGAGAAACGCAAACCAGTTCCATGAGGTCTTTTTTCCCGCATTTGCGGCGGCGAATTTCGGAATATAACGACCTGTATTAGAAAAGACAAAACGCTTTGCTTCATCGGCGGTAACTCCCCCACCCACATCCATATCTGCAGGTACTCCGCCCAAAAAATCATAAACTCTATAACCATCATTCATTCTGAAATTAGGAGTTGAGCAATTAGGACAAGAGTTAAGGGAATTATCGTATTTTTCTTCGCACATAGGACATTTCGCAAAATTGCCCTCGTTTTTATTTTCCGTATTTTCTTGGATATTTTCCTTTTCTCTTTTTGCCATTGCCACATCATACTGTCTATCAGTTCCGTGGAATTCTTCCAGAGCGCAATGGCCTATTTTATTATAACATTCTCGGTGATGGGGAGCGCCGCAAACGGGACAAAACACCACATCATCTTCGGGGAATAAATATGCATGACATACCCCGCAGGTTTTTCCTTTAAGTTCCGCGCTCATACCTTAACACCTCTATAGTCCTCTATCTTATCAAAAACGCTTCCGAAATATTCTTTTCCGTAGTTATGATATTCACCCTTGGAAATCATATCGCAAAGTTCCGCCTTTGTAACCCACTTCGTACGGTCAACTTCGCTTTTTTGAAGCACCAATTCTTCGGGTTTTAAGTCACAGGTAGTAACCCATACATCAAGAAGGGAATTTTTTCGCTTTATGCGGAAAAGTTTTTTAAGGGTTTCTTTATCCGTGCTGATACCAAGTTCCTCAAAAAGTTCTCTTCTTGCGGCGGTGAAAGAATCCTCGCCCGAAACGGCGGCGCCGCCCGTTGCGGCCCACTCGCCCGGCATTAATTTTTTATGCTCCGAACGGCGCTGTATCAAAAATTCGCCGTTTTTTGAAATTATCCATATATGAACCACAAGGTGATATTCACCCGCTCTTAAGGCATATCTGCCGCGGGGGACCCTCCGTCCCGTTTTTTCACCTTGTGAGTTATATATATCCCACTGTTCAACCATTATCTCTTCTCCGCGATTTCACCCATATTTTTATAAATGCTGTTTTTAGGAATAAATCCGCGAACACTTGAAAGGGGGTAAACATTTGTATTACTGCCGATAACGGTACCCGGATTTAGAACGCTTCCGCAACCTACTTCAACATTATCCCCAAGCATTGCGCCGAATTTTTTAAGCCCCGTTTCCAATCTGCCTTCAGGCGTTTTAATGGTTACGAGGGTTTTATCGGATTTAAGATTTGAAGTTATTGCGCCTGCGCCCATATGGGAACGAAATCCTATAACCGAATCTCCGACATAATTATAGTGCGGCACCTGCGCTTTATCAAACAGGATAACATTTTTAAGTTCGGTAGAATTGCCGACAACAGCGCCTTTACCTACAATGGCATTTCCTCTTATAAATGCGCAATGGCGGATTTCAGCATCCTCATCGATGATGCAAGGACCGTTTATAAAAGCGGTAGGAGCCACCTTGGCGCTTTTGGCTATGAAAATATTTTCGCCTATTTTCTCAAATTTAGTCATATCAAGAGTTTTGGCAAGTTCTAAAATAAAATCCTTTATTTTAGGCAAAACTTCAAATGGATATTTTGTTCCCTCAAAAATAGGAGCCGCTATGGTATTTTCCATAGAATATAATTCTTTTGTTTCAAGAAATTTCATACTTCTACCTCCTAAAAGTATTTTACCAAATAATTATATCAGTATTATGAACTTTTTTCAACAATTTATATTTTTTACTATTGCCATTACAGAAAATATATATTATAATAATACCGATATCTACTTGTGTGTTAAACCGTGCGAATGGGCGGGTCCTGTGCGACGGGCGGCTGTGAACCATGTCAGGCGGGGAACCGAGCAGCATTAAGCAGTTTTGTCGGTGCGCCGCAGTAAATCGGCTCATTCGTACGGTTTAGCTCACAAGTTTTTTACTAATAAAACGAGGTGAAATTATGGCATATCAGGCATTATACCGTAAATACCGCCCTAAAACCTTCTCGGATGTTGTAGGGCAAGAGCATATTACCGATACTTTGCGAAACGAACTCAGCGAAGGTAAGATTGTTCACGCATATTTATTTACCGGCACCAGAGGTACGGGTAAAACAACCTGCGCCAAGATTTTAAGCAAGGCAATAAATTGCCAAAATTCCAAAAACGGTGACCCCTGCGGCGAATGCGAAATGTGCCGCGCAATAAATGAAGAATCCATCACCGATATTTGCGAAATAGATGCCGCATCCAATAACGGTATTGATGATATAAGAGAACTTCGCGAGCAGGTGAACTTCTCCCCCGTTTCCGCTAAGTACAGAGTTTATATCATCGATGAGGTACATATGCTTTCAATAAGTGCCTTCAACGGTCTTTTAAAAACCCTTGAAGAGCCCCCGGAGCATGTTGTATTTATTCTCGCTACTACCGAAGTTCACAAACTTCCCGCTACCATTCTTTCCCGTTGTCAGCGTTTTGATTTCAGAAGAATAGACCCTGAAAAGATTATTGAGCGTCTTAAATTCGTGGCTGAAAGCGAAGGCCTTACCCTTACGGATGATGCCGCCTCTTTAATTGCAGGGGCTGCAGATGGCGGTATGCGTGATGCCCTTTCTATTTTAGATTTATGCGCCTCCAATAGTAATAATATAACCGAAAATGTAGTTGCAAATGTTTGCGCTATGGCAGGCAATGATTACCTTTTAAATCTTGCTGATGCTATTAAGCATCAAAACACAGAAGAAGCCATTATGATGCTTGATAAACTTCATAATTCTTCCGTTGATATGCTTCGGCTTTTAAATGAACTTATCGGTCATTACCGTGATTTGATGATAGTTAAAACGGTGAAGACAGCGCAAAAACCCATTGTTTGCTCTGCCGCCCGTCTTAAAGCTTTGGAAACTCAAGCGGCAGATTATTCCATCAATGAAATTATGGCGGTTTTAGGTGTTTTGCAATCGGCTACCGCCGCTATGCAAACGGGTAATCGCCGTTGCGAAATGGAAATGACGGTTATAAAACTCTGCTCACCGAAAGTTGCCGGTGATATTAATTCTTTGGAACTTCGAATTGCCGCTCTCGAAAAGATGGGCAATGCAAAAACCGTTATAACTAAGGCAGAAGAAACCGAAACTGTAGTGGTAGAAGAGCCGCCTATAGAAACAAAAGAGGTTGATGATGAACCCGCAGTTTCCGAAATTCAAGATGAAGAGATTCCTCTTCCAACCGAGTGTCCTATAGAAGAAATATCCACCGAGCCCAAAAACGAATTCGCAGAGAAAACGGAAGATAGCGATTCACCCCTTGAAGAATGGGAAGATATTTTGGCTCTTATCAAGAAAAGCAATCCCCTGCTTCGCGGAGTTTTGCAAGATTCAAAGGCATATATCCAAGGGGATTATCTGCTTATTGATACAGAAAATTCCCAGTTCCGTTCCCTTGTAAACGGCACAAATCCCGTTTACAGAAATTCCATCAGAAACGCCGCTTTAGAGGTGCTTGGCAAAACATATAAATTAGGTCCTTATAAAAAAGCGGCCGAAAGTCATGATCCTCTTGCAAATTTCGCAGCAAAACTTAAAGAATTAGAAAACTAATTAGGAGATATATTTATGAAGGTTAGAATACCCAATTCCGGTGGCCCCGGCAATATGAATCAGATGTTAAAACAAGCGCAAAAAATGCAAGAAGATATGGCAAATCTTCAGACCGATCTTGAGCAGAGAGAGTATACTGCTTCTTCGGGCGGCGGACTTGTTACCGTTACGGTTGACGGAAAGCATCTTATAAAATCCATCAATATCAAACCCGATGCGGTTGACCCCGATGATTCTGAAATGCTGGAAGATTTGGTTACCGTTGCAGTAAACGAAGCGATAAATAACGCTATTAAAGCGGCAGAGGAAGAAATGGGCGCTATTACAGGCGGCCTTAATCTCCCCGGTATGTTTTAAGATATGAGTTATAATATTGTTCCTTTAAACGAGCTTATAAATCAATTCGCCCGTTTGCCCGGTATTGGCAAGAAAACTGCTCAACGCCTTGCATATAGTATTATCGAACAACCCCCTGAAAGAGCAAAGCAGTTTGCCGAAGCACTTATAAACGCTCGTGAAAAGATTCATCTATGTAAGGTTTGTCAAACCCTTACCGATAAGGATATCTGTGATTTTTGCAGTGATGAAAAGCGGGATAGGACTACCGTTTGCGCAGTTGAAGACCCCCGCGATGTTATGGCCTTTGAGCGCACCCGCGAATATAGGGGCGTTTATCACGTTTTGCACGGTGTTATATCTCCTCTTGATGGGGTAGGTCCCGAGCAACTCAAACTCAAAGAACTTATGGCGCGGCTTTCTTCAGGCGAAATCAAGGAAATTATTATGGCAACCAACCCAACGGTTGAGGGCGAAGCCACCGCAAGTTATATTTCCCGCCTTGTTAAACCTATGGGAATTAAGGTTACCCGCCTTGCCTACGGTATCCCCGTCGGCGGCGACCTTGAATATGCCGATGAATATACTTTAGCCCGAGCCCTTGAAGGCAGAAACGAGATTTAATATGGAACAGAAAAAAATTGACCGCATAAATTTTTTAGCAAAAAAGCAAAAAGCCGAAGGTCTTACCGAAGAGGAAAAGGCGGAGCAATTCGCTCTTCGCAGAGAATATATTGATTCCTTTAAGCGCAGTTTAACTTCTCAACTTGATAATATGTATATCGTGGAGCCCGATGGCAGCAAAACCAAAGTTAAGCCCAAGGATGATATAAAGCAATGAAGATAGTTTTAACCGACTCTATAACCTTACTTTCAAATAATGACCTTGACCTTACGGTTTTTGAAAAGTATGGCGAAGTTGAGTATTACGATGCCCTTTTCGGTGAAGAACTGAAGGCGGCTGTAAAGGATGCAGATATTATTCTTTGCAATAAGACACTTATAAATAAAGAGGTGCTTGATGTAGCCCAAAATCTTAAATTTATAGGTCTTTTTGCAACAGGATATAATAATATTGATACTGTATATGCCAAGGAAAAGGGTGTTACGGTTTGCAATGCAGGAAGTTATTCCACGAATGCCGTAGCCCAACAGACCTTTGCATATATTTTAAATTATTTTTCTGCGGTAAATCGCTATAATGACCTTGTTAAATCGGGTGGCTGGATAACCGCCCCCACCTTTTCAATGCTCTGCTACCCCACCGATGAACTGGCGGGTAAAACCATTGGTATAATAGGATTTGGTAGCATCGGCAAAAAGGTTGCGGAAATTGCCCTCGCCTTTGACATGAAGGTGCTTTGCTATACGAGAAGCCAAAAGACAGCAGAGGGCGTAGAATTTACCGACCTCGATACCCTTCTTAAAAACAGCGATATCGTGACGGCACACTGCCCTTTAAACGATGAGAGCCGACTTATGTTTAATAAGGATGCCTTTTCTAAAATGAAAAAGGGCGCCTACTTTATAAATACCGCCCGAGGCGGAATTGTAGAGGAAAGCGCTTTAAGAGAAGCCCTTGATAGCGGTCATCTCGCAGGTGCGGCAGTAGATGTTTTAAGTCAAGAGCCAATGACAAAGGACTGTCCCCTTTTAAACGCTAAAAATATTATTATAACGCCCCACACAGCTTGGGCGCCCCTTGCAACGCGAGAACGCCTTTTAGGTATTGTTACAAATAATATTGATTCCTTTTTAGAAGGCAATCCAATAAATGTAGTTAATAAATAAAAAAATAAAACTGTGATGTTTCGGTGCATCACAGTTTTTTAATTAATCTATAACCTCTGCTTCCGCTTGGGGAGGAGATAATTTATTATCTATGTTATTTACCTTTTCTACCAGTTCGCCGTAACCCACCATAATAAACGAGCCCAGCCAACAAAAAATTGCATATATAAAGGCAACTGCTATTCCGCCCAAGGAAATCAAAATCTGCTTTTGAGCAATACCAACAATAATAAATGCCAAACCGAAAATGATTGATATAGCAATACCTATCCAACAGAGCGTTTTGGCTAGTACCTGAATTTTCTTACCGATGTTTTTAAACATATACATCCTCCTAAAATAAAAAAGTGCGCAAGCTAGGCATGCGCACCGAAAAACGCACGCCCCATTGCTGCGACACAATTTCCACGTACTGCAAGGTATGTGAAATAGAGCATATGCATTTTTACCAAAATAAAATGCACACACTTGCAAAAAATATACGCGGAAAATTAAATTGTGTCGCAAATGTATTTTAACATATAGTTTTTAAAATATCAAGAAAAAAGGCGTTGCTTTCAAGCAACGCCAATATTTTTACTTAATAACTCTATTTTCGGTTTCTTCTACGCAGCGGTTAACGAATTCTTCAACACTCATAGAACCGAGGTCTCCGTTTTCGCCTCTTTCTCTTACGGAAACGGTGCCGTTTTCTACCTCGCTATCCCCGATTATGCACATATAGGGAAGTTTTTCAAGTCGCGCTTCACGGATTTTATAACCGATTTTTTCGTTCCTCTCGTCAACCTCAACACGAATTCCCTTTGCCTCAAGTTTCGCCTTAACTTCGTAAGCAAAATCTAAATGGCGGTCGGCTATTGAGAGAAGTCGTACCTGAGTTGGAGCCAACCACATAGGCATAGCGCCTGCATACTTTTCGATAAGCAGCGCCAAAGTGCGCTCATAGCAACCGATAGAGGTACGGTGAATAATATAGGGGTTTTTCTTTTCGCCATCACGGTCAACATATTCCATACCGAATTTTTCGGCTAAAAGTTGGTCTATCTGAATGGTTATAAGGGTATCTTCCTTGCCGAAAACATTCTTAATCTGAATATCAAGTTTAGGTCCATAGAATGCGGCTTCACCCACACCCACTTTATAAGGAATCTCAAGATTATTAAGGATTTTTTCCATAACGCCCTGCGCTTCATCCCATTGCTCATTTGTGCCGATATATTTTTCTCTGTTATCGGGGTCCCACTGAGAGAATCTATAAGAAACATCATCATAAAGGCCAACGGCTTTAAGCATAAAGGTGGTAAGTTCAAGGCAGGATTTGAATTCTTGCTCTAACTGTTCAGGGGTGCACATTAAGTGACCTTCAGAAATTGTAAACTGTCTAACGCGGATAAGACCGTGCATTTCGCCTGAATCTTCGTTTCTGAAAAGGGTTGAAGTTTCGTTATAACGAAGGGGTAAATCTCTATAAGAACGGGCGCGGTTCAGATACGCTTGATACTGGAATGGGCAGGTCATAGGACGCAGAGCAAAGCACTCTTTTTCTTCATCGGCGGGGTCGCCTAATACGAACATACCGTCAAGATAATGGTCCCAATGTCCCGAAAGTTTATAGAGTTCTCTTTTGGCCATATAGGGAGTTTTGGTAAGGAGCCAACCCCTTTTTGCCTCTTCATCCTCAACGAAACGCTGGAGAATCTGAATTACCTTGGCGCCTTTGGGTAAGAGGATAGGAAGACCCTGACCGATAACATCAACGGTTGTAAAATATTCGAGTTCGCGACCGAGTTTATTATGGTCGCGCTTTCTTGCCTCTGCCAAGGCGTTAAGATGTTCTTCGAGCATATTGGCCTTGGGGAATGCGGTACCGTAAACGCGGCAAAGCATTTTATTATTTGAGTCGCCGTGCCAATAAGCGCCCGTAGCAGAAGTGAGTTTAAATGCCTTTACCTGAGCGGTGGACATAAGGTGAGCGCCTGCGCAAAGGTCGGTAAACTCGCCCTGAGCATAAAAGCTGATTTCTTCGCCTTTGTGAACTTCTGTAAGCTCTACCTTATAGGGCTCTTCCTTTTCTTCGAAATATTTAATTGCTTCCTCGTAGGGTTTGGTAAAACGGGTAATTTCAAGGTCTTCTTTGACGATTTTCTTCATTTCGCCTTCGATTTTTTCAAGGTCATCGGCGGTGAAACTATTTTCCACATCAAAATCATAATAAAATCCGTCATCAACGGCAGGACCTATGGTAAGTTTTGCTGCGGGGAAAAGGCGCTTTACTGCCTGCGCCAAAATATGAGAGGCGGTATGGCGGAAGGTCCACTTACCGTAATCATCATCAAAGGTGAGAATTTCGAGGGAATCTCCATCCTTTAAAACGGTGCGCAAATCGCAGTTTTCACCGTTTACGCGGGCGGCGCAAGCCACTCTCGCCAAACCCATACTGATTTCCTTTGCCGCATCAAAGGCGGTAAGGCCTTCGGCAAGTTCTAAAATACTTCCATCTTTAAGCGATACTTTAATCATAATTACCTCCAAAAAATAAAAAAACTCCGTCCCCAAAGGGACGAAGAACTAATATACTCCGCGGTTCCACCCAGATTTTGCGGTTTTTAAAACCGCAACACTCATAAGCCCTTAACGAAGGCAACCCGTCCAAGTTTTTTACCCTTGGCACTCAAAGGGTGGTGGCAACCAAAATATTACCTGCGCCGCTTTCAGCCGCGACGGCGCTCTCTTCTCGGTAACTTCCTTTTCGGTTACTTCCCTTATCCACGCTTTTACACACCTATTTTACTCCCATATTTATATAATGTCAAGGAAAATCGCCCTATTTTAACATATTCTCTACAAATACCACAATACTTTTTTAATGATTCCGCCCAATATTTTGCAAAATTTCCTATTGACTGGAAAGAAAAATAGTAGTATTATTTTTTTATTAAATTTATTTGAATACATAAGGAGGCAATATTATGTTTAAATCCGAATATTTAAACAGAGTTTACGCCGAGGTTGAAGCAAGAAACAGCGGCGAAAAAGAATTTTTGCAGACAGTTAAAGAGGTTTTTGAATCCTTAGAGCCCGTTGTAGCGGCTGACAGTAAATTTGAAGAAAACGGCGTTTTAGAGCGTATGGTTGAGCCCGAGCGTCAGATTCAATTCAGAGTTTCCTGGGTTGATGATAACGGCAAAGTTCAGGTTAACCGCGGTTACAGAGTTCAGTTCAACTCTGCTATCGGTCCTTATAAGGGCGGCATCCGTTTGCATCCCTCTGTTAACGCTTCTATTATTAAATTCCTCGGTTTCGAGCAGACCTTTAAGAATAGCTTGACCGGTCTTCCTATGGGCGGCGGTAAGGGCGGCTCTGACTTTGACCCCAGAGGCAAGTCAAACGGCGAAATCATGCGTTTCTGCCAGAGCTTTATGACCGAACTTTCCAAGCATATCGGCGCAGATACCGATGTTCCCGCAGGTGATATCGGAACGGGCGCTCGCGAAATCGGATATATGTACGGTCAGTATAAGCGCCTTCGAAATGAATTTACAGGCGTTCTCACGGGTAAGGGCCTTTCCTACGGCGGCTCTCTTATCCGCCCCGAAGCTACCGGATTTGGCGCAGTTTATTATGCTGCCGAAATGCTTAAGACCTTTGGTGAAGAAATCAAGGGCAAGACCTTTGCAGTATCAGGATTCGGCAATGTTGCTTGGGGTACAGTTAAGAAGGTTACCGAACTTGGCGGTAAGGTTGTTACCATTTCAGGCCCCGACGGTTACATATATGATGAAGACGGTATAAACACCGATGAAAAGATTGATTTCTTGCTCGAAATGCGTTCTTCAGGTCGCGATAAGGTTAAAGATTATGCTGATAAGTTCGGTGTTCCCTACTTTGAAGGCGAAAAGCCCTGGGGCGTTAAGGTTGATGTTATTATGCCTTGCGCAACGCAAAACGAAGTTGATGTTCCCGACGCCGAGAAAATCGTTGCCAACGGCGTTAAATATTATGTTGAAGTTTCCAATATGCCTACCACCAACGAGGCAGTTGCTTACCTTAAGAAGAACGGCGTAGTTGTTGCTCCATCCAAGGCAGTTAATGCAGGCGGCGTTGCCGTTTCAGGTCTTGAAATGAGCCAGAACTCTATGAGATATAGCTGGACCGCCGAAGAGGTTGACCAGAAGCTCCACCAGATTATGAAGGGTATCTACGACAACTCCTATGCCGCTGCTAAAAAGTACGGCATGGAAGGTGACCTTGTTGCAGGCGCTAATATCGCAGGTTTCGAAAAGGTTGCCGAGGCAATGATTGCTCAAGGCGTTGCATATTAATAAAAATATAAAATCAAAACGGAACGCCAAAATCCCCTCGCCACGCTCACGCGCGGCCCTCTCCCCTTTAGGCAAGGGGCGCGACGGGCGTTCCCTACGATAAACAACTACCCCGAGGTTTAACCTCGGGGTTT
>JAZNFF010000089.1:0-6654 GCA_045588995.1 Acutalibacteraceae bacterium
ATGACTCTCTCAAAACTTTTTTTCGCATAAGAATTCAGAATTTCTATTAAAGTTTTAAAGGTAGGTCATTATGGGCGGATTTTTCGGCATAACTTCTAAAAATGACTGTATGATGGATGTCTTTTTCGGGGTGGATTATCACTCCCATTTAGGCACCCGCCGAGGCGGTCTTGCTGCATATGATAAAGAAATCGGTCTGCAGCGTAAAATTCATAATATAGAAAACTCACCTTTCAGAACAAAGTTTGAAAAAATCTTTGATGAAATGAGTGGAACGTCTGCTATAGGTTGTATAAGTGATACCGATCCGCAACCTATGCTTATCCGTTCAAAGTTCGGCACATATGCTATATGCACCATTGGTGTGATAAATAATGCCGAGGAACTTATAGATAAGTGTCTTGCTCAAAAGGGCGGATATTTTGATGCGATGACGGGTGGTAAGGTAAACACTACCGAGTTGGTTGCCGCGCTCGTAAATCAAAGAGATACCTTTGCCGATGGCATAAGATATGCTCAGGAGCAGATAGAAGGAACAGCTTCCATACTTATTCTTACGAGTAAGGGCGCTATTATTGCCGCTCGCGATTTATTGGGCAGAATACCTGTGCTCATAGGCAAAAACCAAAACGGTTATGCCGTTACCTTTGAATCTTTCGCCTATCAAAAATTGGGTTACACCGATGAAAAGGAACTGGGTCCCGGCGAAATCGTAAAGATTACTCCCGATGGTATCAGGCAGTTGGTGGCTCCCGGCAAAAAGAAAAGAGTATGTTCTTTTTTATGGAGTTATTACGGATATCCCACTTCTACATACGAGGGTGTTAATGTTGAATCGATGCGTTGCCGTAACGGTGAAATAATGGCGCAATACGATAAGAGTAAGGGCGAGGCAGAGGAAGTTGACTATGTTGGCGGTGTTCCCGATTCGGGAATTCCTCATGCTATAGGTTACTCTAATGAGAGCGGAAAAAAGTATGCCCGCGCATTCATCAAATATACTCCTACTTGGGCTCGCAGTTTTACTACGAGTAAACAAGCAGACCGTGATAAAGTGGCAAGAATGAAACAAATTCCCGTTCACGATTTTATCGTGGATAAAAATTTGTTATTTGTGGATGATTCAATAGTTAGAGGCACCCAGCTCAAAGAAACGGTAGATTTTCTATACGAAAACGGCGCTAAATCAGTGCATATGCGCTCGGCTTGTCCGCCTATTATGTATGGTTGTAAGTACCTTAATTTTTCCCGTTCAACCAATGATATGGAACTTATTGCCAGAAGAGTAATTATGGAGCTCGAAGGTGAAGATGGTTTTAAATATATTGATGAATATAGCAATGGTGAGACCGAACGAGGCAAAAATTTGCGCAAGGCCATATGCGAAAAGTTTAATTTTGCATCGTTGGAGTTTCAGTCTCTTGAAGGAATTATCAAGGCAATTGGTATAGATGAATGTGATTTGTGTACTTATTGTTGGAACGGAAAGGAATAAAAGTTTGCATAAAATCGCCCACAGCACCACTTTTTCCTTCGGGGCGGTACCTCGTACAGCACCGCTCACTTCAAAGCGGCACTGCAAACAATTTTATTCCAAACTTTACTTTATATAATTTGAGAGGATATATACTTATGCATAGTAATTCTAAATCTGATAGTTACGCAGCAGCCGGCGTTGATATTACGGCAGGTTATAAATCTGTCGAACTTATGAAAAGGCATATAAATAGAACTAAAAACGAAGGTTGCCTTGATGATGTGGGCGGTTTCGGCGGTTGCTTCGGTCTTGACCTTACAGGTATCAGTGAGCCGGTTTTAGTTTCGGGCACCGATGGTGTAGGAACAAAAATTAAACTTGCAATGCTTATGGATAAACACGATACCATCGGTATTGATTGCGTTGCTATGTGCGCAAATGATATTATTTGTTGCGGCGCAAAGCCCTTGTTTTTCCTTGATTATATTGCTTGTGGCAAAAACTATCCTGAAAAGATAGCCGATATAGTAGGCGGTGTTGCCGAAGGTTGCGTTCAAGCAGGTTGCGCACTAATAGGCGGTGAAACTGCGGAGCATCCGGGCCTTATGCCACCTGATGATTATGATTTGGCAGGATACTGTACGGGCGTTGTAGATAAATCTAAAATTCTTGATAAAAATACCGTAAATGAAGGCGATATGGTCATAGCCCTCGCATCTACAGGTGTCCATTCCAACGGATTTTCACTCGTTAGAAAAGTATTTGATATTGAGAATGCCGATTTGAATAGCCCCATACAAGAACTTGGCGGAAAATCTCTCGGAGAAACATTGCTTACTCCTACTAAAATGTATGTAAAATCAATGTTGGCATTGTTTAAAGAGGTTAACGTTAAGGCGGTTTCTCATATAACGGGCGGAGGATTTTATGAAAATATTCCAAGAGCGCTTCCCGAAGGAAAAAGCGTTAAGGTAGATAAATCCGCCCTCAAAATTTTGCCCATATTCAATTATATTGCAAAGGTTGGCAATATCCCCGAGCGCGATATGTTCAATACATTTAATATGGGTGTGGGTATGAGCGTTGTTGTGGCAAGAGAAGATACGGAAAAAGCGCTTGAAATTCTTAATGCCAACGGCGAAGATGCTTATATTATCGGTGAAATTGTTGCTTCCGATGAAGGTGTAATTTTATGAGCAGTAAAAGAATAGCGGTTTTGGTTTCAGGCGGTGGAACAAATCTTCAAGCCCTTATTGATTCTCAAAAAAGGGGAGAATTGGGTAATGGTAAAATTACTTGTGTTATTTCTTCTAATCCTAATGCCTATGCGCTTAAAAGAGCGCAACAAAACGAAATTAAAACTCATATTTTGGTAAGAAAAGATTATGATGATATTTCTTCCTATAGCAAAGCAATGAGAGATTTATTGCTTACCGAAAAAGCCGATTTGGTCGTTTATGCAGGTTTTATGACCATACTTGACGAAAATGTCTGCGATACTTTTGAAAATAAAATGATAAATGTTCACCCCGCTTTAATACCTTCTTTTTGCGGCAAAGGATTTTACGGCCTTTTTGTTCACGAAGCCGCCCTTAAAAAAGGCGTTAAGGTTTCTGGGGCTACGGTGCATTTTGTTACGGCGGAATGTGATGCCGGTCCCATAATCTTGCAAAAAGCAGTGGAAGTCAAGGAAGGGGATACCCCCGAAACTTTGCAGAAAAGAATAATGGAAGAAGCGGAATGGAAAATCTTGCCAAAAGCAGTAAAACTTTTCTGCGAAGATAAAATTAAGGTTATTGATGGAAAAACCATCATTTCAGAATAATTTGAAAGGAATAAGGGCAATGGAGATTAAAACAGTAGCAAATGAATTAAATTCCCTTAAATATCACGGTAGAGGAATTATTATAGGCAAGAGTGCCAACGGTAAAAAAGCTGTTATTGCTTATTTTATTATGGGTAGAAGTGAAAATAGCCGAAATCGTGTGTTTGTAGAGGATGGCGAAGGAATTCGCACTCAGGCCTTTGATGAATCAAAAATGACCGATCCTCATCTTATTATCTATTCACCCGTTCGAGTGCTCGGCAATAAAACTATTGTTACTAACGGTGACCAGACCGATACCATCTATGAACTTATGGATAGACAGATGACCTTCGAACAGGCACTTCGCACCCGTGAGTTTGAGGATGATACCCCTAATTTTACTCCTCGTATTTCGGGAATTATACGCCTTGAAGAAGGCGATATGAATTACGCTATGTCTATTCTAAAATCGGCCGAGGGCGACGGTAGTTCTTGCCAAAGATATACATTTGCATATTCAAATCCTCTAAAGGGCAGAGCCAAGTTTATTCATACATATAAGTGTGATGGTAATCCATTGCCCAGTTTTGAAGGTGAACCTAAAACATTGGAACTTCCCGATATGGATATCGATGCCTTTACAAATTATGTTTGGGAAAATTTAAACGGCGATAATAAAGTTTCGCTTTTCGTAAGATATATAGATTTAGAAAACGGCAAGTACGAATCACGAATTATAAATAAGAATGAGGCATAAATATGGAACTTAAAAATTTAAAAATTAATTTTCTCGGCGATAGTATAACACAGGGTAGCGGTACAACCGGTCCCGATAAGGTTTTCCATCAGATTATAAAAAGAGATTTCGGCTTAGCCGAGGCCTATAATTGCGGTGTAGGCGGAACAAGAATTGCCAAACAAACTGTTCCCGGATATCATATTTATGATTTATATTTCGGCCTGAGAGCCAAGACGATGACAAAGAATGTTGATGCTATCGTAGTTTTCGGCGGCACCAATGACTTTGGCCACGGTGACTCTAAAATGGGAGACATAGACAGTAGAGATATTTATACCTTCTGCGGCGCCGTAAATACTCTGATAGAAGAATTAAAAGCAGATTATCCTAATGCAAAACTCATTTTTATGACCCCTCTCAGAAGAAGAGAAGAAAATAATCCTAATCACGATGGTAAGATATTGGAAGATTATGTAAATGCTATGATCGAGATAACTAAAAAGCATAATGTTCCAGTTATTGATTTATTCAGGAGCGGTATAATCGATCCATTTAACCCTGAAATTGTTCCTGACGGACTTCATCCAAGCGATAAGGGACATATTATTATGGCGGATTATATCGGCAAAGAATTGCTTAAGATTTAAGGAGTGCGGTTATGAAAGAATTTGAGCTTAAATATGGTTGCAACCCTAACCAAAAACCTTCAAAAATTTTTATGAAAGATGGCAGTGAACTTCCTATAGAAATTTTATGCGGAAGACCTGGTTTTATAAATTTTCTTGATGCCTTTAATAGTTGGCAGCTTGTAAGAGAGTTAAAAGAGGCCTTGGGACTTCCCGCCGTTACCTCTTTTAAACACGTTAGCCCCACCTCTGCCGCCGTTGGTATACCCCTTTCGGATAAACTTAAAAAGGCCTGTTTCGTTGATGATATCGAAGGTCTTGATGAATCGCTCCTTGCTTGCGCATATGCTCGCGCCAGAGGTACCGATAGAATGTGTTCTTTCGGAGATTGGGTTGCCCTTTCCGATGTGTGCGATGTTAAAACTGCATTGCTTATTAAACGCGAAGTTTCCGATGGCGTTATTGCGCCCGGTTATGAGCCCGAAGCTTTAGAAATTCTTAAATCCAAGCGTAACGGCAATTATAATATAGTTAAAATAGATCCTGATTATATGCCTGCTCCTATCGAAAATAAGGATGTTTTCGGCATTACCTTTGAGCAAGGAAGAAATAATTTCAGAATTAATAAAGAGTTGCTTTCAAATATTGTTACCGCTAATAAAATTATGCCCGCAAGCGCAGTTCGTGACCTTATAATCGCTCTTATTACCCTTAAATATACCCAGTCCAATTCGGTTTGCTATGCCGTTGACGGACAAGCAATTGGCGTGGGAGCAGGTCAGCAGTCAAGAATTCACTGTACCCGTCTTGCAGGTACAAAAGCAGATACCTGGTTTTTGCGCCAGCACGACAAGGTATTGAACCTTCCTTTCAAGGATACTCTTGGCAGACCCGATAGAGATAATGTTATTGACGGATATATTAACCGCAACGAAGAGGATGTATGTGCTGATGGTAATTGGCAGAAATACTTTACCTCTCGTCCCGAGCCCCTAACCGACCAAGAAATCAGAGAATATCTTGACGGTATTGACGGTATTGCGTTGGGATCTGATGCATTCTTCCCATTTAGCGATAATATCGAAAGAGCGAAACGTAGCGGCGTTAAATATATCGCAGAGCCGGGTGGATCTATCCGTGATGATGCGGTAATTGAATGTTGTGATAAATACGGTATGGTTATGTCCTTTACAGGAATGCGCTTATTCCACCATTAATTCAGGAGAAATATAATGAAGATATTAGTAGTTGGCGGCGGCGGCCGTGAACATGCGATAATTAAAAAAATTAAAGAAAATCCATTGGTAGAAGAAATTTTTGCACTCCCCGGTAATGCGGGTATGCATATGGACGCTACTTGCGTAGACATTGGCGCAAAAGATATCGATAATATCGTAAAATTCGCTACCGAACAAAATATAGATTATGCAGTTGTAGCGCCGGATGATCCGTTGGTACTCGGATGTGTAGATGCTTTGGAAAAGGCTGGAATATCGTGTTTTGGACCCCGCGCCAATGCGGCTATAATCGAGGGTAGTAAGGTGTTTTCAAAGAATCTTATGAAGAAATACGGAATTCCTACCGCTTCCTATGAGGTTTTCGATGATTTGGAAAACGCTTTAACCTATCTCGAAACTGCCCCCATACCTACGGTTATTAAGGCGGACGGACTTGCCCTTGGTAAAGGTGTTATAATAGCCAATACAAGAGATGAGGCAAAATCAGCCGTAATTGAAATGATGCAAAATAAAAAATTCGGCAAAAGTGGCGATAATGTGGTTATCGAGGAGTTTTTAGAAGGCCCCGAGGTTTCTGTTTTATCCTTCACCGATGGCAAAACCGTTGTTCCTATGATATCTTCAATGGACCATAAAAGAGCAGGGGATAACGATACAGGACTCAATACAGGCGGTATGGGCACGATTGCTCCAAACCCTTATTATACTGATAAAATAGCGGCCGAGTGTATGGAAAAGATATTTGTTCCTACTATAAACGCTATGAA
>JAZNFF010000090.1:0-2504 GCA_045588995.1 Acutalibacteraceae bacterium
AAGATTACCGATATTCTTCCCGTTGATGCTCATTGCTCCGTAGTTTATACCACTATGGAGGAAGAGGTTCAGATAGTAACGGATGAGAATTTAGTTAAGCTTTCAGCTACAGGTACTAAGGACTTCAACGTAACCGCTATCTACGGCACCGATAACGATAGTGACTTATCAAATGTTACTTGGGAAATTTACGGTAAATCCCGTAGCGATACAGACGGTGGTTATTACTGGACCACCGAAAACGCAGGTACCATCGACCAGAACGGCAATTATAATGCCGCAGGTACCGCAGTAGGCGATACCGTATCCATAAAGATAACCTCAAATTATGATCCCTCTGCTTATACGATCATAATCGTTGAAATAGTTTAATCGGGAAAGGAGAAATAAACATTATGAAAAACATTAAAAAGTTTATAAATAAAAATTTAGCAGTATTTCTTTCCCTTGCCATAATTGTAACTACACTTCTGCCCGTAATGAGCGGTGTGGTAGGCGCAGAAGGTTTTGACCCCGCCGCCATTGCCGAACTTAAGGCGGCTTGGGCTGATTTAACAGTTACCTACGAGCTTGTTCCTACAGAAGTTTGGGATGGCGCTTTAGATAATGGAACTGCTCCTCTCGGCACAGGTCTTAATGTATATGATTCTTCCGTATATACGGATGCTGACCTTACCGATACAAGCGTTTTAGGCAGTAAATATGCAACCTATAATGCAACTCTTGCAAGTGCTTCCGATTGGAAGGATTATGTTGTATATAAATTAGCCGATGGCGGTGTTACCGATTTTGATGTAACACTATTTAAGGATTTTAGCGTATATGTTAAGTCTGCAAGCGGAGTTCTTGCAAGACCGAGAATGCATATAAGCTCCGATGCTACTCCTATTGCAGTGCGTTGGAATGACCCTTCTTACTTTGCCGCCGATGTTTTAAGCACGGGCGCTTGGAAAGAAATTAAGATGAGCGACCTTTCAGAAGTTAATGCCTTTGTAAATTGCTTAACTAATTATAGCAATCCCACCGATTATAAAATATCGGGCATTGGATTTGACCTTTCTAAAACTGGCGCTACAGGTGAATTTGTAACCGGCTCTGCAAGTGTGGAAATGTATGCCGCTTCCGCCGCTACATTGGCTCTTGCAGATACCGATGCCGCCGCATTTGTAGCCGCAGCTAAGGAATTTAACGATAATGCAGTTGCAAAGAATTATTTTGCTTCAGGTGATGCGGCCTATGCAAGATTTACTACAGCGCTTTCGGCCTTCGAAGAAGATGAAGAAGCCGCAAAGATTAAAGCTCTTAAAGATGCTTGGTCCGTTTTGGATGTTTCCTATGAGATGGTTCCTACAGAGGTTTGGGATGGCTCCTTAAATCAGGGTGCTGCTCCTTTAGGTACTGGTCTTAATGTGTATGATTCTTCTGTATATACGGATGCAGACCTTACCGATAAAAGTGTTTTAGGTAGTAAATATGCAACCTATAATGTAGCTCTTGCGGGAGCGAGCGATTGGAAGGATTATGTAGTATATAAATTAGCCGATGGCGGTGTTACCGATTTTGATGTAACACAGTTTAAGAACTTTAGTTTATATGTTAAGTCTGCAAGCGGAATACTTGCAAGACCGAGAATGCATATAAGCTCCGATGCTACTCCCATTGCAGTACGCTGGAATGACCCCTCTTACTTTGCCGCCGATGTTTTAAGCACAGGCACTTGGAAAGAAATTAAGATGAGCGACCTTGCTGAAGTTAATGCCTTTGTAAATTGCTTAACTAATTATAGCAATCCCACCGATTATAAAATATCGGGCATTGGCTTTGATCTTTCTAAAACAGGGGCTACAGGCGAATTTGTAACCGGCTCTTTAAACTTAGTTATGTCTGCCGCCTCCACCGCTACATTAGCATTAGCCGATACCGATGCGGCCGCATTTGTAGCTGCTGCCAAGGCATTTTATGATAAAGCGGTCACCGAGAAACTCTTTGCTGAGGGCAATGCGGATTTTGAAGCCTTTAAGACCGCTCTTAATAACATAATGGGTGAATCCGCCAAACTTGATTCTCTTAAAAACGCTTGGAAAGCGCTCACCTATGCAGGTTATGACGATGTAGTTCCTATGAACTATATTGCAGGTGCTAACACCGGCGCAAACTATGCTACTACTGATGCTCCCCAAGAAGCGCCTGCTTCCAAAAATAACCGCAAGGTAACTCTTGGCACCAACTTTACCTTGATGCACTATAATGAATTCACGGCAAGTAGTTTCTTTGTTAACGGTAAAATAACAGATATACCCATCGATAAAATTACCGATATGTATTTCTACTATAAGGCAACGGGCGATGTTGCTACATGGTTCCATGCTATTGGTAATAATGGTTCAACCCGTAAGGATGCTAATTTTGATACAACAATAGATGCTTCAAAGGTTATATTACCCGCTACAAATGGTGAATGGGTAAAGGTATCCTTTATGGATTATCTTGCATCACTCAACCTA
>JAZNFF010000091.1:0-8348 GCA_045588995.1 Acutalibacteraceae bacterium
TTTTTTTATCCATTGCGAAAGCAATGGCATATCATCAACGATAGCAACGCTATCGTTGTATCTCATCAGTCCGTTAGGACTGTATATCATCACGCTTTAGCGTGTATCAAAAAAGCTTTCGCAATGATGATATACAAAACTAAAGTTTTGATGATATGCAATTCCTGCAGAATTGATGATATACAACGGCAAGCCGTTGATTTTCCGCCATTTTTATGCTATGGTTGTGCTACAATAGGGACAAAATTTTTATCAATATTTATTTTTATTTAAAAAATGAAATAATTTTTATAATTCTCATTAACCAAAAGCGATTTTGTTACACTATATTATTGAAAGCTTTCACAAGGGACGGATAAATCAATGGAACAAACAAAAGCTTATGAAAAATTGCAAGAATGCTTAAAGGATATTTTCGCTTTTTCAATTTCTAGAGTTTATGATAAACAAGATGCAGAAGATTTAACTAATGATATTATTATAGCTGTACTGTCATCTATAAATCGACTCGAAAACGATTCCGCTTTTTACGGATATATGTGGAAAATTGCCGAGAATACCTTTAAGCAATATATCCATAATAAAAATAAGTTGAATGTTGTGTTCGATGAAAAATTCTGTGGTGTGTATTGGGAAACTCCTGAACAGAAGTGCATAGATAATGAGGAAGTTGCAATTTTAAGACGAGAGCTAACTCTATTATCTAAACAGTATAGGGAAGCTACTATTAAGTACTACATTGAGAATAAAAACTGTTCCCTGATTTCAAAAGAAATGAATATAAGTGAAGAGATGGTAAAATATTATCTTTTCAAAACAAGAAAAATTTTGAAAGAGGGCATAAATATGGAAAGAAAATACGGCGAAAAAAGTTATAATCCAAGCAAGTTCGGCATCAATTTTTGGGGTAATGGCGGTAATTCTTACATATGGGAAACTTTTGAACGCAAACTACCCGGAAATATTGTTCTTGCTGCCTATGAAAAACCCCTTACAATAGAGGAGTTATCATTAGAATTAGGAGTATCAGCTGTATATTTAGAAGATGAGCTTGAAATTTTGCTGAAATATAATTTTATTACCAAGTCAGGAAATAAATATCAAACAAATTTCTTAATTTTTAAATCCGACTTTGAAGAAGAATTCAAAGAAAAAGTTCCAACTCTTGAAATTTGCAAATCGGCAACAGAAGAAATTAAAGCGTTTACGGAAAAACTTTTGCCGAAATATAAGATAAAAGATTTTGAAATTGAATTAGATGATAATGCATTAAGATGGTTTATTGTCAACATTGCAATGATAAATGCTTTAGTTGATTTTGAGGAAAATATATCACAGACAAAGTTTGGTGCGTACCCAAGACTTAATGCTACCACATATGGTTTTGTTTATGGTCACGATAATGATTATCGGTATGGTTATTTTGCCGGAATTTACGGCAGATGTGACAATAGTCAAAATACTGCATATTACTCTGCTGTAAACTATAATGTGATTAAAAGTTGTCAATGGTGGCAGGGTAGTTCTAAAGCTCGCTCCGATACGCTTTGTGATGCGATATTGAAAAGAAATATTGCCGACTGTACTTCACAAGAAGTTGTTGCTCAACTTGTAAAGGAAGGAATGGTAAGTGTTAAGGATGGCATATTATGTGCAAACTTCCCAACTTTAACAAGTCGAGAAAATCATTATATTAGAGAAGAATTAAAGCCAATAACTGATATTATTGTTGGTTGTATGGAGAAAGTTTGTAGCAGTGCAGCATTACTTTTCAAAAAACACACGCCAAAAGAATTGAAAGAACATTGTGAACAGTTGGCATATGTTCGCTATCAAGCGGATGCAATGGGAATTATTATTGAAAAACTTGTAGAAGATAAGTTTTTAATCGTACCTGAAAAGAGAACAAATTTATGTATGTTTGGTGTAAAAAGATATTCTGAAAATAATAGTGAGTATTAATATTTTTTAGGCAAGGCAGGAATAACCATCATACTTTAGGCATATTTACTGCTTAAAAACAAAGTTTTCAACTGCACTTTTGTTAGTATGATTTTTAATGTGTCAGTATGATTTTTGTCATACCATCAAAAATAGAGTTATCTCGTATTTTCGGAATAACTCTATTTTCATATATAACTTGAAAATCTTGATTAAAAATGTTATATTAAATACAAGAAAAAGCTTGTTGTTATGCGGAAATTTCAACTTGTGGAAATGACTTCCACAAGTTATATACTTTGCCTCCCTCTGACGAGGGAGGTGGCAAAACTTTAGTTTTGACGGAGGGAGAGAATATGAAAGAATATAATAAAGCAAATATCCCTCTTGCAAAAACTTTAAGGAAAAATATGACACCTTGGGAACGAAAACTTTGGTATGAGTTTTTAAGATATTACCCCATAAGATTTCAAAGGCAAAAAGCCATAGGAAATTATATTGTTGATTTTTATTGTGCAAAAGCAAGACTTGTAGTTGAACTTGACGGTGGCGGTCATTATACCCCAGAGCAAATAGAAAAAGACAAAGTTAGAACGAAAGAGTTAGAGGGTATGAATTTAATAATTTTAAGGATTTGTAATTTGGATATTGACCGAAATTTTAGCGGAGTATGCGAGTATATAGACTTGAATGTTAAAAAATCTCTCCCTCAGTCAGCTTCGCTGACAGCTCCCTCGTCAGAGGGAGCCGAAAACTAATTTGTCTCCAATTTAACACAAGCATATACTAAACCCAAGGCGGTGATGATATGAAAAAAGTATATACAAAAATACCTGCAATGATTGCAATGCTGATTAGTGTTATTACGGCTGCTTTAGTTTTAGCATCAATTGTTTATGCGTTAAAAGGTGGCGATGCTGATATTGGGTTTTTGGTAGGAATAGGTCTTTATTATATAGTAATTATCATTCACGTTTTTTATTTCATTGATGCAATTTTGTCAATAGTGAAAGCAATTAAGAAAATTCAACCTATTTTCAACAGTATATTAGCATTGCTGATAGTGGGAACAATACCGCTGGAGCTATGGGCGCTTAGTGCTAAACGAATGTATATTGGTTTAGTATGCGTATATTATTTTACAATTTTTGTGCTTGAAGTTATATCCATTGTTAAACATATAAAAATAATGCGAGATTGTAAAAAGAATAAAGAAAATCAGGTTTTTAGACCAGTTCCATTTTGAGTGTCAATCCCAAAAAAGAACGAAGCAATCGCTTCGTTCTTTTTTTATCCATTGCTTTCGAAATGATGATACACAATACTCCGCATTGATTTATATCTGTTTTTATGATATCATTATAATCAATATTTAAAGTTGGAGGCGTTAGTTTGGCAAAAAGCATGAAAATTATTGCGGTAGTATCCATCATATTAACCGCTGTTTTTATAGTTCTTTATCAAATAAAACCTTGCGATATATTCTTCACTTTCGCCACCACATTTGGAACCATATCTTATCATTTCTGGATGCGGCTTTTTGTGGGCGGTATATTTAATTTTGCTTTAAATAATAAGGTGGATTATAAAAAGAAATGGTTTAAAGTAGGCAACCTTGAACAAAAGTTATATGGTTTTTTGAAGGTGAAGAACTGGAAAAAATTTTTTCCGACTTATGACCCTGATGCTTTCGATAAAAAGCGTCACTCTTGGCACGAAATTGCAGGGGCAATGTGTCAATCCGAATTGGTGCACGAAACCATTGTAGTATTAAGTTTTCTGCCTATTTTATTTTCGCTTTGGTTTGGAGCAAAGTCGGTCTTTATTTTAACTTCGTGTTTTTCTGCTCTGTTTGATTTGATTTTTGTAATGATTCAGCGATATAATAGACCGAGAGTTTTAAGAATGTTAAAAACCGAATGCTTATAAGCTTGTTTTAATCAAAAATTCCTTTTTTTACATTTAAAATACCTTTTTATCATTGATTTACTTTTTTAAATATGATATATAAAAGTAAAGAAATTTAGGAAGTGGTATTATGGTTAAAGTTACTCTTTTAGGCGATTCTATCCGTATCAGTTATGCAGAAAAGGTTGCAGAGCGTTTAGGCGCCGATTTCGAAGTTTTTAGTCCCGTTGAAAACGGCAGATTTTCTAAAAACACTCTTCGCGGGATTCACGAGTGGTATGCATCTATGAAGGATACCCGTATTGTTCATTGGAATAACGGCCTTTGGGATGTGCACGAATGCTTTGGCGACGGTGTTTTCACCGATGAGCAGGAGTATATCGCCAATATGACCAGAATTGCCGATATACTTCTTAAAAGATATGATAAGGTTATCTTTGCAACGACTACTCCCGTTCACCCTTCAAACCCATTCTTTAATAATGATATAATCAAAAGATATAATGAAGTTCTGGTACCCCTTCTTCGCGAAAAAGGTGTTATTATAAATGACCTTCACGCACCCATTTGGGAAGATCCTGACCGTTATATCTGCGGAGATAAGCTTCACCTTTCCGAAGAGGGTGTTGAAATCTGTGTTGACCTTGTAACCGATATTATTAAAAAGACCGCAGTAACCCTTGAATAATATTTAAACCCCGTTTTTACGGGGTTTTTATTTTAGTATTGCGGATATAAAATTATTATGTTAAAATAAATACGGTGATGAAAATGCAAACTATAAAAAACGAATTTTTAAAAGTGGAAATTGACGAACTCGGCGCAGAACTTTGGTCTATAAGAAGTGCAGACGGCACCGAGTATTTATGGCAGGGAGACCCTAAATATTGGCGAGATAGAGCACCCAATATTTTTCCTTATGTTGCCCGTTTGACCGAGGGTAAATATACGCTTTTTGGAAATACATACGAAATGAAAATTCACGGATTTGCCAAGGATACGCTATTTTCCGTAAACCGCATTTCCGAAAGTGAAGTTATTTTTACTATTACCGAGAGCGAAGAAACGATTAAAATGTATCCTTATAACTTTGAGTTTTCTGTACGCTATAGGTTAGAAGGCAATAAACTTATTAACGAGTATATAGTTAAAAACATGGATAATAAGCAGATGTATTTCGGTCTTGGCGGTCACCCGGGATTTAATGTGCCTTTTACTGAAAATACCGAGTTTGAGGATTATTATCTTCAGTTTGCAGGCGAAGGCACACCTACTAGAATCGCTTTTAGCGAAACCTGCTTTATAACAGGCGAGGATACGCCTTTTGTGTTGGAAGAAGGCAATAAGCTTTCTTTGAAGCACAATATGTTTGATGATGATGCTATCGTGCTTAAAGATACCGCAAAGAGCGTTACTTTAAAATCCGATAAATCAGAAAAATCGATAAAGGTAACCTTCCCAAATATGAAATATATCGGTTTTTGGCACAGACCAAAAACCGATGCGCCCTATATCTGCATTGAGCCCTGGTCAAGTTTGCCTTCAAGACAGGATATAATTGAGGATTTTGCAACCCAACCCGACCTTGTTTCGCTCGAAGCAGGCGGGGAATATAAAGATGGGTTTACCATAGAGATATTTTAGTTGCGAGATGATTTAATGAATATTAAGATTGAAAAAGCGTCGCCTCTTGATGCCAAAGAGATTTTAACATATTTAAAACAGGTCGGCGGGGAAACAGATAACCTTACCTTTGGAGCGGAAGGCCTTCCGTTTTCTGTAGAGGCAGAAGCAGAATATATTGCGGATATGGAAAATTCCGTGGATAATATTATGCTTGTAGCCAAAGAAGGCGGAAAGATAATAGGTATAGCAAGTTTGAACCGACTACCGAGAAGAATGAGCCATAGAGGCGATTTTGGTGTTTCTGTAGCAAAAACATATTGGAATATGGGAATTGGCAGTATGCTGATGACCGAAATTATAAAATTTGCTAAACTCAACGAATTTGAAATTATAGATTTGCAGGTCCGTGGTGACAACGCAAATGCTATTCACCTATACGAAAAATTTGGTTTCAAAAAAATCGGTACGCACTCTGCATTTCACAAAGTCAATAATAACAATATTCCTTTTGATTTTATGAGTTTGGAATTATGATATAAAACAGCCGACGGATTTTATCCGTCGGCTGTTAATTTTATCCCTTGCTTCTATCAAAAATTTCTGCATCTGCCAAAGGTCCCGTTGATATCTTTCTCGGCTCCTCACACCAAACATTATCATTCATCATATATTCCTCAGCTTCACGAATCAGATTAAGTGAGCCATCGTGGAATAAACCGTCATATTCGGTATTAAGGAAGGTTTCAAGAATATCTATTGCTTCCCATTCACCAATAGTTCTGCCGCCAAGACAAAGAATATTAGCATCATTATGCCTTCTTGTCATTCGTGCAAGGTAGGTGCTGTTTACAAGTGCGGCGCGCACACCCTTAAACTTATTGGCGGCCATACTTATACCTATTCCTGTTCCGCAAATGAGAAGTCCGCATCGGGCTTCTCCGCTTGCAACGGCTTTCGCTACTTTTGCAGCGAAAAACGGATAGCGAGTTGCTTCAATATCAGGGTCATCTTCGCTTCCGCAGTCAACGTAGGGGATACCTTTACCTTCAAGATATTCAATACATTTCTGTTTTAGGTAATATCCCGCTGTATCATTACCTATGAAAATTTTCTTTTCCATAATAAAACTCCTTTAAAAATCTAAATCTGAAAAGGTGATATTGTCACCTTTAAGTCCTTGGTAAATTCCTTTTTGTGCATCGGGGGAATCTGGATGGCACATTATCCACTTATTGTTGCCAAAGCACATTTTATCTTCAACATTAACCGCGTTAAATTCCGGTTTTTCTCCATTGGTACCTTTTGGAAGCACACACAAAACGCGATAATTATCATTAACGTTCATAGGCGCGTAATGAAGGGTAGTGCCGTATAATTCAACACCAACACCTTTAGGTACAAAAAACGCCTTGCAATTATCGGTGGAAAAATATCCGTTCTCTATTTGACCTTCTGATCCTAAAACTAAAACAATATCATCTAAGGCGATATTAAATTCACTGCTTTTGTGATACTCAAGACAGTTGAGCGTTCTGTTAGCGCCCCCCACGTAACCTATCTGAATTTCAAATCCGCCGAAGCCTCGGCTTTGAAGTTCTTTTTTTACTTGGCATTTTTCCAGCGAAGGTAATGAAGCTTCATAAACGATTTCATTATCCGTAATCGGTAATTTTTTTGCTTCTTCAAAAATTTCATCAAAATCGTAATTTTCTAAAATTCGTCCGTAGGATTTGAATTCTTTATCTGTTACATTATATACCTTCATAAAATACTCCTTGAAATTTTATATATTTTAGTATATAATAAAAAAGCGCAAAATGAATAGATAAAACCACTTTATATTAGTAAAAAGATGTACAAAAGCGCAAGGTGGCAATATGGGTAATATTTTCAGGATGAATTGTAACAGAAAAATATATATAGCAAATCAGAATTGTTTTCCGATTCCGATTAAGCACCCTTCAAGAACACTTAACGAGCATATTATTTCCTATGTGTTAAGCGGTAGTTGGGAGTTGGAAATCGGCGGCGAAACTGTAAAAGCAGGGAAGGATAGCGTTTTTATACAACCCGCTAAAATAGCCCATATAGGTACTAAATTATGCCCACCCAATACAAACACTATGTTTGTGCACTTTTCCTTTGAAGAAGGGGATAGGTATATATCTGATGAACTTGATGAAATATCGGATGATTGCTTGTATATAGGTAACTATATCGATGCATCATCCAATCCTGAAATTAAGAAACTTTTAATAAAAACTATTGAGGAAACTGTTAAAGAAAACCCAATTAAGGCCTCAATTTATTTAAATCATTTGTTGTGCGAACTTTCAGAAGGGTTTAACAATTCAAAAAACGGATACGCATATAAAATTAAGAATATTATTAGTATGAAAACTAATGAAAATATTACCAATAAGGAAATCGCCAAGGTGCTTAATATAAGCGTAAGAACTGCCGAAACAAGCTTTAAATCCTGCTTTGGAATAACTATACATAGATATATGATTGAGCAAAAAATTAACCACGCTAAGTTTTGTCTTGAATATTATCCCGATATGAAGATTATACAAATCGCAATGGATTTGGGGTTTTATGATGAATATCATTTCAGCCGACAGTTTAAGAAAGAAACCGGATATTCACCCAAACATTACCGCGAGTATATCAAGCGCATCAAAAATAGGCCGTAGATTTATACTTGTTCGACTCTCCCTTCAAGATATAGAAACAAAAAGAACCCACCGATAAGGTGAGTTCTTTTTATTTGGTGGAGCCGGGGAGAGTATTCCGGCGCAACGCGCCTATCGCCGAGCATACGCTCGTTGCCTACGTCGGCGAAAAACGTTCACTGAACGCTTTTCTTCCGC
>JAZNFF010000092.1:0-2546 GCA_045588995.1 Acutalibacteraceae bacterium
GGTTACCGCGTAGTTAATAATTGCGGCAAAGATGGGGGACAGACGGTAGGACATTTACACTTTCATCTGCTCGCTCGCCGCAATCTGCAGTGGCCTCCCGGTTGATTATAAATAATATGAGGTGTTGAATATGTCAGAGTATTATACTTTAAAAATAGCGGGACTTGAAAGAAAACTCGAAAAGTTCCCCGTTAATAAAAATTTGGATATTGCGGCATTTATTATCTTCGGTGATGTCGAGTTAACCGTTGCCGGTTGTACCGAACTGTTAAAGAAGGTGCCTGAGTTTGATATAATTATCACTCCCGAAGCCAAGAGTATACCAATGGCCTATGAAATGGCGCGTCAATCCGGTAAACCTTATATTGTTGCCCGTAAGGGTGTTAAGGTTTATATGCGCAATTCTATAGATGTTGCCGTTACTTCAATTACCACTAAAAACGAGCAACATTTATATTTAGGTGAAACCGAAGTAAATCTAATGAAGGGTAAAAGAGTTCTTATTGTTGATGATGTTGTCAGCACAGGCGAATCTCTAACTGCGGTAAGAAAGTTAGTCGAAAAGGCGGGAGCTATAGAAGCTGCATCTTGTTTCTTCCTAGCAGAAGGTGATGCCGCCAAGCGTGATGATGTTATTTTCCTTGAGGAACTTCCGTTATTTTTTAAGTAATTCAAAAAGGTGTTTTCAGTTGAAAACGCCTTTTGTTTTGAGATTTTTTAGCATTCTTTTAACCATTTATTAACAGTTTGTAAATTTAGGTCGAAAACACCGCTAAAATGTGCAAAAATTATAAATCAATGACTTGACATTTTGTGCAGTTGTATTGTATAATCAATTTGCGAAGTGGATTACTTCGTGTACATATTTTGTTGTAGTTGCAGTTTTGAATGTTTGCTGCTACATATATAAAAAATTATAAAAGGAGAAACAAGCAATGAAAAGAATTCTTGCGTGCATTCTTGTGTTGGTAATGATGATTTTACCTCTCACTGCATGCTCAAAGGATTCCGGTGATGAGTCTTACTATTCATACTATTATGAGTATGAAGATGTAAAAGATGAGGAAACCGAATCCGGCGAGGATGTAAGTGATAACAAAACTTCATCAAACAAAGACGAGAATAACAACACCGGTGATGGTACCACTCAAAATACAAACAATGGAGGAAACAAAGCCGATTTTCTTAAGGGTAAAACCATACATATGGCAATTACTGAAGAAGACCAGTATAATACTACTTCCTTCAAGGCGATGATTTCCGCATTCCAGACCAAGTATAGTTGCAAGGTTAAGACACACAACCTTCAGTTTGGTAAATACAATGAGCAGGTTAGAAACCGTGTAGCTTCTGGTGATACCTATGACATTTGTTATGTTCACGGCAGCATGTTCCCAACTGGTGTTGATGATACTTACGCTGACTTAACAGATGCTATTAAGAAGGTTGATACTTCTGCACTTAATATGGAGAAGACCGAAAAGTTCCGTTGGAACGGCAAACTCTACGGCGTATGCGATAATAACTGCGCATTCCCCGACATTTTCTATTACAACAAAGCCCTCTTTAATAAAGCAGGTCTTGAAGACCCCAGAACACTTTACAATGAAGGCAAGTGGACTTGGGATAAGGTGTTTGAGCAGGGTCACGAAGTAACCGATGCTTCTCAGAACATCTACTACCTCGCCGACTTCTTCATCATCACCCAGACCTATGGTACTTCTTCTATTACTGTTGAAAACGGCAAACCCGTTCTCAACCTTAAACACCCCAATACCATTAAAGCTCTTCAGCTCATCCAGAAGATCTATAATGGTAATGATGCTATTGGTCAGCCCAATGATAGTTCTGACTATACCAAGGCATTTATCGAAGGCCGTAACTATGTATACTTTGAGGAGTCCTCTAAGTATCCCGGCCTTGTAGCTAAGGTTAAGAAATCTATGGCATTCAATAAGGATGTTAAGAATCTTGAAATCGTTCCCATTCCTCTTCCTGCTGAAAATACCTCTAAGGCATATCCTACCGGTTGGTACACTTGTATTGCCGCTTCTAAGGATTCTGACCCTCGTATAGCTCTTACTTGGGCAGCATTCGAAGCTACCTATAAGTCCACAGTTAAGGGCTCCAATGAGTATGATGATGACGATCAGGCACTTCTTGATAAGATTATGGCCGGTAAGACCATTCCTAACCGTCACGGCGGTTTCGCTTCTTCAAGCGCTAATACCATTACTCTTCACGACCCCATGATTGATAAGATCCGTAACGGCGAAGATATCGCTAAGGTTGTTGATGAATATGAGCCCCAGTATAAAGCTTGTATTGAAGAAGTGACCGGAATTAAAATGAACTAATTTAAGGTCCGTACTTATAGTACTAACGGGCAGGCAGAGCACCGCTCTGCCTGCTTTTTTAAAACCTTTTCTAAGGAGTAATTTTATGAGCGAAATCAAACTTCCTGAGTGCCATTTGTTTAATGATGGCACCAATGACTATAATTTAGGTGAATTTGGTCTTCCTACAATGCTATCGTCAGACGATAA
>JAZNFF010000093.1:0-11387 GCA_045588995.1 Acutalibacteraceae bacterium
TCTAAAACATTATAACGGCAGAAAGCAAAAACTTCCTGCCGTTCAGTTTCTATGACACAAGCTGTTTGTTGACAGAATATCAGACTTTTTTGAGTGTTGCGCAAAAATTATCATAGAGAAGGGAGTACAAACAAAAAAGGAGCAGACTCTGCGAAAATAATCGCAAAATCTGCCCCTAAAAGCCCAGGTATTTAGTTCAAGTCCTCCCCAAAGGTCATTTTGGGGGAAATGATATCTTTTGACTTTAGCTTTAAAAAATGGCATAACAAAGCCCCGAAACCGCTGTGGTTTCGGGGCTTTTCGAACCGATATCTTTTTCGGTTCGCAATGTTGGTTGCGGGGACAGGACTTTCTTCTCCGGCTATCGAACAGTCCGCCGGACTGTTCTCCCAAACTTGTTGCTCATTTCACTCGCCAAGTTTGGAGGTCGTTTCAAGTCCTGCCTTTAAAAAAACGAAAACAGCCACCATAAAGGTGACTGTTTCCTTTTTGGTTGCGGGGACAGGACTTGAACCTGCGACCTCCGGGTTATGAGCCCGACGAGCTACCAGCTGCTCTACCCCGCGATATTTAATTTTTGGCGTAAAGGTATTATACTACAAAGCAAATCATAATGCAAGTGTTTTTTTGAAAAATTGCAAATTTTATTTTTGAGCCGATTTTTAGCGGTTTTCTTCGCATAAATTCATTGAAAAACTTTCAAGGTTATGATATTATTCTACTTATAGGGCGGTGGAATTATGCAAGGAAATAAACTCAAAAAATTTTTTATTGCAATTTGTGTATTACTCGCTTTAATTATCGCCGTTTTAATTGTATATCCTCATATAGAGTTCAGGAAAAATAATAAGCTTTACGTTTGCAGTTTCAGTGATGATTTTTCAGAATTCGAAGAAAATGCTTCTTATAATGAGATTTTTTTCTATAACGAAAAACGGGATATTTCCATAAAAACTTTTGATGTTAAAAACTTCTTGTTCTTTTATCTTTTCACCTTCGAATATGAGGAAGGGGATTTGCGGAAAACCCAGTTCGTTTTAGCTGAAGAATTTATTGATTATTGGATTAAAAACGCTGAAATCACTTCTAACGATTCGGGTATTGATATTGCAAAGCTTATTGAAGGAAAAGAAGCGGTAGTCGGTAATACCCGTTACCTTGGCAATGATTATACCAACGGTATTTTTTATAAACTCGATGGGGATTACGGCGAATTATATGTCTTCGAAAGTGAAGGGCTTACCGTAATTCAGGTGGGTTCCCCTGATGAAAGTCCCAAATATATTGCGTATAGGTAGGTAACATTATGGAAAACAAGGTAAAATATAATATTCTGCCCGTGCCTAAAAGCATTGAATTTAAAAGCGGTAGTTTTGCGCTTTCGGGTTGTGAAATTGCCGTTTCTGATGGGCTTGACGACAGAATAAAATCTGCCGCGGGTAAAGTTTTATCTGCCCTTAATGAAAAAGCGGGGCAGAGCCATAATTTTACCGCGTATGGCGGCAAAGGCGTAATCGCCGTAAACAAATATGATGGCATTAAGCCGCAAGGATATAAAATAACTGTTGATAAAGATAGCGTTTCCATCATAGGCGGCGATGATGCAGGTTGTTTTTATGGCATACAAACATTTTTGCAAATGCTTGAAATTAAAGGAAATCTGCTTCCCGCGGTAATTATCGAAGATGCTCCCGATATGCAGTACCGCGGATTTTATTACGATGCAACCCGCGGCCGAGTGCCAAGCGTTAAGGGTGCTAAAGATATGGTGGAGCGCCTTTCAAAATATAAAATCAATGCTCTGCAGTTTTATGTTGAGCACACCTTTGATTTTAAAGAATTTAATAATACGGATGATGACTGTTTTACCTCACGGGATATTTTGGAAATTGATAAATTTTGCTATGAAAATTTCATTAATTTTGAGCCCTCTTTATCCACCTTCGGTCACCTTTACGAACTTTTAAATAAAGAGGAATATAAGCGCCTTTGCGAACTGGAAAATTACGAAGATAAAAGCCATTTTTGGCGCGAGCGAATGATGCATCACACCATCGATGCCTCTAACCCCGAAAGTATAGATTTGGTCTGCTCGCTTATCGACCAATATCTGCCCCTTTTCCGTTCCGAATATTTTAATATTTGTTGTGATGAAACCTTTGATTTGTGCAAGGGAAGAAATGAGGGCAAAAATTCTGCCGAGCTTTATATTTCTTTTGTTTCAAAGATAATCGAGCATGTTAAAGCGGCAGGGAAGAAGGTTATGATGTGGGGCGATATCGCCCTTATGCATCCCGAACTTCTTGATAGAATTCCTAAGGATACCATATTGCTTAATTGGGATTATTGCGCTTCTCCTCCCATAAGCAAAATCCAGAGGGTTAAGAATTCAGGGTATACTCAAATTGTTTGTCCCGGTACGGATTCCTGGCTAACACTTATTGAGAAAACCGAAATTTCCGTACCCAATATTTTAAATATGGCAAGGGGCGGATACGAAAACGGCGCCCTCGGTTTACTGAATACAAACTGGGGAGATTACGGTCACGCCTGCCATCCCGAATGTTCGCTTTTCGGTATGGTGCTCGGCGCTTGTGTTTCCTGGAATATAGAAACAAAAGCGGATGAAGAATTCGAAAATAATGTTTCCCGAAATCTTTATAAATCGGATAAAAATATTGTCTCCCTTATAAGTGAACTGAGCGCATATCACAATACGGCATCTTGGATGGCGTGCTATAATTGGGTTTACCATAAGGATAACGCGAATTTTGCGGCAAGCCAAGAAGAAATCGAAAAGTCCATCGACCGCGCGAAAGATATATCAAAAACATTAACCCGAATAATAGGGGATACGGATATTCTGAAATGTCTTAAAAATGCCGCTGATGGTATTGTGCTTTTGAATGAAGCCGCCTTAAGCGTTAAATTGACGGGTAGGGTTATAGATTCTTGGAAGGCAATAGCGGATTGTTGGTTTAAAGATTTTAGGGAATGTTGGGAAATGTCCTCAAAATTATCCGAAATCGATGAAATTAAAAATTTCCTTAATAGATTTTAAAATAAGAAACGGAGAAAAGTATGTCTAAACTGTATTTTAAATTTGGCGCTATGGCATCCTCAAAAACCGCAAATGCTCTTATGACTAAATTTAATTACGAGGAGAAGGGGAACAAGGTTTGGCTTATTAAACCTGAAGTTGATACGCGAGATGATTATATCAACAAAGAAGGTAAACTCGTTACGGTAGTAAAATCCCGAATAGGTCTTTCCGCCGTTGCCGACGTGGTTAAACGAAACGAAGATATTATTGAAAAATATGAAAAGATTAAAGAAACATTACCCGTTAATGTTATCATTTGCGATGAATGCCAATTTTTTACCGCAGAACAGATTGATAACCTAAAATATATCGCAGAATTTTGCGATATTCCCGTTTTGTGCTTTGGCCTTCGTTCCGATTTCCAAACCAAACTTTTCGAGGGCTCGAAACGACTTTTTGAAATTGCCGACAGTATAAACGAGGTTAAATCGGTTTGCCATTGCGGTAAAAAGGCCATAGTTAATGCCCGCATAAACGAAAAAGGAGAAATCGTTACCGAAGGCGACCAGATAGAAATCGGCGGAAATGATAAATATGTCAGTATGTGCTGGGGCTGTTGGCAAAACCGAATTAAAGAAGAGAATAAAAAATAAAAACCAAAAGAGAAAGCGTCCTTCGATATGAAAGGGCGCTTTTTTGCGTTGTTTTGTGTGAAAAAATACCAAAAATTCGAGTTTTATAATATATATTATAAAAAATTGATAAAATTTTAACATTTTTTAATAAAAACCCTTTTCAAATCGAAATTTGTATGTTATACTGTGATAGTATATGTGCGCACTGTGTCGATTTATGGCATATGCGCTTGGTACATATTATTTCAGAGGAGGATTCTGTTAATGAAGAAGAAAATCAGCACACTTCCCTTCAAAGGAACTGCCGAGCAGGAAGCTAAGCTTATGCAGGTTATCGAAGATCATAAGCATGATAAGAGCAACCTTATGGTAGTTATGCAGAAGGCGCAGGACATCTACGGTTATCTACCTATTGAAGTTCAGGAAATGATATCCGAAGGTATGGAAGTACCCCTTGAGAAGATTTACGGCGTAGCAACCTTCTATGCTCAGTTCTCACTTTCTCCCAAGGGCAAGTACAATATTTCGGTATGTTTGGGTACCGCTTGTTATGTTAAGGGCTCCGGCGATCTTTTCGATAAGCTTAGCGAACGCCTTGGCATCGGCGCAGATGAGTGCACTCCCGACGGTAAGTTTTCTCTTGAAGCATGCCGCTGCATAGGCGCTTGCGGTCTTGCCCCCGTACTTACTATCAATGAAGATGTTTACGGTCGTCTTACTGTTGATGATATTGATGATATCTTGGCAAAATATGCCGACTGATTTTTAGATTAATTTTAGATTTGAGGAATGTGTCTGCATGAAAATCAGTAAAATGAAAGAATTGCTTGAAGCCGAGGTTTTATGCTCGGAGGAGAATATCGAAAAGCACGTATATTCTGCCTGCGGTTGCGACCTTATGAGCGATGTCCTCGCTTATGTTAAAGACCAAGCAGTTCTGCTTACAGGATTAGTTAACCCTCAGGTTATCCGCACTGCCGAAATGATGGATATGATTTGCGTTGTGTTTGTTCGTTCCAAAACGCCTACGGATGAGATGCTGGCTCTTGCTAAAGAAAGCGGTATCGTAATTATGAAAACCGATAAACGACTTTACGAGGCCTGCGGTCTTTTATATTCTAGCGGCCTTGTAGGAAATAAGGTTAAGTAATGGGCGAAGAACTAATTTTCACTTTCGATGTTGACGGCGAGGATTTCACATCTGCCGGTCAAGCATCGGTGCAAATCAAGAAAAATTTAAGGCAGCTTGGAATAAATCCTGAGATTATTAGAAGAGTTTCAATAGCGATGTATGAGGGTGAAATCAATATGGTAATTCATGCCGGCGGCGGTGAGGCCATCGTTAAGGTATTTGAAGATTCCATTGAAATCATTCTCAAAGATAACGGTCCCGGCATAAAAAATATCGCTCAGGCCATGCAGGAAGGTTATTCCACTGCGCCCGATAGAATTCGTTCTTTAGGATTCGGCGCAGGAATGGGTCTTCCCAATATGAAACGATATACCGATTCTATGGAAATTGATTCCACGGTCGGTGTCGGTACCACAGTGGTAATGCGAGTAAATATTGTGTAGGTGATAACTTTGCATACTTATGAACATTCCGTTTTGCTTGATGAAAGCAAATGTACGGGTTGTACCACTTGTTTAAGGCATTGTCCTACTGAGGCCATAAGAATTCGTGACGGTCGCGCAGTAATCAATAGCGATAGATGTATTGATTGCGGTGAGTGTATAAGAAATTGCCCCCATAAAGCCAAAAAGGCGGTTTGCGGAAAACTTCAGGATATGGAGCGTTTTAAGTGGAAGATAGCTCTTCCTGCTCCTACTCTTTACGGTCAGTTCGATAATCTTGATGATATCGATTATGTGCTTAACGGTTTACTGAAAATCGGCTTTGATGATGTTTATGAGGTTTCGAAAGCGGCGGAACTTGTTTCTGCTTATACGCGACTGTATCTTAAAACCGATGGGGTTAAAAAGCCCGCAATAAGTTCGGCTTGTCCCGTTGTTTTGCGACTTATCGGTCTTAGATTTCCGTCACTTAACGATAACATTATTCATATGCTTCCTCCGATGGAGGTTGCGGCAAAACTTGCAAGGGAAAAAGCTTTGAAAGAGCATCCCGAACTAAAACCCGAGGAAATCGGCGTTTGCTTTATATCACCTTGCCCCGCAAAAGCAAGTTATGTAAAAAACGGCTTTGCAGAGTATAAAAGTCAGGTAGATGAAGTGGTATCCATAAGCGATATCTACTTTATGCTCATCGGCGAAATGAAGCAGGATGAAAATATAGAAACCCTTTCCGAATCGGGTATGATAGGAATCGGTTGGGCCAGAAGCGGCGGCGAAGCCACTGCTATTTTCAACGAAGATTACCTTGCCGCAGATGGAATTGAAAATGTTATTCATGTTCTTGACCAGGTGGAAAACGGCAATATACCGCCCCTTGAGTTTATTGAGCTTAATGCTTGTACGGGCGGATGCGTAGGCGGTGTGCTTACAATGCAAAACCCCTTTATTGCCAAAGCCCGTTTGCAGACACTCAGAAGATACCTTCCCGTATCTCAAAACTTCTTAAGCGAAGAAGAATCAAAATATATTCCCGATAATTACCTGTTTAATGAATTACCTGAATATCAACCTATGACGAAACTTAGTGATAGTATGGCCGAATCTATGAGGATGATGGCGGATATTCAGAAACTTAAAAAGCAACTACCGGGTATTGACTGCGGCTCTTGCGGAGCCCCCACTTGCAGAGCGTTTGCAGAGGATGTGGTAAGAAAACTTTCCGATGAAAACGGATGTCTTATCCTCAACTGCTACAATCCGCCGAAGGAGGAATAGGGATGACAGTAAAAGAAATCGCAGAAAGTGCAGAATTTAAGATACTGTCAATACCGGACCCAGACCGCGAAGTGAAGGGCGTTTATATAGGCGACCTACTTAGTTGGGTTATGGGCAGAGCAGGGGAGTCAAATGCTTGGATAACCATAATGAGCAATATAAATGTTGTGGCTGTTGCATCCCTTGCGGATGTTTCCTGTGTTATATTATCTGAAGGTGTAGAACTTCCTGCGGATGTGCTTTCCGCCGCAGAGGAAAAGGGTATAAATGTTCTTTCCTCAAAATATCCGTCTTATGAAACGGCGGTAATTTTAAGCGGTATAGCGTAATGAACAGATATTATTACGATTTGCATATCCATTCTTGTCTTTCCCCTTGCGGTGATGATGATAATACACCCAATAATATAGCCGGTATGGCATCCCTTTGCGGACTGAATATCGTTGCTCTTACCGACCATAATACCTGCAAAAATTGCCCCGCTTTTTTTGAGGCGGCAAAGAAATACGGAATAATCGCCGTAGCTGGTATGGAACTCACTACTTCGGAAGATATACATATTATATGTCTTTTTGAGGAACTCGGCGATGCGATGAGGTTTTCGGATGAGATTGAAAAATATCGAATTCCATATAAAAACCGAGTTGATATCTTCGGTGAGCAAATGATTATGGATGGGGAAGATAATATAATCGGCCGCGAAGAAAATTTGCTTTCCAATGCAACTATGATTTCGGTAGATGATGTGCCGAAACTTGTAAATGAGTTTAACGGAATTTGTTATCCCGCCCATATTGACCGTCAAGCAAACGGAATAATCGCAGTTCTGGGAACCTTTCCCGAAACTTCGGAATTTTCTTGCTTTGAATTGCATAACGGCGGCGCGGCGGATGATTATATATCCCGTTACGGTTTGGAAGATAAGGTTATGGTTGTCGGAAGTGATGCTCACTATCTTACCGATATGCGAGATAAAGAATTTTATTTCGATATTGAAGATGAGCCATATAGCAGCGCTTATGTCAGAAGTCAACTTTTTAAGTTATTAAAAGCAAAACAAGGTGAATAAATGAAGGAATTATCCCTAAATATTCTGGATATTACCGAAAATTCCATTAAAGCGGGGGCTTCTCTTACCGAGATTACCCTTGACGAAACGGATGAAACTTTAATTCTTACCATTAAGGATGACGGTTGCGGTATGTCTGAAGAAACGGTTAAATCCGTTACAGATCCGTTCTATACCACCCGTACCACCAGAAAGGTGGGACTCGGAATTCCCTTTTTAAAATTAGCGGCCGAGCAAACAGGCGGGTATCTTGAGATTTTTTCAAAAACCGCAGATAAGTTTTCGCAAGACCACGGAACTTCGGTAAAAGCGGTATTTTATAAGAATCATCTGGATTTCACACCGCTTGGAGATGTTATAGCAACGGTTATAACACTTGTTCAAGGCCATCCCGATACGGATTTCTTGTTTGCACACAGGAAAAACGGTGGGGAAGCGGTTCTTGATACAAGGCAACTTCGTGAGGTTTTAGAGGGTGTCCCTCTTAACAGTTACGATGTTATAAAATGGATAGAAGAATATTTGCGAGAGCAATATTCAGAATTATAAATTAAGTAAATATTATTTTCAGAAAGGAAGATATATATGAAATCTTTGGCTGAATTACAAGCAATCAAGGAGAAAATGAGAGACAAGGTAGTTATCCGCGAAGGCGTTAATGAAACTCGCGTTGTAGTTGGTATGGCTACTTGCGGTATCGCAGCAGGCGCTCGTCCCGTTCTTAATACCTTTGTTGAGGCCGTAAACGAAGAAGGCCTTGCAGATAAGGTTACCGTTTCTCAGACCGGTTGTATCGGCATTTGCCAGTTCGAGCCCGTTGTTGAGGTTTACGAATCAGGCAAGGAAAAAGTCACCTATGTTAAGATGACTGCCCAGAAGGCAAAAGAGGTTGTTGAAAAACACCTTAAAGGCGGCAATGTAATTGCTGAATATACAATTTCTTACAATAGTTAATTGGAGGTAAAGTTATGATTCGTGCACATGTACTTATTTGTGGCGGTACCGGCTGTACCTCGTCAGGAAGCCAATCTATTCAGGAAGCATTTGCTGCCAATATAGAGGCAAACGGACTCACCGAAGAAGTAAAACTCGTTCAGACCGGCTGTTTCGGTCTTTGCGCTTTGGGTCCCGTTGTTATCGTTTATCCTGACGGTACTTTCTATAGCCGTGTTACCCCCGAAGATGTAAAAGAAATCGTTGAAGAGCATCTTCTTAAAGGTAGAATTGTTGAACGCCTTGTTTATAGTGATACAGGCGCCGAAACAAAGTCCGATGAAGTTGTTCCCCTTAGCGAAACCGCATTCTACAAGTCTCAGAACCGCGTAGTTCTCCGTAACTGCGGTGTTATCAATCCCGAAGAAATTGATGAATATATCGCTATGGATGGTTACGCAGCCCTCGGTAAAGCCCTTACCGAAATGACTCCCGAAGAGGTTATTAAAACTATTTCCGATTCAGGTCTTCGCGGTCGTGGCGGCGGCGGATTCCCCACCGGATTTAAATGGTCTCTCTGCGCTCCCAATAAAGCAGACCAGAAATATGTAGTATGTAATGCCGACGAGGGCGACCCCGGTGCATTTATGGACCGTTCCATCCTTGAAGGTGACCCCCATTGTATCATCGAAGCAATGGCTATCGCAGGTTACGCTATCGGCGCTACCAAGGGTTATGTTTATGTTCGTGCAGAGTATCCTATCGCAGTTGAGCGTTTACAGAAGGCAATAGATGCCGCTTATGAATACGGCCTACTCGGTAAGAACATCTTTGATTCAGGATTTGATTTTGACCTTTATATCCGCCTTGGCGCAGGCGCCTTCGTTTGCGGTGAAGAAACTGCTCTTATGACTTCTATTGAAGGCAACCGCGGTGAACCCAGACCTCGTCCTCCTTATCCTGCTGTTAAAGGTCTTTACGGCAAGCCCACCGTTGAAAACAACGTTGAAACCTTCGCAAATATTCCTCAGATTATTCTTAAGGGCGTTGATTGGTTTACCTCTATGGGTACCGAGAAATCCAAGGGTACAAAGGTATTTGCTTTGGGCGGTAAAATCGAACATACTGGTCTTGTTGAAATTCCTATGGGTACAACCCTTCGTCATATTATTTATGATATCGGCGGCGGGATCCCCGGCGGCAAGAAATTTAAAGCCGCTCAGACAGGTGGTCCTTCCGGCGGATGCATCCCCGAGTCCCTTATTGATACCGAGGTTGATTTTGATAACCTTACTGCTATCGGTTGTATGATGGGTTCAGGCGGACTTATCGTTATGGACGAAGATAACTGTATGGTTGATATGGCTAAATTCTTCCTTGAGTTTACCGTTGATGAATCTTGCGGTAAATGTACTCCTTGCCGTGTTGGTACCAAGCGTTTGCTTGAAATGCTTGATGATATTACCAAGGGCAAAGGAACACTTGAGGATATCGACCGTCTTGAAGAACTCTGCTACTATATTAAGCAGAATTCCTTGTGCGGCCTTGGTCAGACAGCTCCTAACCCCGTTCTTGCAACACTTAAGTTCTTCCGCGATGAGTATGTAGCTCATGTTGTTGATAAGAAGTGCCCCGCTGGCGTATGTAAGGATCTTCTTTCCTTTACTATTGATAAAGATAAATGTATCGGTTGCGGACTTTGCGCTAAGAATTGTCCTGTTTCCGCTATTAGTAAAACTGATTATGTAGCACCCGGACACAAACTTCCTTCTTATGAAATTGATGCAGAAAAGTGCATTAAGTGCGGAGTTTGTATGGGCAACTGCAAATTTAAGGCAATCAGTAAGTCATAAGAAAGGAGCCGAATATAATGGATATGATTAATTTAAAAATTAACGGTATTGCTGTAAGCGTACCCAAGGGCTCCACTGTTTTAGAGGCCGCCCGAGTAGCAGGTGTGGAAATTCCTACGCTCTGCTTTATGAAAGAAAAGAACGAAATTGGCGCTTGCCGTATCTGCGTTGTTGAAGTAAATGAGGGCCGCGGTTTCCGTATTGTTACCGCTTGCGTTTATCCCGTTAGCGAAGGAATGGAAGTTCTTACCAACTCTGAAAAGATTCAGAAGGCAAGAAAAACCACCCTTGAACTCATTCTTTCAACCCACGATAAAAAGTGTCTTTCCTGTGTTCGTTCTACCAACTGCGAACTTCAGAAACTTTGCCGTGATTACGGCGTAGAAGAATCTGCTTTCGGTGGATTCAAACCTGTATATGCTCTTGATAAGACCACTCCTCACCTCGTTCGCGATAACAATAAGTGTGTTCTTTGCCGTCGTTGTGTAGCTGTTTGTCAGGAGCAGTATGTTAGCGTTATCGGCGCTAATGACCGTGGTATTGATACTAATATCGGTCAGGCATTCAACCTTTCTCTTAACAATGTTCCTTGTATTTCTTGCGGTCAGTGTACTGCTGTATGTCCTACAGGCGCATTGGTTGAAAAGGATGACACTGCTAAGATTTGGGAAGCTTTGGCTGATCCCGAAAAGTATGTAGTTGTTCAAACTGCTCCTTCTATCCGCGCTACTTTAGGCGAATGCTTCGATATGCCTATCGGCACTAATGTTGAAGGCAAAATGGTTGCAGCACTTAGAAGACTTGGTTTCGATAAGGTATTTGACACCGACTTTGCTGCTGACCTTACTATCGTTGAAGAGGCTAACGAGCTTGTTGAGCGCATTAAGAATGGCGGCACGTTGCCGATGATTACTTCTTGCTCACCCGGTTGGGTTAAGTTCTGTGAGTATTATTATCCCGATATGCTCGCTCACTTATCATCTTGTAAGTCACCTCAGCAGATG
>JAZNFF010000094.1:0-6851 GCA_045588995.1 Acutalibacteraceae bacterium
CTTTCTTTATTAGGACCATCAATGCTGTTAAGCAGTTCTAAAGCATCCTCAAGGGTTAAATGTTTAGGAAGTGATTGTTTAATTTTGGGTGCTTCAAGCATCTCGGCGGGATTAACTTCAAGTAAATGTATTTGAGAAGTAAGATATTTAAAGAAGATACGAAGGGTAGATGTTTTTCTGGCTCTTGTAGCCGCATTGTTGCCGCGTTCTTCTTTGCAATATACAATATATGCATATAAATCGGAAATAGTTACCGAACTAATCAATTCCGCATCAACGGATTCAATACTTATTTGGTTAAACTCGGTTTTTTTATCAACCTTACCGCGAATCAAGAGAATATATCTGAAAAATGTTTGCAAATCGAGAAAATACTCATCGACAGAGCGGGAGGATTTGCCTTTAATTGTTTCGCTATATGTTAAAAAATCTCTTATTATCGGTGGGGCGGATAATAAAATTTCGTGTTTCAAGGTTGCATCCTCCGTTAATTTGTAATATAATACAATTATATATTAGCATTTATAGATAAAAAATGCAAGTTATGTTGGAGTGTTTATGAAAGTTTATAATGATTTTACCGAACTCATAGGCAATACGCCCTTGGTTAAACTTAATAATTTAAAATCAACTTTAGGTTTTGGTGGAAATATATATGCCAAACTTGAATACTTTAATCCCGCAGGAAGCGTCAAGGACCGTATTGGATTTGCTCTTATAAGAGAGGCAGAAAAGCAGGGAATATTAAAAAACAGCTCTGTTATAATAGAACCAACAAGCGGAAATACCGGTATCGGGCTTGCCGCTGTTGCCGCTTCAAAGGGTTATAGAGTTATACTAACAATGCCCGAAACTATGAGTATAGAAAGGCAAAAACTTTTAAAGGCATATGGCGCCGAAATTGTTCTTACGGATGGTAAACTCGGTATGTCAGGAGCTATTCAAAAAGCTGAGGAACTCTCTAAAACATATCCCAATAGTTTTATTCCGTCTCAATTTGATAATCCCGCAAATCCTAAAGAACATTATTTAACAACGGGACCTGAAATATGGCGAGATATTGATGGTAATGTTGATATTTTAGTTGCTGGCGTTGGTACGGGAGGCACGTTGAGTGGTACAGCTAAATTTTTAAAAGAGCAGAAACCTAATATTAAGGTTATCGCTGTTGAGCCATATGATTCTCCCGTTATTTCTAAAGGTGTTAGTGGCTCTCACGGTATTCAGGGCATTGGTGCTAATTTTGTTCCAAAAAACCTTGATATGAGCATTTTTGATGATATTTTGCCTGTCGCGGAAGATGAGGCATATACTGCCGCAAGAAAACTGGCAACATCCGAGGGTTACCTCGTTGGTATTTCTTCGGGCGCGGCGCTGTCTGCCGCTATTAAGACGGCCTCTTTGAAAGAAAATAAAAATAAAAATATTGTGGTTATCCTCGCGGATACGGGCGAAAGATATCTTTCCACAAAGTTATTTGATTAATTTTTGAATATCACCCCATCTATTTGCAAATATTATTTGTAGATAAATAGGGGTGATTTTTTGGCAAAAAGGATTGGAAATAGAACCACAATTCTCGAAAATAAGCCATCAATAGTCGGATATGGCTCTGTTGTAGGCAAATTTGAAAGCGAAGGACCGCTTGGCAATGAATTTGATGCTTACGATCAAGATGCCAGATTTGGCGAGGAATCCTACGAGAAGGCAGAAAGTCGACTTCAAAAGATTGCTATCGAAACGGCGCTGCGTAAAAGCAATTACAATGAAAAGGATATTGATTGTATTTTTGCCGGCGATTTATTAAACCAATGCATCGGCAGTTCCTTTGGCATCCGAAATATGAAAATTCCATTCGTTGGTCTTTACGGCGCATGTTCGACTATGGCGCTTAGTATCAGCATGGCGTCAATACTTGTGGATTGTGGGGCGCTAAATAGAGCAGTTGCAGTTACTTCATCGCATTTTTGCTCTGCAGAAAGGCAGTATAGATTTCCTCTTGAATATGGGAGTTTTAGAACTCCCACTGCGCAACGCACTGTTACGGGCGCAGGTGCCTCTGTAATTGAAATCGGTAAGGATAAACCGTATATAAATGCTATTACCATAGGTAGAATTGAAGATTTGGGTGTAAAGGATGCCAACAATATGGGTGCCGCTATGGCGCCAAGCGCATATTCTACACTCAAAGCATATTTGGAGGATACAAATACAGGTCCTGAAAATTATGATATTGTATTTACAGGTGATTTAGGTAAAGTTGGTAGTGATTTATTATACGAGCTTTGTGAAAGTGACGGAATAGATATTCGTTGTCGTCATAGTGATTGCGGTTTAATTATATATGACAGGGAAAAACAAGATGTTCACGCCGGTGGTTCCGGTTGTGGTTGCAGCGCATCTATTTTGAACTCATATATAATGCATAGATTTGAGGAAAAAGAGCTTAAAAATATTTTATTTATGTCCACAGGCGCTCTTTTATCTCCTACCTCAACAATGCAAGGGGAAAGTATACCCGGTATTTCACATTTAATTAATATCAAAATATAAAAATAAGCAGGGAAGTCCTGCTTATTTTTTTGCTCTGTTAATAGATGTAACCATTAGCACTTTATTATCAACTTTAAAAACTATTTCAAATTCAGAAAAATTCATTTTATATATTCTATTATTATCATCAATATATGAGGGCCTAGGGTCATCGCTCAAACATTCAATGAGCGTTGATTTTTGTTCATTATTCAAAACATCATCGCAATTTTTTAAGAAAACAACTTCTAATTTGTGTGAAAGATTTTTATCGGCATAACTGCCGGTCGCATCAGGATGCGAATCGGTATATGCAAGGTACGGTTTAATATCATATATCGGCGTGCCGTCTAATAGGTCTACTCCCGAAACTTCTAAAACATATCCGAACTTATTATCTTTATATAGCGATTCAAGTTTAACGGAAGATAATCCTAAAGAATTGGGTCTGAATGGGGAACGGGTGGCAAAAACGCCGATTCTCTTATTTCCACCAAGGCGTGGCGGTCTTACAGTCGGTGACCATCCATCTATATGCGCGGCAGAAAAATCGAATATAAGCCAAAGGTGTGAAAATTCCTCAATGCCCTTGAGTGCATCGATATTGCGATATTTTTCATCAAAAATTATGATACCTTTGGCGGTGGGGGATTTACCGCTTTGGCGAGGAATACCGAATTTTTCTTTAAAATCTGTTTTTATGTGAGCAATTGGCTCTATCGTTTTCAAAATTACACCCTCTAAATATTGTTAAAAACATTATAGCACAGTGCATTTTAATAAGCAAATATAATATTTCAGCAACCGCTTTAGTTAAATAAAGCAATAAAGTGATTGATTGTGGTATAATTTTTGTGCATATAGCCGAAGTTTGAAAAAATATAAAAAAAACACTTTACAACTTTAGTTTGATGAAGTATAATAACATCATCGACAACGCACATGGAGGAAATTGATTATGAAAGTCCACCGAAACTAAACTGAATATTAATTATTTTTTAACAGTGCACTTTAGTTAACTAAATCCTTAAAGTGTGCTAAACCAACTTAAACTAATGTAAATTAAAGGAGAAATTTAAAATGAAAAAGATAATTGCAATGATATTAGCACTCGCCATGATTTTTTGTTTCGCTGCTTGCGGAAATAAGGACGATCAGAAAACAGTTGTCGTTGGTTACACAATTTATGAACCAATGAACTATGAAGATGAAGATGGAAAACTTGTTGGCTTTGATACTGAGCTTGCAGAGGCGGTATTTGGTAATTTAGGTTACAAAGTAATCTTCCAAGAAATTGAATGGGAAAGCAAATATAGTGACCTTAACTCAAATACCATTGACTGTGTTTGGAACGGATTCACCTGCAACACTGCCGATGATGATGGCGTTCTTCGTTCTGAAAAGGTTGACTTCTCATATAACTATATGGAAAATCGCCAAGTAGTTGTTGTTAAAAATGATGCTAAAATTAAGGCCGCGGCCGACCTTAAAGGCAAGTTTGGTGCTGCTGAAAGCGGCTCCGCAGGTGAAACCTACGGTAAAGAATTTGAAGGCGCCACTATGAAGGGCTTTATTAAGCAAACCGAGTGCCTTACTGAAGTTAAGTCCGGCACTGCTGATTTCGCAGTAGTTGACGCTCAACTTGCAAAGAGTTACTGCGGTAAAGGTGACTACGAAAACCTTATGATAGTTGAAGACCTTTCCAGCGATGTTGAATATTATGCTATTGGCTTTAAGAAAGGTAGCGAACTTACTGCTAATGTAAATGCACAACTCGAAAAACTCGCTGCTGATGGCACCATTAAGGAACTTGCCGAGAAGTACGGTGTTTCCAACACTGCTATCACTGATTTCTCTGATCAGAAATAATTTAATCCTTTAGGGAGTTTAAAATGTCATTTTTAGAAGTAACACTATTTTTACTTGATGGCTTTAAAATATCTCTGCTAATCTTTGCGGTGACGCTGCTCTGCGGCGCACCGCTTGGTTTGCCTATTGCCTTTTGTTCAATGAGTAAGGTTAAGGCGGTCAGGGCTATTTCTAAAGTAATTGTTTGGATTGTCAGAGGCATACCTCTAATGCTTCAAATTTTTATTATCTACTATGTACCCGGTCTTTTGTTTAATTATCAAATTTTTGGTCAAATAGATAGATATATGTTTTTAAATTATAATATTGTTGATGCAGGTAGAATAACCGCAGTACTTATCGCTTTTACACTTAATTATGCTTGTTATTTTTCTGAAATATACAGAGGCGGTATTGAAAGTATTTCTAAAGGTCAGTATGAAGCTGGTTATGTTTTGGGACTTACGAAGTCGCAGGTTTTTAGAAAAATCATTTTAAAACAAGTGATTCAGCGCATAGTTCCGCCAATGTCTAATGAAATTATTACGCTAATTAAGGATACCGCTCTTGCTAACTGTATAGTTGTATGCGAAATCATTAAACAGGCAAAGGAATTAGCGGCAACTAAAGCAATGATTTGGCCGCTGTTTTATACCGGAGTTTTCTATCTTTTGTTTGTTGGTATTCTCACAATTGTTTTAACAAAATTCGAAAAGAAACTCAGTTATTTTAGGAGTTAAGCCATGTCAGTATTAGAAATAAAAGATATTAAAAAGAGCTTTGGTAATACTGAGGTATTAAAAGGCATTAGTTTTTCTCTTGAAAAAGGAGAAGTGCTTGCCATAATTGGTTCATCCGGCGGTGGAAAAACAACGCTACTTCGTTGTCTTAATTTTTTAGAGCTTGCCGATGAAGGCACAATTTCTGTCAATTCCAAAATAATATATGATGGAAAAGATAAAAATAGTCAGAGTGACGATGTACTGCGTCTTAATCGATTACATTTCGGTCTTGTGTTCCAGTCCTTTAATCTTTTTCCGCAATATAATGTTTTAGATAATGTTACCCTGGCCCCTACGTTGCTAAATCGTGGCACAAAGGAAGAAATAGCGGCTAATGCGATGCAGTTGATTGAAAAGGTCGGTCTTACGGAAAAAATTTATAACTATCCTTGTGAACTCTCGGGAGGTCAACAACAGCGGGTTGCTATAGCAAGAGCGTTGGCGCTGGATCCCGATATTCTTTGCTTTGATGAGCCCACAAGCGCTCTTGACCCCGAACTTACGGGTGAGGTATTAAAGGTTATAAAATCTCTTAAAGACCACGATAGCACAATGATTATCGTTACACACGAAATGGAGTTTGCTAAAAATGTTGCCGATAAAGTTATGTTCATCGCAGATGGAGTTATTGAAGAAATCGGCACTCCCGAAGAGGTTTTTGATAATCCTAAATCTGAAAAAACAAAAGCTTTCCTCAGCAAATCTTTTGAAGAAATATAAGGAGCAAAATTATGCTATCTAAAAAAATTTCCGAAGAAATGATTCAAGAACTTTTTGATTTATTTATTAGTTTAAAAAATAGGGAAGATTGCAAAGTTTTGTTCGAAGATCTTTGCACTAATAAAGAAATTGAGCAGATGGCTCAGCGCCTTAGGGCAGCAAAGCTTTTAATTAATAATAAAACGTATAATGAGGTTATAAAGGAAACCGATATTTCATCAGCTACCTTAAGCCGAGTTTCCCGTTGTGTTCAGTATGGAAAAGGATATACAAAATTTCTCAAATAATTTTAAAATTTAACTTGATTATTGTTACCGTTTGTGATATAATCCTATATGCTGTTGAAAAACAGATTTGCGCTGATAGCTCAGTTGGATAGAGCATCTGCCTTCTAAGCAGAGGGTCGGGGGTTCGAATCCCTTTCAGCGTGCCAAATAAGAGGAATCGGTCCAAAGGATTGGTTCCTCTTATTTTTTATTTATCAAAGGAATTCGAACAAGGGCGGTTTGCCGAAGGCAAATTGCAACCTTTCGGTGAACGGTTGCAAAGCCCGTGGGCAACGAGTGAAAGCGAGGCGATAGCACACGGTAGTGTGCGGAAAAATCCCTTTCAGCGTGCCAAATAAGAGGAATCGGTCCGAAGGATTGGTTCCTCTTATTTTTTATTTATCAAAGGGATTCGAACAAGGGCGGTTTGCCTAAGGCAAATTGCAACCTTTCAGCGAATGGTTGCAAAGCCCGTGGGCAACGAGCGAAAGCGAGGCGATAGCACACGGTAGTGTGCGGAAAAATCCCTTTCAGCGTGCCAAAAAATAAGACAGTCTTCGGACTGTCTTATTTTTATCCAATCCGAAGGATTGGTATGTAATCGCCACAAGGCGTATGTAATCACGCTTTAGCGTGTATGGTATCACCATAGGTGTATGTTTTCGGATTGATTACATACCTTTCTTCGAAAGGATTACATCCA
>JAZNFF010000095.1:0-14381 GCA_045588995.1 Acutalibacteraceae bacterium
GGCGCTGTGCCATCAAATTTTGCTGTAATCACTTTGGCGCCGCCGATTTCCTTGGCACCTGTCATTATATCATTAAGTTTACCTGATGCAAGTTTTGCTTCCAAAGATTCAATCTTTTTGGAATCTTCTTTCATCTGCTTAACAGTAGCCGAAACTTTATTTGCAACATCTTCAATATTGCTTATTTTAAGAACCGAAGCGGTATCAACCAAAAGGGATTTATAATGATTTAAAAGTTCTAAAACATTAAATCCGGTATATGCTTCAATTCTTCTTGTACCGGCGGCGATGCCGCTTTCGGATATAATTCTGAAGAGCCCTATTTTAGCGGTATTATCAACATGGGTACCACCGCAAAGCTCGGTAGAAAATTCCCCTGCCTTGACAACACGAACAATATCACCGTATTTTTCGCCAAACAACGCCATAGCGCCGAGAGCTCTAGCCTTATCTATGGGCATCTCACGGTTATCTACAATAATTCCTTCGAGAATTGCGGCATTAACAAGATCTTCAACCTCTTTAAGTTCCTCTGCGGTAAGTGCAGAAAAATGCGTGAAATCAAAACGAACGGATTTATCGTTAACCAACTGACCCGCTTGTTCAACGTGGGTGCCAAGCACCTTGCGGAGAGCGGCCTGCAACAAGTGGGCGGCTGTATGATTACGGCGAATGGCTTCTCTGCGGGATACATCGATAGAAACATATACTTTATCGCCTACCGATACAGTGCCATCCATAACGGTAACTTGATGAGTGAAAACTCCGCCACCGTTTTTCTTTGTATCGTCAATATTAAAGGATAAATCACCGATTTTTAGTATGCCTTTATCCCCTACCTGACCGCCGCTTTCGGCATAACACACAGTTTTATCAAGAACGATAATTGCTTTACAATTGGTTGCAGAAATAGCGTGTTCGCCATCACAAACGATGTCTAAAACTGTAGCATAGCATTCGTTTTGAGTGTAGCCCAAAAATTCAGTGGCTGCAACATTATCAAAGTTAATGCCGTCGCTACTCCAACTTTCTCCATCGGATGCTTTACGGGATGCGCGCGCCATTTCTCTCTGGCGCTGCATATGCTCATTAAAACCATCTTCGTCAACCGACATACCTTTTTCTGCAAGGATATCTTTAGTTAAATCGAATGGGAATCCATAAGTATCGTAGAGTTTAAAAGCATCCTCGCCCGAAAGGGTGCCGCCATTGGCGGTAAGTTCTGAAAGAATACTAAGACCTTGGTCGATTGTTTTTGAGAAACTTGCTTCCTCGTTGGAAATAACCTTTTTAATAAGGTCCTTCTTTTCAACGAGTTCCGGATAACCGGACTTATTCTCGGCAATAACCGCTTCGCACATTTCTTCGAGGAACGGGCGCTCAATACCTATAAGGCGGCCGTGACGCGCGGCTCTTCTTATGAGTCGGCGAAGAACATAACCTCTGCCTTCATTTGAAGGGATAATGCCATCGCTTATCATAAAGGTTGAGGCGCGAGCGTGGTCGGTAATAGCACGTATAGAAATATCAATATTTTTATCCTTACCGTATGCCTTACCGGAAATCTCGCAAACCTTATTAAGAATATTACGAACGGTATCAACCTCAAACATATTATCAACACCCTGCATAACGCAAGCAAGACGCTCAAGGCCCATACCCGTATCTATATTTTTATGTTCAAGTTCGGTATAAGTACCGTCACCTTGATTATTAAACTGGGTAAATACATTGTTCCAGATTTCCATATATCTATCACAATCACAGCCAGGTTTACAATCGGGAGATCCGCAACCATACTTTTCACCGCGGTCGAAATAAATTTCGCTGCAAGGACCGCAAGGACCGGTACCGTGCTCCCAGAAGTTATCGGCCTTGCCGAGTCTTACAATATGTTCCTCGGGAACGCCGATTACATCGCGCCACAAAGCATATGCCTCATCATCCTCTTCATATACGGAAGGCCAAAGCAAATTTTCGGGAATTTCGAGGTCTTTAGTCAAAAATTCCCAAGCCCACGGAATCGCTTCATTTTTGAAATAGTCACCGAAAGAAAAGTTTCCGAGCATTTCAAAATATGTGCCGTGACGGGCGGTATGACCAACTCTCTCAAGGTCGGGAGTTCGGATACATTTCTGGCAGGTCGTAACTCTGGTAGAAGGTGGAGTAACCTCACCCGTGAAATATTTTTTCATAGGCGCCATACCCGAATTGATAAGCAATAAAGATTTATCATTATTGGGAACCAGAGAAAAACTGCCTAGACGCAAATGGCCTTTCGATTCAAAAAAGGAAAGGTATCTTTCTCTAAGTTCATTAAGTGACATCCATTTCATAATTTTACATCCCTTAAAATACAAAATATACTAAAATATTATATACCTTATTCTTCCTTTTGTCAACGATAAAACAAAGTAAAACCGCCACATAATATGGCGGTTTTTCAAAATCAAAGAATTATAAGTTTTTTATCGCTACCGGTTATATCTATGCATCCGCTATCTGTGACATAAACCATATCCTCTATGCGAACTCCAAACTTGTTTTCAAGATATATACCCGGCTCAACGGTCATAACTGTTCCCTTTTTAAGAATTGTTTCGCAACGGGTATTAAAACAGGGGTTTTCGTGGATTTCAATACCGACACTATGACCAAGACCGTGACCGAAGCAACCTTCAAAACCTGCACCGTTAATAATATCACGAGCGACCTTATCGATATCTTTACATACAACATCGGGTTTTACCGCCTTAATTGCCTCAACCTGTGCCTTTAAAACAGTTTCGTAAACCCTCAATTGTTCATCTGTAACTCCACCTACGGCGACGGTTCTTGTCATATCTGAACGATAACCATTCACAACGGCACCGAAGTCCATCGTAACGAAATCACCCTCCTCTATTATTTTATCTGAGGGCACACCGTGCGGTAAAGAAGAATTTTTGCCTGAAACTACGATAAAATCAAAAGAAACACCTTCGCAACCGAGTTTTCGCATATAAAACTCCATATCGAGCATAACATCAATTTCGCTTCTGCCGGGTTCAATTCTATCGAGAATATATGAGAATGTTTCATCGGTTATAATCTGCGCTTTTTTAATAAGTTCAAGTTCGCCTTCTGTTTTTACACTTCTCATATTTTCGAGAAGAACATCAAACCTTTTATCATTGGAAATTTTGAAATTGCCAAGGGCATTATTGAGAGCGGCAAATTCATTAACGCTTGTATTATAAGTTTCTACAAAAACTGTTTTTACACTATGTTTTTCAAGCAAATCATTAATTTCTCCGCTAACCCTTTCAGAAAGCATAACTTTACAAGAATCTACAACGCTTTTTGCCTTTTCAAAATATCTGAAATCTATAAGGAAATAGGCCACGTCCTTAGTAACAAGAACTTTACCCGCACTGGATTCAAAGCCCGTTAAGTAAAAACGATTTGAATGAGATGTGACAAGTAATGCCTCATCTATTTTTAGTTCTGACTGAATTTTCACTATTCTTTCTTTAATCATATTTTTCACCTAAATTTCACACAGTAGTTTACAAATAAACTCATACACTCGCGCCACAGAGGAAATAGAAATTCTTTCTCTCGGCGTATGAATATCCCACATATCAGGACCGATGGAAATAGCGTCCAAATCGCTTATTTTATCACTTAAAATTCCGCACTCAAGACCCGCGTGGATGGTTTCAACAATAGGACTTTTGCCGTATATATCTTCATAAACAGAAATCATTTTCTTCCGAAGCAACGAAACTTTTCGATATTCCCACGCAGGATAATGTCCGTGTTCATCAAAAGTGCCACCGAATTTTTTAGAGATTTCATTTAATCGCAAAAGCAATTTTGTTTTTTCGGTATTTTTTGAACTTCTAACAGCAAAACTTGCGTGTACGCCGTTAATGTCAGAGTATAAAATTCCGAGATTTAATGAGGTTTCAACCAAACCCTCAATATCCCTGCTCATACTTTTGATTCCGTTCGGAACGGTACATAAAAACTCTGTTATCTTCTTAGAATCGGCATAGGAAAACGCCTTGTTATTAATCGATATGCTATTTATGGAAACATTCAAATCTTTATCGGTTGGAATTGTATTGTCATCAAGAAAATCATTAATCATAACTGACGGATTTTCTTCACAAAAAACTATGCATTTACTGCTTCTTGGTATAGCGTTATCTTTAAGTCCGCCCGAAATTTCCACAATATTATATTCGCAAGATAATCTACTTAAAAATTTACCTAAAATAACATTGGCGTTTAATCTACCCTTATCGATTTCAACGCCTGAATGACCGCCAACAAGTCCCGAAACATTAATCTTATAACAATTGCCGCTTATGGATTCGTAACTAACCGGTATTGTGATTTCGGCTCTCGCACCACCAGCGCATCCAACGGTAAAAACGCCTTCATTTTCCGAATCAATATTCAAAAGCATTTTACCGTTTAACCTTGTTGCGTCCAAACCTGCCGCACCAAACATACCGGTTTCTTCATCGGTTGTAAACAATGCCTCAATAGGCGGATGTTTTAAGGCGTTATCTTCAAGTATTGCAAGCACCATTGCAACCGCTATTCCATTGTCACCGCCAAGTGTAGTTCCCTCAGCCGAGATTAAATCGCCTGATATCTTCAACTTGATGGGATCCTTTAAAAAATCAATATCACAATCCGCTTCTTTCTCACAAACCATATCAAGATGACCTTGCAGAATAATTGCAGGTTTATTTTCATAACCTATGGATGCGGATTTTTTTATGATAACATTGAAATGCTCATCCGTGCTCCACTCAAGGCCGAGTTTTTCTGCAACGCAGATGCAATACTTGCTAATTGCTGCGCAGTTACCCGAACCGTGAGGAATGGCGCATAAATTTTCAAAGTAATAAAAAACTCTTTCAGGTTTTATTCCCGATAAAATCAAATCAGTTACTCCTTTTTAGTCATTTACATAATTATATCCCCTTTTTTATCCAAAATCAATAGCAAACAGTTGGATATTGAAATTTAAAGTTTTGTGTGATAAAATTAAATTAGTGACAAAAACTAACGTTGACTGCTGTCAAATGAACGGGAGGTATCAATAATGAAAGATACTAAAAATATTAAGACAAATTCCGGCATATCTAACGTTATTGAAACCACCGGCAAACAAGTAATTGACCTTGCAGCATCCAACTCTGTACTTGGCGACGCTATAAATAAGGATGGAGTTACAATAATACCGGTTTCCAAAATTTCTGCAGGATTTGCAGGCGGCGGATTTGAAATTAAAAAGAGTAAAAAATCCGAGTCACCCGCAGGTGCAGGAGCCAAAGTTGAAGTTACACCAACTCACTTCATTCAAATAATTAATGGTAAGGCATCATTGATACCCGCCGCAATTCCAAACAATAAGCAGGATACTTTAGAACTGCTTTTTAAAACCGTTAAAAACTTAATCAAAAAGAAATAAAGGGTTGCGCTCGGCAACCCTTTTAATTTTACCATTTAACCTGCCATCTATCTTTGTAACCTTCTGATAGTTTGGCGATTTTTTTATTAGAATTTATTGAAGAATTTCTGATTCGTTTATTTAAGAATCTATCGAATTTTTTAAAGTTCAACGGTAATTGGATTTCTTTATTTCCGCACCACTGCGAAAGGTAGGCCGCATTGGAAATCATCAATTCATTTATGCCTTCAATTCCGGGCGCAATCAAATCTTCACCAAGTAATATGGCGTTTGCAAAATTTTGAAGAATTTGTTTGTGTCCCCATTCGAATTTTTCTGTAACAAACTCTAAATATTCAGATTCAATTATAGGAGTAGATTTATTTAAATTATAGCAAACTTCCCTTTCCGACTCCTTTAATTTCCACCATTTAAGTTTGCCTTCTTCAAGAACAATTTTGCCTAAATCGCCTGCAATTTCTAGTCGGTTTGTGCCGGGAAATTCGCCCGTAGTTGTTATAAATGTCGCAGTGGCTCCGTTATCGTATGTCATATATAAAGTTGCTTCATCATCAACTTCAATATTATGGTATTTGCCGAAGCTACAGTACCCTACCACACTTTTTGGCGTACCGAAAATCCACTGTAGTACATCCAAGTTATGCGGCGCTTGATTTAAAAGCACACCGCCGCCTTCGCCTGCCCAAGTAGCTCGCCAATCACTCGAATTATAATAGTGTTGGGTTCTATACCAATTAGTAATTGACCAATTGGCCCTTTTTAGTTGACCTAGTTTTCCGCTTTTTACAATATCTCTTGCCTTCTTAAAAAGCGGATTTGTTCTCTGATTGAGCATAATGGAAAAAACTTTTGAAGAAGCGGCAGCAACCGTATTAAGTTTATGAGCTTTAGATACCGCAATGTCTACCGGTTTTTCCAAAAGCACGTGGAGATCGTTTTTTAAGGCAGCGATGGCAATATTCGAATGTAACGGATGTGGTACGGCAATTATTACTGCCTCGATATTTTTGTCTTTTATTAACAGATTATAATCTACATATGTTTTAACAAAATTAAACTTTTCATTAAATGCGTTTAATTTATCGTTATCAATATCACACACTGCATAAAGTTCCATTCCGTCAATTTCGCCGCTCGCGATACAATTTGCATGAGCAGATCCAATATTACCGATACCAATAACGCCTACTTTAATATTATCCATAGAAAACACCCTATTTACCAAAAAGTTCCTTTAAATCAATATCGGCTAAAAATAAAGCCGCATAACTGAAAGTCAGGTGGAAAAGAGATGTATTAAACTTCAAATCCTTGCCCCAACTTTCAAAGGTTGTAGTTGCACCTTCGTTTATCATCCTGAGCCATGCATTATTATCAAGTAAGCACTTTTCAAATAAATCATAACGGTTATTAGCTATTAAACCGCATAATAACGGAAAAGCGCCAAAGAGCGCCACCGAAGTGAAGCCCTTTTCTTGAAGCATCTTTTCGACTTCGGTTTTAGTTTCGCTATCACAAAGTCCAAATGCATAAGGATAGATATTGCCTATAAAACTTATATGTTCGGTTAATATACTGTCTTTAAACAAATGTTTTTCCTTATTTAAAAAAGCATTATTAAAGCGCTCCATCATCGGTTTTGCGTCACGATACTCAGGAAGGGATAAGATATCCGCAATACTGTTTGCGCAAATAATTGCATTAATATAAAAAGCATTAATCGCTATATGAGGCACTTCGGTGGGTACACCCTGAATTAACTTAACATCATATCCATCGCGGAAATTCTCCGGCCACTCAACAACGCACCACTTATCCACATTATGCAATAAACCGTCTTTTTCATAGTTGTTTTTATAAGCATTCAAAAGTTTGCAAATATCGTTAAATTTCTCTGCCAGATATTTTTTGTCACCGGATAACTTATAATACCAAAGAATTGTAAAAACAATATAAAGCGGGAATTCTGCAATTTCCTGCATAAAAGAGCAATCCATACAAGTAACTAAGGTATCGGAAATAAAATCGGTTTTAAACGCATCATCTATTAGTTTTTTAAGAATTCTGTCATCCTTGGTTAAAACATAATTTGTAAGCGCAGTATAGCAACCGTCACCCAAATAAAATCCTTTTTCTCTTTCAAGGCAATCCTGAATTACTTCTTGAACGCCGTATTTTTGCGTGTTAATGCATAAATCCCAAATTTTCTTTAAGTTTTCATTTTCAGAAAATTTCGGATTCATTTTTGCTTTTAACTCAAAGGGGTAATGCCTTGCAACAAGAAAAATATCATCAACTTTTGCACCAAGCGGAACTATAAATTCGGCATAGCGAAAGGCCTTAAAATCAAACCAATTAAGCGTATCTTGTCCGCCGGAAAGTATCCAGTTTTCCTCATACTTGCAATTTGCACGAAGATTATAACGGAGCGTTCCGTCAGAATTTAATTCTTGCGCACAACGAACTGTGATAGCAGAAAACTTTTCGCCTACGGCTTTTGCAGAAAGATACCCCGCAAAGCATCCGCCGAAATCTATAAAAATTTTATTGCTTTCTTTGCGAATTACCTGAGGAGATATCTTTTCAAAAGTAAGCATTTCGGTCTTTTGCGGAACAAGGTTATAATCAACAAATTTTCTTGCCTTAGCACATTCCCAATATGTATCATCAAAATCGAACTCGAAAAAATTAACTTCTTTTGCGTTTGAATCATAATCTTCGGCAAATTGTGTATCGTATCCAAAGGTACCAATTTCCTTATAGGCAGTATGTGGATAGGTCAAAAAAGTTTCATCACTGCAAAGTATAGTATTACCATCACACACCATATCACAAATCATACCGTGACGATAATCGCCACTAACCCATACCCTGTTAATTAGTCCTTGATAAAGGGTGTGGACGGCAATTACGTTCTCGCCTTCAACCAAGTAATCTGTCACATCAATGCAGTTATATTCATAGGCAAAATGATATGCGGGTGCGGGGCCTTGACCTACGAATTCCCCATTGATATACAACTTATAATAATCATCCGCCGTAATATAAATCAGACACTTTTCAGGTAATGATTTAAGGGTAAATTTTTTGCGAAAAAGTATATGTCGGTTTCTGTGTTCAGAGCACGACAAATCCACCTTGGAAAAGCTCTTATGAAAGACATTTCTAGGTTCAAGATTAAAAAATTCAGAATTCGTTATCCATTTACCTTTAAATTGGTATTTTAACATTTAATCACTTACTTCCGCCAAATGTATCAGACATATCAACAGCATCTGCGCTTACAGTTACTTCTTTTTTCTTGGAAGTGGCAACACGCTTCATAAGTTCGTTATAATAAAGTTCATCATCAAAAGGCAGTTCTATTTCTTTGTTCAAGAAAGCAGAAAGATGCATTGCATTAGAGAGAGTAAGACCGTTTATACCCTCATATCCCTCCGCAACAAGCGGCTCGCCAAATAATATATTATCTGCAAAGGCATTAAGCACTGCCACATGCTGAAGATTTTCTCCATCTGTTTCAATAACCATTTCTTTCTTTGGAACTGCGGCGAATGGTTTTTTATTAGTAGCAGAAAATTCCTGCTCAGTCATTTCATATTCCCAACCTTTAAGTTGGTCGTTTTCGCACACAAATTTAGCTTTATCCATTTGAATTTCGAAGCGGTTAGTACCGCAAGCATCACCTGTAGTAGTTATAAATGTACCGCTTGCACCGTTTTCATATTCAACATAAGTGGTTACATCATCTTCAACTTCAATATCGTGCCACTTACCGAATTTCATATGTGTATGTACCTTTACGGGCATACCGCAAATCCATTGCCATAAATCAAGCTGATGTGGCGCCTGATTTAATAGCACTCCGCCGCCTTCACCCGCCCAAGTGGCTCTCCAATCACCCGAATCGTAGTAAAACTGAGGACGATACCAGTTGGTAATTAACCAGTTTGTTCGGCGAATCTCGCCGTATTTACCGGATTTAACAAGTTCTCTTAATTTTCTGTACACACAATTTGTTCTCTGATTAAACATCATAGCAAAACAGGTATCAGGATGCTTTTTTGCCACTTCATTCATTTCTATAACCTGTTTTGTATAAACACCCGCGGGTTTCTCCACCATAACATGAATTTCTCTATTTAAGCATTCAATGGCATATTTAGTATGTTCGTAATGCGGAACTGCCACCAAACAAGAATCAATAACACCACTCTCGAGCATTTCAATAGCATCGGTAAAATATGCCAATGTGTCACCATAGAGTTCTTTTGCGGAATCTAATTTTTTAGCATCAATATCGCATATGGCAACCGCATCAATATTAGGGCACTTACCCTCTTTTATATTCTTGAGATGCGCAGCACCCATATTGCCGATACCAATTATTCCAAGTTTAATCTTTTCCATAATAATTACTCCTTAAAAACCACAAGATTTCAAATACATATAACTTCTCTTTAAGCATTCAAAAGGGTCTTCGCCGTTGCAATTATCTTGCTCAACTAACATATATTTCGTTCCTGCCGCTTCGGCCTTTTCGAAAACCCTATCAAAATTTATATTGCCTTCACCGAGAACTGCCATTATTTTATCACTTTCATAAGCATAATCTTTGAGGTGAATACAGGGAACTCTTCCCGAGAATTTTTCAATATACGCCGCAGGGTCTCCGCCACCCGCTTGTATCCAGAAAGTATCAAGGGTAAAGCCCATTTCTTTAGCGGGAATATCCTCACTCATCTTTTCAAGTATTGTCTTACCGCCAATTTTAATAAATTCATGAGCGTGATTATGGTACATAAAATATTTTCCGTTTTCAGCAAGCGTTTTGGCTACAGGTTTGTAAAGTTCAAGGAATTTATTATAATCCTCTTCCTTTTTATCAGGCACTATTCCAAACCATCCAAGGCCCACATATTTACAATCAAATATGTTGTGGTTTTCAGCTACTTCTTTTGCATCCGCCTTTAAAAAATTGGGTTTAGTATGCGTTAAGACACATTTAAGTCCGTTCTTATCAAGTTGTTCTTTAAGCCATTCGGGTTCAAAATCGCAAGTACCCGAAACCTGAACATTTTTATATCCGATATCGGCAACTTTTTTTAGCGATTCTGCAAAACCATCTAAATCTTTGCAGAAAGCACTTACAGTGAATAATTGAGCACCTATTTCCATAAATCTGCCTCCGATATAATATTTTTAAATGTATTGCAGGCAAGGTCAAATGCCTGTCTTTCATCCGATTTTGAAAATGCTGTTACTAAACTTTTTTCGCCCTCACGCTCCAGCGCTGAAAGTCCGCCAAATTCTACGAGATGCGGCTCCATAGTAAAGCATCTGCCGCCCATCTCAATATATTCAGCAACGATTTGCGGAATATTACCTGCGCCTAACCCAGCAGGAACAATATTACCATCAAGCTTTGAATCCTTAATATGCATATAGTGTATATGGTTTTTCAAAAGTTTCCACGCTTCAATGGTATCGACACCGCATTGGACAAAATTTGCAGGGTCGAAAATTCCTTTTAAACTCGGGAAGTTGTCAAATAAATCGAGGCATCTTTCGGGAGTATCACCATATATGCCTTTTTCATTTTCGTGACAAAGTGCAATACCACTTCCGTCGGCGATTTCACATAAGCGGTTCATTCTAGAAAAAATTTCATCTCTACTGTCATAAGGATCGGTATTTTTAGGTGGATAAAATGAGAAGATACGCATGTTTTTTGCTTCTAAAATATTGCCGATTTCCAAGGTCCTTTTAAACTTATCGATATGCTTATTCATATCATCAAAAAGTTCAATTTTTCCAATGGGAGAACCAATTGACCAAACGGTTAAATTGTTTTCTTCCAATTTTCTTTTTATTTCGCGAGCTTTTTCAATAGTAATATCTGATATATTAACACCATCTACGCCACGAATTTCAATACCGTTTAATTTGTTATCTAATAACGCTTTGATTTGACCGTCAAAGCTTTCACTTGCTTCATCTGCAAAAGCATAAATTTTAATATTTGACAACTTATCATCTCCTAACTTTACTTTTATTATATAAATATTCATTTTTGAAAACAATAGCAAATAATCGCATAAAAACATTGAAATTATTGACATACCGTGATATTATAAATATCAGGTGGTGAAAACTATGCCAAATCCGAGTTTTTTTGCTCAAAGGAGCATCTCAAAAGAGTTAAATTCTTCTTCTTTCATTTTTCATACTCATAAAAATTATGAAATCTATTGTTTTTTAAAGGGCAGTGCCAAATATCTTATAGAGGGAAACATTTATTCTCTTAAACCCGGTGATATTTTATTTATTAAAAAAGGCGAAGCGCATCGACTGATTTTAACAAAAGACCATACGCCCTATGAACGAATTATTATAAATTTTGATACCGATGTAATTTTAGGTAATACTGCGGAAAAATTTCTGTCTTTTATAAACAAAAAGGAAATCGGCAAGCATAATTGCTATCATTTATCCGATTATAAGGACAAGAATTTGCTTTATTATCTGCAAAAAATATGTGATAGCAATGATATGAACAAAAAAATGCTATATCTCACCGTTTTCCTTGAAGAAATTTGCGAAAACCCACAAAGCAACGAAGAGCACGAAACATTAAACGATAATGTTTCTCTCGTTATCAACTACATTAATCGTCATCTTACCGAAAATATATCTCTTGACGATATTTGTCAACGTTTTTACATAAGCAAAGCACATCTAATAAGAAAATTCAAATCCATCACCGGAGTTACCGTATGGAGTTATATTCTCAAAAAAAGGTTGGATTTTGCAAAGGAATTACTTACTAACGGTGTTCACCCTACCGAAGTTTCCGTCTCCTGCGGTTTTAATGACTATTGCTCCTTCTTTAAAGCGTATAAAAATTGTTTTGGTGTTTCCCCTAAAAATGACTATAAAAAAACATAAACACGGCAGAATTTATCTGCCGTGTTTTTTAGTTATTTATTTAAAATGTGGCGTTTCATCGCTTCGAACGATTCATCGCTTAAATGATGTTCGATTTTACAAGCATCAGATTCCGCAGTTTCACGGCTTACGCCTAAACTTACAAGGAAGTTTTCCAAAAGGATATGGCGATTATATATCTTTTCAGCAACCTCTAAACCTACATCGGTTAGTGTTAAGAATCCGTTTTTATCAACATTTAAATAACCGCCGTTTTTAAGAAGGCCCACCGCCCTACTGACACTCGGTTTAGAAAAGCCCATATATTCGCAAACATCAATAGAACGCACTGCGCCCTTTTTAGTCAGGATATATATAGTTTCGAGATACATCTCGCCCGATTCCTGTAGCGGCATAACAATTCTCCTTAAAAATTATCTTCGTTATTTTCCTCTTTAAATTCAGCTTCGGTATTATTGAAACCGTCAATCTCTTTAATATCATCGAATGCGATACCTTCATCGTCATCATCTTTTATCTGATTGCGATAATATAGCACCTTAAATACGAACAAAACAATTAACGCTATAACGCAAACAATGGAAATTCCGATTAAAATAATAACGATTTTAGCATTAGTTTTCAAGTCGGCAAAATTGGCCAATATATTAACCTGCTGAGAATCACTTTCGGTACTCACGCTGAAATCCGGTGCTCTTTGAATAGTATTGCCAACGGTATCATAACGGTAAAATCCTCTTTCGCCATTATAATAAGCATAAACAATATGGAAATCTTTTAAGCGTTCATCGGTAAAACCGTATGTTGCAACACTTTGAGTACCGAGAAGAATACTGCTCATATAATATTCTTTGCCAACCTCAAAATCAACACTGGGTGCTTCTATTACATATAGATTACCGCCGGAAACAATATGAGGTAACTCCTTAAATTCACCATTAGAATCAAGGTAAAATAGTATTGGAGTTTTTTCTGCGTCATCATCGGCAGTAAGATAAGCAAGGGTATATTCACCGGCACTATCTGTAAAAGTATTAATAACATTTTCTTTATAAGTGGCCGTCGATGCCGTGTATCCACCCGGTATTGGGAGAGCAGCAATGTCTGCTACAAGATGGTAATCTTTGTCATTAAAGACAACTAATAACGGGTCATTTTCCCTTTCCTGCTGTTCCCAAAGAAGTGTTTCTTCCTCTGTTAATCGCTTAATATTTACCGTGTATGACTTTTTGGTGCCATTTGCCGCAGAAACAGTGATTGTCTTTATGTTATCACCAACGATTAAATCGAAGGTTCCAGCGCCCACAACAGTAGAGTTGCCATCGGCAACGCCTGCCGAAAGGGTTGCTTTATCAACGCCGTATTTAACAGTGGCGGTATAACTCGTAACATTCGGATTAAATGCGGGTGCGAGAACGCCGCCGCTAACCGATAGTGAACCCAAATTAGCGTTACCCGAAAGTGTTACTTTAGCGGTACCTGAAGCCGCCGCGCTTCCGCCATCGGAAATTACATTTACAGATACATTTGCATCGCCTACAGCAACAGTAGAAAAGGTTACTGTATATGTTCCGCTAGTATGAACGGTTGTAGCGGTAGAGAGATCATCATCTACTATTTTAACACTATTGGTGCCAAGGGAATATTCGCCGCCGTTAACTGATGTAACCTTTAAAACAGCGTTATTATAAGTAATATCAACCTCATTGGCGTAAATGGGAACGGTTGCATTATACTTAATGGTAACCCTTACGGTTTCACCGAGAACATAACCACTCTTATTAAATGAAAGTAATGCTTGAGCGGCGGATGCCCCAAAACTGAAAACAGACAACATAAGTCCCAAAATCAGTGTAAAGCACAATAATAATTTAAAACTTTTTTTCATAAACAGTCACCCTTAAGAAATTTTTTGAACGCCAAGAATATCCTTCTTTATGGCCGCAAGGTCAAGAGCATT
>JAZNFF010000096.1:0-10164 GCA_045588995.1 Acutalibacteraceae bacterium
AGGGATTTGTTTTGCGTTTATGTTTTTGTCAAGGAACATACCGACAGAGATAAAAAAGCATTGTGATTTCAAGCCGATTTCGGCTATACAAATCACGCTGATTTTTCGCGCAAATTTAAGTTGGACGCTTATTTTACCGGACTTTAAAAGTTTTGTCAAGGCCTTAAATTTTTATAAAATTCAAAGCAGTTTTACAATAGGTTTTTCTGGTGTTTTTTAATCGTTTTTAGCACTAAATATTCTTTTTAGTGGTAAGAATTATTTTTAAAAACACATATAAAAATTTTTCTTTATACTTCTTGAAAACTATAAAATGTAAAAATAATTGAAACACATTGCAAAATTTGTGTATAGGTGGTATAATATTAAAGCCAAATCAATCTAATACTGTACAGACAAAATAATAACCAAGGGGATATTATACTTTTTTGTATATTCTCCGTCACAAACGAAATAATTTGATAAAAATGCAAATTTCGTTTCTGTTTGTGATTGGAGTTATCCGTCTGTACAGATTGGTTTGGCGACTATCGGAGTTTGCGTTTTTTGTGCGGTTACTTCGGTAGCCGCACTTTTTATTTTACGGAGGAAAACACAAATGCAAATTGAAAATCCAAAGAAAAGGATCGTTGAAGATTTAAAAAATCGTAATAAAAACAATATGAGGGGTATTGCTGGAGAGTATTTCGGCAGTAAGTTTACATACGCGCAGACATTCAAAATGTTTGAAGAATATAAGAAAGCATTCATTGTGGTTGATGGGCTAAATGAAGAGACCATCACTATTTCTGCACCTTCTACCATTGCATCCGTTAATGCTTTTTACGGCGCCTTGGATGCAAATAAAGTTATCAATATGACAGGTCCCGGTTTTCTTCACGCTTACACCGAGCAATACACTAAACGTCTTAACAGCAAAACCGTTGTAATGTTTGATAGTTTCCTGAACGATGATTTGGTTGCCAAGTTCCAAGCTGCCGGTGTGAAGAACCTTATTGTGACCAGTGTTACAGATTATATGAACCCCATTGTTAAGTTGATCGCAACGCAAAAAGGTTTAATTAGCAACAAAGATTTTTTGGATGAGTACGCAAAGATGCACAATGGTCTGCCGCAAGGTATGGAAATGATACGTCTGAAAGATTTTGCAAAACTTGGTTCTAAAATCAAAGAAACTTATGATTTCCCGTATGAAGAAAATAAACTTGCTGCATATTTCTTGACTGGTGCCACTACAAGTCAATTCCCAAAATGCGTTAAAATTTCTGCCGATGGTTTTACAAAAATGGCTCGCATCTATGACGAATTGTGGTTTGATTTCAAACCCGGCGACAGACAAACTGTATTTATTCCGTTGTTCTATGCGACAGGAGCGGTACATGGTGTACACGCAGGTCTTATGGATGGTATGACTTTGATTTACAAGCCTAAATATGACCGTTTTGCTTTTGCGAAGGATTTGCTCGAAACCAAAGCAAAAATTGCCCTTGTTGCACCGAGCCACGTTGCAACTTTGGAAGAATCGGGATTGGAAGACAATGCCCTTAACCATTTAAAATATATCTTTATTGGCGGCGAAGCTATAATGCCTGCTGCTATGGAAAAATTCAGAAAAACTGGTGATCGTTTAGGCATTCAGTATATTCTCAATGGATATGGTATGACTGAGACAGGAAGTATGTCTGGCATTTCAGATAAAGAGGCCAAAGGCGATGATGTAACTGTTACTCCTGTTCCCGGTGTTGAGTATCGCATTGTTGATCCTGTAACAAGAGAGGTTTTGCCTGACAACACTCGTGGTATTCTTGAAAAGAAATCCCCCTGTGCGACACTTGGCTATTTTGAAGAGGAAAAGAATAAAATCCTATTTACCGAAGATGGTTGGATAAATACAGGTGATGTAGCAATTCGTTATAGCAATGGCAAATATCGTATTTTCGGCAGAGAAACTGATTGCTTTACCAATAGTGGAATCACCTATGCTATGTACGATATTGAGGAACAAGCGTTAAAGCATCCTGACGTTGCCGAAGCGGAAGTTGTTAAGTTTGACGTTGGCGGAGAAGAATATCCTGCTATGGTGGTTGTACTGAATAGCAATGCTACGGATAAAATTGCCGAAATTACAAAAGAACTCTGTGATATTGATGTTGACGGGATGCAACATTTTATCGGTGTTCGCTTCATAGATAAATTTAAGACACACCCCGTTACATCAAAGCGAGATTATCTCTCCTTGCAGGATGATAAAGAAGGATATTTCTTTGTGGATAAAGCAGGAAATGCTTTTACGACAAATATTGGTGAAGGAAAAATTGAAATAGGGTCAAACGATATTTGCATAATAAAAGTTTAACTATAAAATCGGCTATTGGATTTTAATAAACCAATAGCCGATTTTATATTACAAAAAATAATTTTTATCACATTAATACCGTAAAATAAATTAATTTTACTTATTAATGTATGTTTGATATAACGAAACTGCGAAAAAGCAAAGCGTTTTCGACAACATTTTTGATTCTTAGAAAACACAAGTGATAAGGGGAATCATTGACGCCTATAGATTTATGACTTTGTTTCCTTTGACTTGCGTTCTTTTTCGCTTTTTAGCCATTTGATATAGCGTTCGAGTTTTTTATATGTATCGCTATACAATTTTTCCCTTTCTTTTTCATCAAAAGGAATCCATCCGCCGTTAATATGACTGGGTAAAAATTCTTCGATAACTTTAAACATTATATTGTTCTCGTCTTTTTTTATGGTTGACGGTATATATTTTACGATCAAATTAACATTGCCACCAATAACTTCTTGCGGAATTTCTAAATTTGATTGCCAATCAATTGTATTGTCGATACTATGAATCTTATTTTTACGGGGTAAATAATCAACTGTTTTAGGAATATCAATAACTGAATTATTAGCCCAAATTTCTGTTATAGTAGAACTACACATTAATATATCTCCTACTACTTCGTCCTTTATATTATTTGCATAGATCTTTTTGTTTGCAGTAAAATAACCAATTGCCACATCATATTGTTTAAAATTTGTGATTATTTCATAAGATGCCGCGGCTTTTCCGATTAAATATATCGGTTGTTCAACATTTAATATAAAAGCTCGTTCTCTAGGTATAAATCCTCTTTTATTGAAGATACAGTGATTATTGTAACCATTTACAAGAAACTTTGCAATCTGGTACTTACACAATTCAGCAGTTACATTATCATCAAGCAAGAAGGTATCGAACACACTTTTTCTTGCCAAATCTAGCGGGAAAATTCCATTTTTATCAATCACAGAGATGGTAGGCTCATTATGGTAATAGCCACATTTTTTCAGTGATCGCATAATCGGGCTGTCACCATAGTAATCCCTATGATTTGGAATATGAATTCCATTGCATAAGAAGTCACCGTTAACATAATGGGCAGTTGTCCAGTGAAAACTGTAATAATCACTAGACTCGCAAGCAAACCAGCCGTCTAAATCTTCATCCTTCCTTAAGTTATATGTTTTTTCTTTCTTTAATTCTTTTCCGTTTAACTTATAAATAATATTTGGAGTAGTAAAATGATACCACTCTGCCCATGGGTGCCAATATGGTATAGTAAATTCTTCTATAGCTTTTTTATTCATGGATATTTCAATGGTGGTTCCAGGAGTATTCTTGTCCACTTTATTAACGTTGAGAATTTTAGGTTCTATTGTATATTCGAAACAGTATCCTTTATCATCTTTAATATGCCGTGTAATTACTTTTGCTTTACCTCCTATTAAAAAGGTTGCAAGTGCACCTATTCCAAAGCGTCCACTTCTTGCAATTTTAGGATCATTTTCGCTATCTAAAAAAGTTTCTGTCCATTGTCTGTTATAACGATATGATGCACCTGCTGTAAGATAATAATTAGCAATTACCTCCTCATTCATACCAATACCATTATCTGTAATTGTGAACGTACCTGTTTCTTTATTTACATCGATAATTATTTCTCCAACAGTACCATCAATTGCAGTTCTTTCATTACAAGCATCAATTGCATTTTGCAAGAGTTCTCTAACACCATAGGAAGGATCATCTCCATAAAGAGGGGCAACCAATAACTTTACAATATCAGGGTTTACTTTTAATTCAATAGGAGTGGTTATAAAATCATATTGGGTACTAAATATATTTGAAGTAATCCGTCGTATGGAGAGTTTAAATTTATCATTATGTGTTTCTCCAATAATAGCCCAAGATAAGTCAAGTTCTTTTTGCCAATAATCAAACCATGATTTTAATTCTAAAAACTGTTTTGAATTTGTCGGAGTAGCAATCATTTTCAAAGTATCAGGCTTACCCGTATCTTCTACCCATTGTCTACCCTTAATCAATTGATTTAATGTCCATTCATTCGCAGATCTGAGCGAAGAAAAATCGTTCATATCTGATAGAATTTTTGGCGCTCTGCTTTCGTCCGCATCAAGAAGATCGGCAAGGCGCAATATTGACATCAAATAATATATTGGTACATTTAATGGCAAATTATTGTCATAACCAAAATCATCGACTTCTTCATTTAAGTCGCGTAGTGCCATGCCATGACTTTTAGCAAGAAGTCCAATTAGTCTTGCACAATCTTCACTAATACCATTTAATAATTTGTGGTTCGCTTTTCCTGGGAATCCATGTATTGCTATATGGTATGCGATAAGATGATGATATTTTCTAATAAATGTAGCACATACTTGACGGCTTGATAAATCAAATATATGTTCTTTATCTCCAAAAATCTCATCCAATTCGTTTCCAGAACTATGCTTAAGTTTCTTTATGAAACCATCCCACAATTCTTTCCATGTGCAATTAATTCCATTATTATCATATACATTCTTTGTTTCAAGTTGAAGTAAATATTTCAATCCGCTTTCCTTTATAAACATTCCTAAATCGTGTAAAAGGATACCCAAAACTAACACTGAAATATCTAATTCAGACATTTTTTCATAGTCACTTTGAGGAATTAATTTGTCCGCATAATTTAGAACGGCCGTAATATGCCTGGCACCATGTATGGTATATTCTTCAAAGTAATAAGGCGAAGTTTCAAGATAATTGACTATACCGTTACCGTTATCCAACGGATTATTATAAATCAAACTTAAAACAGAAGGCAGTAGTTTATTTTGAAAACGTTTAGGGATTTTTACTGACATATTTATTTCTTCTTTCCTTTTAAAATTGCAAGTTTTTAAATGCGTAAATCGATAACTATCAGTACCATTTATAGTTAAAAATTCAACTTTTTAAACTGTCAAGGTTTTATTGTCGAAAATTGTACCTTTCTATATTATTATAAATCGTTTTGGTAATTTTTACAATACAAATATTTGCATTTTAATTCAAGCATCTATATAACTTTTTTGCACCCTCAACCGAAAAACAAAAATCTTCAAGGTTACCTCGTATATTGTCGATACATAAATATAAATTTGCTTGACAACCCTGCACACTTGCGCTATACTGATACAAACTGATACAAACGAATATCGGAGGCTTTTATGGATATTAAAATTTTTACTAAAATGCTTAAGGACAAGCATTTTACCGATTATCAAAAAATGCAATATAAATACGGAGAAGATTTTAATGCCTTTTTACAGACTTTAGAAGAATTGTATTATAAAACTTTACTGCTTTTGGATTTTGATGATAATAACATTGTTTTTATTGAAAATCACGCGGCGGTAAATCAAAATGCGGTTAAACTTTTATTGCAATCGCAAGACGGGCATTACGGCATCAAAGCTGCCGAAGACGAGATTGTTGCAACTTCTGCCATTGAAAGCATTGATTTCAGCCGTGACAGTGTACGCAAAATTCTTAAAGGTATGGCGCCAAAGGATGAACAAGAAAATAGAATTTTAGGCATTAAGCACGGTCTTGAGTTCATTGCTGATACTTCTAATAAAATTACCGAAGAAAACATTTTTAAGCTTTATATGATGACTGTTGGCGATTTTCTGACCAGTGATGATAAATTAGCCGAAGGCAATTTCTATAGACACGACACGGTTTATGTTGTCAGCGACCATGTTGAGCATTCGGGACTTGACTATAAAAAAGTTCCGGAGTTTATGAAATCGCTTATTGCATTTGTTAATGCAGAAGACGATATTAACGATTTAATAAAGGCTGCAATCATTCATTTTTATATTGCTTTTGTGCATCCGTATTTTGACGGTAACGGTAGAATGGCGCGGCTTGTACATCTGTGGTTCCTGATTCAGAAAGGTTATCAATCCGCATTGTTTATTCCGTTTTCAAGCCAAATTGAAAAAAGCCGCAAAGCATATTATAATGCTTACACGGCTATTGAAAAGAACAAAAAGTATAGCGGTAAAATTGATGTGACTCCGTTTATCCTGTATTTTATAAATAATGTTTACAATAAGATGAATGAGGGTTCTACCGCCGTTGAAACCTTAACAGTTTATGATGATGCGGTTAAGGATGGTAAGGTAACAGAAAAAGAAACAAAACTTTGGAAATTTGTACTTTCTTTGTACGGCACAGAGGAATTCTCTACAAAGCAGCTTGAAAAGGATTTCGGGGATGCTGCTTATGCAACCATCAGAGGTTTCGTCCTGAAATTTGAGGATTTAGGACTTCTTTCTTCTGTTAAGTACGGACCAAGGGTCAAGTATAAGGTTATAAAATAAGGAGGTGATACTTTTGACAGGTGTAATTTATGCGCGATATTCGACTGATAATCAGAGAGAAGAGTCTATTGAAGGTCAATTGCGAGAATGCAAAGCCTTTGCTGAAAAGAACGGCATTCAGGTTGTCGGAACCTATATTGACCGTGCAATGTCAGCTAAAACCGACAACCGTCCCGGTTTTCAAAAGATGATTAAAGACAGTGCAAAACAACAGTTTGAAACCGTCATTGTATGGAAACTTGACCGCTTTGCTCGTAACCGTTATGACTCGGCACATTATAAAAGCATTTTAAAAAGAAATAATGTCCGTGTGCTTTCTGCCACCGAAGCCATTTCACAAGGCGCAGAAGGTATTATTCTTGAATCTGTCTTGGAAGGTATGGCAGAATATTATTCAGCCGAACTCGCCGAAAAGGTTATCCGTGGACAAACTGAAAATGCATTGAGTTGCCGTTTTAACGGTGGCACGGTTCCTATAGGTTATAACATTATTAATCAACGTTTTGTTGTCAATAATGATACTGCACCGATGGTTCTTGCTGCATACGAAATGTATGATGAAAGCAAGACCATGCAGGAGATTGCTGACTACTTAAATGTTCACGGTTTGCGGAACACGAGAGGAACCAAACTGACCATCAATACCGTTTCTAACCTTCTTACCAACAGAAGATATATTGGTGAATATGTTTATCGTGATATTGTTGTTCCTGATGGCATTCCCGCTATAGTGCCGAAAGATTTATTTGAACGAGTACAAGAAAAAATTGAAAAGAACAAAAAGTCACCTGCTCGACATAAAGCAGATGAGGAATATTTATTAACCACCAAATTGTACTGTGGGAAATGTATGACCTTTATGGTTGGCGAAAGCGGTACTTCAAGAAATAAAGATACTTACCGTTATTATAAATGTTTAACAGCAAAGCGTAAGCGCGGTTGCGATAAAAAAGCAATTAAAAAACTTCTTATTGAAAACGGTATTATCAACCAAGTCTTACAATGTGTATGGGATGATAATTTAATAGAAGATATAATCGATATGGTTATGGAAATGCAAAACAAAGAAAATACAGCATTATCTTTGTTAAACAAAAGACTTAACGAAGTGCAGAAAAGTATTTCTAACATGCTTTCTGCAATTGAGCAGGGGATTTTTACATCCTCTACAAAACAAAGGCTTGAAGAATTAGAAAACCAAAAGAAAGAACTCGAAATTGAAATTGCACAAGAAAGTATTAACCGACCAATGCTTGACCGCGACCAAATAAAGTTTTGGTTCCACCGTTTCAGAAAAATGGATGTATCAAAACCGGAAAATCGCAAAAGGCTTGTTGATAGCTTTGTAAATGCAGTTGTTTTATATGATGACCGCGTTGAATTTCATCTTAATTTCAAAAAAGGCGCAAAGTCACTCACCTTAAAGGAATTAAAAGAAAGTTCGGATATGCTTGGCTCACTCCCACCAAATTAGAAGAGTACCACCGATAGGTTGGTGCTCTTTTAATTTTGGGCTGAGGGGACGAGATGAGAACAGGGTGTGCCATCCGCAGATGGCAAAAACAGTCCAGCGGACTGTTTTTAACCCGCGGTCCTTTAGGCGAATCCGTCCTCTCCCACCAAACAAATAAGGACTTGCGAAAGCAAGTCCTTATTTGTTTGTGTTTGTGTCCGCAGGGTACAACATCGTTTTGCAACTATAGTTACAAACATCATTTCGAGCATAGCGAGAACATCGTTGTTCGTGAAACGGACACAAAACGAAGTTGCGACTTTTCGCAAACAGTGTTATGCTTCGCATTGATTATATATCTGAGGATAAACAACTTATTGATATTATTAATAGAGATTTTGATATTCTTAAAGATCAATATTCAAAACGCTCTACCGAAAACTTTGATTTGTATTATAGTATTCACTATTAAATTTAACCCCCCCGAAGTGATGATTGCATCATTTTGGGGGGATTTATATAAACATATCATCACATCCCTGCTCCGCCGTTAAGGTGACCGGCGTGAAATAGAAATTCGACATACTTACCTCCACGTGAGCAGACATATCGGTTCCTATATAAATGATTAAACCCGATGAGCCAAAAACTCATCGGGTTTAATGTTATTTACAGTATATTTCTATTGCCTTAGAAACGAATTCTGCCGTACCGTCACCGTTTTTGTCAATGTTGGTTTTGAATCGTTCATCGGCTACATACATTTGGCCTAGACCTGCGAGGATTTCGGTTGTGCAAGTGTAGTAGTTTTCGGTAATGTAAATTTGTAATTCTTTTACAAGTGCCTGAGCATCATCCGAGTCTGCGGTGTGTCCGTTCTTCATACACTCGGCAAATTTGACGAAGACTGCCATCAATCCGTCGTTGATTTCTTGGAATTTATCCTTGGAGTAGTTTGCGGTCTTTTGTGCGTACTCTTTATAGACATCTGTTTCGCCAAAGCGTTGTTTTACTTCTAAATCGTAATTATTCATTGTTTCATTCCTCATATTTCATCGTGTATCTGCATTTAGGGAAGTTTTTACAACCGTAGAATTTGCCGTTTTTACCATTACGCAAAACCAGTTCGGATTTGCAGTAAGGGCATATCTTTTGCTTTTTCATTTCTTCTAAATTTTCTTTATATGCAATAACATTTTGCTTGTGTTCTGTCCTTACATCCTTGCCAATGTGTTGGTTGTTTTTTATGTAATCAAAGATTTCCTGTTTCTTAGTATCATCAAAAACTATTGGTTTATCTTCTGCAACTTTATAAATTGCTCTCTCCATAGCAGGTAATGAATTACAAATCATAGTGTAGTTATCTTTTTCTCCACTGATTTTAAAGTCATCGCAAACCATAGTAATAATTGAAAAACAAGGTACTTCACCAAACTCTTTCAAAAATGTTTTTAAATATTCAACGTGCTTTTTATTTTGTTTTAATGGACTATAAATCTCGTATTTCTTTCCGTGCTTGTAGTAATCCCATTTTGACTTTTTTGTATCACCATAAATTTTAGCATCGTCAAACATTTTCATTTCAACAACATAAATGCCTCTATTACCAACCAAAACTAAATCTATTTGAGAAGTGTATCCGTCAGTACCGTCAATTAAAACATCATGCAAAACGAGTGCGCCGGGTATGGTATTAGAATATGTTTTTGCCATCCATTCACCAAAGCCACCACTTATTTCGTTGAGTGTTGGTATTTTCTTTATAAAATCAAATAAGCCCATACTATCCTCACTTCACAACTTCATATGGCCAGTCGATAATGCCGCCGAATTCTTTTACGTTGGTGTAGCCGAGTTTGACAAGCTCCTCGGATGCAATTTTACTTCTTCTACCGCTACGGCAATACACAAGTATAAGTTGTTCTTTGTCGGGCAGTTCTTTTTCAGCTCTGTTTGCAATTTCGTATTCAGGGATTAAAATTGCGTTTTCGATATGCCCC
>JAZNFF010000097.1:0-9160 GCA_045588995.1 Acutalibacteraceae bacterium
GGTAAGAAGCTTCCCGCATGGGAGATCAATACTGAAAAGTGCGTAAAGTGCGGCGCTTGTGTAGGCACTTGTAAGTTTAAGGCAATTTCTAAAGGTTAAGGAAGGAGAAACATACTATGGATAAAATGATCAATCTTAAAATAGACGGTATTGATGTCTCCGTACCTGCAGGCACCACTATTCTTGAAGCTGCTCGCAAGGTTGGGATCGAAATTCCCACCCTTTGCTTCATGAAGGAATACAATGAAATAGGTGCTTGCCGTATATGCGTTGTTGAAGTAAACGAAGGCCGCGGTTTCCGCATCGTTGCTTCCTGCGTATATCCCGTAACCGAGGGTATGGAAGTTAAGACCAACTCCCTTGAGGTTCAGAAATCAAGAAGAACCACTCTCGAGCTTATGCTCTCCACTCACGAGCGCAAGTGCCTTTCCTGCGTTCGCTCCGGAAACTGCGAGTTCCAGGCTCTTTGTAATGACTACGGTATTACCGACGAAGGTAAATTCGACGGTATGAACCCCCACTACGATATCGACTGCTCTTCTCCTCACATGATCCGCGACAACAACAAGTGCATTCTCTGCCGCCGTTGCGTTGCAGCTTGTGCAGCTCAGAAGGTTGGCGTTATCGGTGCTAACGACCGCGGTATCGATACCAACATTGCATGCGGATTTAATCTTCCTTTGAATAACGTTGCATGCGTAAACTGCGGACAGTGTATCGTTAACTGCCCCACCGGCGCTCTCCGCGAAAAGGACGACACCGACAAGGTATTCGAGGCTCTTAACAATCCCGAAAAGATCGTTATCGTTCAGACCGCCCCTGCAGTTCGCGCAGCACTCGGTGAAGAATTCGGTATGCCTATCGGCACCGGAGTTGAAGGCAAAATGGTTGCAGCTCTCCGCCGCCTCGGATTCGACAAGGTATTCGACACCAACGTAAGTGCAGACCTCACCATTATGGAAGAGGGAACCGAGTTCATCAACAGAGTTAAGAACGGCGGAGCACTCCCGCTCATCACCTCTTGCTCTCCCGGATGGGTTAAATTCTGCGAGATGTATCATCCCGCAATGCTTCCCAACCTCTCCTCCTGCAAGTCTCCTCAGCAGATGTTCGGCGCAGTTATCAAGACCTGGTACGCTGAAAAGAACAACATCGACCCCAAGAACATCGTTTCCGTTTCCGTTATGCCTTGTACTGCTAAGAAGTTTGAGATCGGACGTGAAGACGAAGATGCAGCAGGCCTTGCAGACGTTGATATTTCCATCACCACTCGCGAGCTTGCTCGTATGATCAAGAGAGCACGCATTGACTTTGTTAACCTTCCCGACGAGCAGTTTGATTCTCCTCTCGGCGAATCAACCGGTGCAGGCGTTATCTTCGGCGCAACCGGCGGCGTTATGGAGGCTGCTCTCCGTACCGTTGTTGAAGTTCTTGAAGGCAAGGAGCTTGACAAGGTTGAATTCACCGCTGTCAGAGGCGTTGAAGCAATCAAGGAAGCAACTCTCAACGTTGCAGGTATGGACGTTAACATCTGCGTAGTAAGCGGACTTGATGCAGTTGACAAGGTTCTCACCGCAGTTGAAAACGGCGAAAAGAACTACCACTTCATCGAAGTTATGTGCTGCCCCGGCGGTTGTGTAAACGGCGGCGGTCAGCCCATCCAACCCCAGAGCGTTCGTGATACTGTTGATCTTAAGGCAGTTCGCGCTAAAGCGCTCTATGATCAGGATGCAGCAATGACCATTAGAAAATCTCATGAATCTCCCGTTGTAAAGACACTTTACAGCGAGTGGTATGATGGTTTCGGCGGTCACAAGGCACATCACGATCTTCACACCTCTTATGTACCCCGTAAGAAGTTTGTTAAGGAATAATTCCTAAAATTAAATCCCCGACAGTTTTTACTGTCGGGGATTAGTTTTTTTATTTGTTTATTTTTTTGTCGGAACCGCTTTTTCAATATAAAATACATCGACTATGGTATCAAGAAGTTGGTCTTCATCGGGATGAAATTCAATGAATTTTTCGCCTTTTATATGTTTGCCGTTTATGGTTTTATAATCAAATTCGTTTCCTATATCCGACTTTAAAAAATTCGTTGCGATATAGGTTATTTGCGATAAACTTAAATTTGTGGAGATATACGGAGAAAGGGTATTATAATATGTGATAATGTTCGAATAATCGCTCATTATTTTGTTTCCCATTGTTGAGGCCAAAGAAGAAAGGAATTGCTTTTGATTCTCCATTCTTTCGGAATTTGAATCTAAATCTTCATTGCGAAGTTGTAAATAAGTTGTGGCGGCGGCGCCTTTGAGAGTTATTTCCTCGCCTTTTTTACAGTGTAGATTTGGGTGCGAAAAATTGCGTAGGGCGGTAACTTTAACGCCGCCGATTTTATTGGTAATTTCAGAAATACCGTCAAGTTCAACGGCTACATATCCGTTTACATTTATTCCGTATAAAATTCTTTTTATGGATTTTAAAACATTTTCGCAACTTTCTTCGGCGGAATTTCCATAAGCGTATGCCAAACATACCTGCTTATTTTCAATACCCGAATAAATTCCCGTTGAAGAATAAATATCCACATCCACCATAGTCTCGCGGGAAATAGGGATTATTTTTATATCACCCGTTTTGGTATCAAGGGCCATTATAAATAAAGTATCGGCTTGGCCATTTTTACCGTAGCCCTTATTTTGATTAATATCAATTTTATCAACGCCGATAAAAAGTGCGCTTATAATATTTTTATTTAAGGTGTATTTATTGCCTTTATAGGTGATTTCGTTATCATCAACTTCAACGTTTTGTGCGTTAATATTTTGAAAATTTTTATCGAAAAGATTTTTGCCGTTTAAGTATAAAATGCCGTAAGTACTTGCTAAAATCAGACATATTCCGAGTATGCAAGATGCTATTATAAGCGGAATTTTAACCTTTTTGTTCACAGAAAAACCTCCTTGCAAAACAGTTTACAATTATTATATATTGACATATGCGTTATGTCAATTGTATAAAAGTAAAATAAACTATGGAAAATTTCTAAATGTTGTAGTATAATAAATTGAGTATTTATATACGAAGGGACGGTATATATGAAGATTGTAGTTGTTGGATGCGGAAAAATTGGTACAACCGTAGTTTCAAGTTTGGATTCAGAAGGTCATGATGTTGTAGCGGTAGATACCAACCCTGCGGTAATTGATGAAATCAGCGATATTTATGATGTTATCTGCATTTGCGGTAACGGCGCCGATTACGATACGCTTTTAGAAGCAGGTATCGATAAAGCCGATATGTTTGTTGCTATAACCGGCTCCGATGAACTTAATATGCTTAGTTGTGTTATAGCAAAGAAAATGGGCGCAAAATATACAGTTGCCCGAATCAGAAATCCCGAATACAATGATAAAAATCTTCCCTTTGTCAAACAGTATCTTGATTTATCCCTTCATATAAATCCCGAACTTTTGGTTGCAAATGAATTGTTTAATATTCTTAAGCTTCCTTCTGCAGTTAATATTGAAACCTTTTCAAGAAGAAATTTCCAATTGGTAGAGATTCTTATTAAGGAAAATTCCATTCTTTGCGGAATGAGTCTTATCGAACTCAGAAAAAAATATAAGTCTAATTTCCTTATCGGCCTTGTTATGAGAAACGATGAGGTATATGTTCCTGACGGTAATTTTGTTATAGAAAAGGGTGACCGCGTAGGTATTATTGCTACACCTCACGAAATTCACAAATTCTTCAAAACCGTGGGCGTTATGAAGAAACAGGCTAAAAATGTTATGATTTTGGGGGCCAGTACCACCGCGTTTTATCTTGCAAAAATGCTTCTCAATGCAGGAAGCAATGTAACTATTATCGATAAGGATAAAGAACGTTGCGAGCTTGCCGCGCAAAGATTGCCGGGAGCTGTTGTTATTAACGGCGACGGCGCAAGTCAGGAAGTTCTTTTGGAAGAGGGACTTTTAACCAGCGATGCTTTGGTAACCTTAACCGGACTTGATGAAGAGAATATACTTGTGTCCTTCTTTGCAATGTCACAGAGTGTCCCAAAGGTTATTGCTAAAATAAACAGGAATGAACTTATTGCTATGGCGGAAAAATTGGGTATTGATTCTATTATCTCACCTAAGCGTATTATTTCCGATGTTATAACCAGATATGCCAGAGCCCTTCAGAATTCCGTAGGCAGTAATGTTGAAACCCTTTATAAGTTTATGGATGGCAGAATTGAGGCCTTGGAATTCAATGTGAGTAGTGATTTTAAAGCACAGCAGATTCCCCTTAAAGATATGAAGCTTAAACATAATGTGCTTATCGGTGGAATAATCCGTAAGCGCAAGGCCTTTATCCCTACGGGTGACGATTTTATTGCGGCAGGGGATAGAGTAGTAGTAATATCCGAAGGGCATAAAATGGATGACCTTTCAGATATATTGAGGTAGCTTTATATGAATTTTAAAATGGTTTTTAATATTATAGGCCGTATATGTAAGGTGACCGGAATTTTATTGCTTATCCCAATGATAGTTGCGGCTTGTTATGCCGAAACGGAAAACATATTCATCTTTATGTGTTTAGGTATTGCTACATTTTTATTTGGTTTATTGCTTTCCGTAGCGTGCAAAACAAAAAATCACACTATATATGCTAAAGAGGGATTTGCAGTAGTTGTTATAACCTGGGTTATTATGTCCCTTATAGGCGCGGTTCCATTTGTGATTTCAGGCAACATTCCTTCATATATTGATGCTTTTTTCGAAACGGTCAGCGGTTTCACAACTACAGGCGCATCTATTCTTACCGATGTAGAAGCAATGAGTAAAAGCATGCTTTTTTGGCGCAGTTTTACCCACTGGATAGGCGGAATGGGAGTACTTGTTTTTGTTATGGCGCTTCTCCCTAATGTTACGGATAGACCTATGCACATTCTAAAAGCAGAGGTGCCGGGTCCCGTTGTCGGCAAACTTGTACCTAAGGCAAAGGAAACGGCAAAAATTCTTTACTTGATTTATATTGCTTTGACCCTTTTAGAAATAGCGCTTCTTCTTATAGGCGGTATGCCTTTTTTCGACAGTGTGGTTCATACTTTTGGCACGGCAGGTACAGGCGGATTTGGCATTAAAGGTGACAGTATAGCGGGGTACAGCCCTTATTGCCAGTGGGTTATAACCGTATTTATGTTGCTTTTCGGCGTTAACTTTAATGTGTATTTTCTACTTTTAATCAGAAGATTTAAATATGCCCTGAAAAGCTCGGAAATCTGGTGTTATATATCAATTGTTGCCGTAAGTATAGCGGTGATAACTTTTAATATTCGCACAATGTACGATACCTTGGAAGAAACTGTGAGAAATTCGGCCTTTCAGGTTGCTTCCATTATTACAACCACAGGTTTTTCGACAGTAAACTTTGATTTATGGCCGGGACTTTCAAAAGGAATTTTATTAGTCTTGATGATGATAGGCGCTTGCGCAGGTTCAACGGGCGGTGGAATCAAGGTTTCCAGAGTGGTTATCCTATTTAAATCTGCTGCAAAAGAAATAAGAAAAATGATTCATACCAGGTCTGTGAGTTCCGTACACTTTGAGGGTAAAGCGGTAAGTGGCGATATAGTTAGCAGTGTTGCAACATACTTTTTTGTATATATGATTTGTATGTTTGCTGCGTTCCTTGCTATATCCTTTGAACCTTTTGGTTTTGAAAGCAATTTTTCTGCAGTAGTGGCATGTTTTAATAATATAGGCCCCGGCTTTGGAGAGGTTGGTGCCTTAGGCAGTTATTCTGAATATTCTGCATTTTCAAAAATTGTTCTCTCCGTAGCTATGTTACTCGGTAGATTGGAAATATTTCCAATGTTAATCGTATTTTCACCTAAAACTTGGATGAAAAATAAATAAAGAGGGTGAAGTTAATTAATCGTTTATCGAAAGCGTTCTCATCTTCGAGAATAATTATAATCGGTTTTTTTACGGTAATTTTGGTTGGCGCACTGTTATTGATGTTGCCGTTTTCTTCTGTATCAAGAACAGTAACACCGTTTCTTGACTGCCTATTTACAGCCGTTTCGAGTACATGCGTTACAGGGTTAGTTGTTTATGACACCGCTACGCATTGGTCGTTTTTTGGACAGGCGGTTATCCTTATTATGATTCAAATCGGCGGCATGGGAGTCATAACCATGGCTATTCTTGTTTCGCTTATTGCGGGAAAGAGAATCAGTCTTAAGGAAAGAAGCACTATGCAAGAGTCGGTTTCCGCGCCAAGCGTTGGCGGGGTTGTGCGTTTTTCACGCTTGATAATAATAACCGCTCTTATTATTGAAATGATTGGTGCCATAGTACTTTCAACTGTGTTTTGCCGAGATTTTGGTTTAAAAGGTATATGGATGTCTGTATTTCATTCGGTTTCTGCCTTCTGCAACGCAGGATTTGACCTCATGGGACTACAGGGAGAATTTTCATCCCTTACCGCCTATGCGGATAATATTACTGTAAATGTAACTGTTATGTTGCTTATAATAATAGGCGGAATAGGTTTTTTGACTTGGGATGATGTAAAAAAACACAAGTGGCATATTTCGAGATATAGAGCGCAAAGCAAAATCATTCTTTTAATTACAGGAATTCTTATAATTGTTCCCGCTCTTTATTTTTTCTTTTTTGAATTTTCGGAATTTGAATTTAAAAAACGTATTTTAGTATCGTTATTCCAATCGGTTACTACAAGAACAGCGGGTTTTAATACGGTGGATGCAGGGAGTTTGAGCGAATCCGGAAATGCCATAACAGCAATTCTGATGCTTATAGGCGGAGCACCGGGTTCTACGGCAGGCGGTATAAAAGTAACCACTTTGGCAGTTCTGATTTCGACTGCTATATCCGTTTTTAAAAGACGTGATAATGCGCATGTATTAAAACGAACCGTAACCGATGATATTATTAAAAGCGCGTTGACTGTTTTGTTGATATATTTGATTAGTTTTGTGTTCGGCGCTATTTTGATAAGCAGAGTTGAAGGCATTCCCTTAACCTACTGTTTATATGAAACTGCCTCAGCCATTGGCACAGTTGGTCTAACAGTTGGTATAACTTCGAATCTTGGCTCGGTATCAAAGATTATCTTGATGGTTTTAATGTATGCGGGAAGAGTTGGCGGTCTAACAATAATGTTTGCAACGATTTCGGGAACAAGGAAAAACTTTATCAAATATCCTAATGAAAAAATAAGTGTAGGTTAGAAGGAGATTGTATGAAAAATGTATTATTAATTGGGCTTGGCAGATTCGGCAGAACTGTAGCGGAGGAACTGTATAAACTGGGTCATCAGGTTATGGCTATCGATAAAAGCGAAAATCTAATCAATGATGTTATGCCTTTTGTGACCAATGCTCAAATAGGTGATAGCACAAGCAAAGAATTTTTGCAAAGCTTGGGTGTTGATAATTATGATGTTTGTATTGTCACTATCAAAAGGGATTTTCAAAGTTCTCTTGAAACGGTTGCTTTGTTGGAAGAGTTGAATGCAAATTTCGTGGTTGCAAGGGCTTCAAGTGATTTCCACGCTAGATTTCTTCTTAAAAACGGCGCCAATAAGATTGTTTTCCCCGAAAAGCAGATGGCAAAATGGACTGCAGTTCGCTATACCGCAAATCATATATTGGATTATGTAGAAATTGATGAAAATCTTTCGGTGTTTGAGCTGGATGTTCCGTCAAGCTGGGTAGGTAAAACCGTGTCGCAAGTGGACGTGCGTAAAAAGTATAATATTAATATAATGGGCACATTCGAAAACGGTAAATTATCTGCCGCCATAAATGCAGATACTGTTTTTACAAAGGATAAAGCAATTCTTGTGTTGGGAAGTTATAAGGATGTTCAAAAATGCTTTAAATTATAGATTTAAACCCTTATATTACTCTTGACAAAATAAGGAAAATTAGTTAAAATATTTTATGTAATTATACAGTTTAAGAAGTATAAATTTATCTTTTGGAGGAAAAAATATGATAAGTGCAGGAGATTTCAGAAACGGTGTTACTTTTGAAGAAGAAGGTCAGGTTTTGCAGGTTGTTGAATTTCAGCATGTTAAACCCGGTAAAGGCGCTGCTTTCGTAAGAACTAAAACTAAGAATGTTATTACAGGAGCAGTTATTGAAAAATCCTATAACCCTTCTGCAAAGTTCCCCACTGCTTATATTGAGCGTAAGGATATGGAATATTCTTATAACGACGGTGACCTTTATTACTTTATGGACCAAGAAACCTACGATATGATTCCCATCAACGGAAGTGAACTCGGTGATAACTTTAAGTTTGTAAAGGAAAATATGGTTTGCAAAGTTCTTTCTTATAAGGGTAAAGTTTTTGGCGTTGAGCCCCCAACATTTGTTGAGCTTACCGTAACTGCTACCGAACCTGGTTTCAAGGGCGATACCGCTACTAATGCTACCAAACCCGCAACCTTAGAAACAGGTTGTGAAATCCGCGTACCTCTCTTTATTGATGAGGGTGAGGTTATCCGTATTGATACCCGTACAGGCGAATATATGGAACGCGCATAATCTAGGAGGAAATAATAATGGATATCTGTGAAAAAATTGCTTATATCAAAGGCCTCGCCGAAGGTTTAGAATTGGATGAAAATACAAAAGAGGGCAAAATTTTAGCCGCGCTTATTGATTTAATCGGTGATATTACTGAGGAAATCTGCGATATTGAAGATGCTCTTGATGATATGTGCGATCAGATTGATGCAGTTGATGAAGATCTTTCCGCAGTAGAAGAAATCATTTATGATGAAGATTGCGATTGCTGTGACTGTGAAGATGAAGATTGTGATTGTTGTGAAGATGATGAACTCTATGAAATTGAGTGCCCCGCTTGCAATGATATAATCTATCTTGATGAAGATATGCTCGAAGAAGAGGGAATTGAATGCCCCAACTGCGGCACACCTTTGGAATTTGATTTTGATTGCGATTGCTGTGACTGTGAAGAAGACGGTTGCGACTGCGGTTGTGAAGAAGAATAAATAAAATTAAAATTAAAACCGCACTTTCACGAAAAAACTGAAAGTGCGGCTTTTTAATAAGGAATTTTTATGACAAAACTTGATTTTAAACTTGAATTCGAAGAAATGCCTG